>JAGDDE010000003.1 GCA_017958185.1 Lachnospiraceae bacterium | reverse complement strand
TGTTGATCCTTCCTACGATCGTGACGAAGCCTTTGGCCTTGAGCTCGTCGTTCAGCCTCCGTATGACCTTGTAAGCATAGGAGGCGGAAACGCCAAGCTCGGCGGCTACTTCCTCTACTCGCATAAACTTGTTTTCCATAAAAAATCTCCTTTCATAGTTTTTAGTGGTCGTTGTTGAATAACCCCGATAAAAGCATAGACTTCTCTTATTTAGTGTCGGAAGTACTTTCTGGCCGCCATCCGATTTGCCCGGGCGGGGTGCATCATTTCTGTGATGCGGGGAGGTTATTCAGATGTTCGACTTAACTGTATTAGTTTAAGCCTCTCTCATTATACTAAGCGTTTCTGTTAAAGTCAAGGGGCTTCAGAGAAGATTTTTATCTTTTTTGTTTAAGTTATTCTTGACATCACTAAGCGTATCTGCTATACTCTGATCAGTACATACACAGGAGGGCTTTCCTATGGCTATTGGAGAAAGAATACGCTTCATCCGCAATCTGCGGGGCATGACGCAGAAATATCTCGGTACATTGGTCGGCTTCCCGGAGAAGACCGCCGATATCCGCATGGCTCAATATGAGGCCGGTACCCGCACCCCGAAAGAGGATCTGACTAAGGCTCTTGCTGGTGCTCTTGATGTGTCCCCGCTGGCTCTCGATGTTCCCGACATTGACAGTTACTTTGGCCTGATGCACACCCTGTTCGCTTTGGAGGATCGCTACGGCCTGACCATCGAGACCAGGGACGGAGAAGTCCTTTTCCGCATTGATCCCCGAAAAGGAAAGGATGCTTCCCGCATCTCTGAACTGGTCTGTGCCTGGGCCGCTGTTGCCGAGAAGTACCGTGCCGGAGAGATCAGCAGAGACGAGTACGATAAGTGGCGTTACTACTATCCGCAGTACGATGACACGCAGATCACGGCGAAAGTGCCATCTCAGGAGCTGAGAGACGCCATGGTCAAGGCGCTCAAAGGCAAGCTCAATAAAGACTGATATCACCCCAACAACGACAAAAAGCCCTTCGCTGCATACCCACAGCGAAGGGCTTTCATAATATGGATCTTTCCAGTCACAAACCGTCAAGAATGACTCTCTCACCCCTAAACCCCTTGATACGGAGAATAAAGGGAGATCATTCAACTGTTATCAAATTGTTATCAAAGGAACCTTTGAGAGGCCAAAAAGCCTTGATATTCCAAGGTTTTTCGACTTTTGTACCTCACTCCCACTCGATGGTCGCGACCGGTTTTTCGCTGAGATCCCACAAAACGCGGTTGACGCCGGGGACGGAAGCCAAGATGCGGTCGCGCATGGTGCACAGCACGGGGAAGGGGATCTCCGGTACGGTGGCGGTCACCGCGTCAACGGTGTTGACCGCGCGGATGATGACTGCCCAGCCCATATAGCGCTTTCCGTCCTTGATGCCGGTCGACCGGATATCGGGCACCACACAGAAGTACTGCCAGGGCGTCGCAGGCAGTTTGCCGATCTCTTCGCGGACGATCGCATCGGCCTCGCGGAGGGCTTCCAGTCGGTCACGCGTGATGGCGCCGGTGCAGCGCACGCCCAGTCCGGGCCCCGGGAATGGCTGGCGGTCGACCATGGCTGCCGGCAGGCCCAGCGCGCGTCCAACGACGCGCACCTCGTCCTTATACAGGATGCGGACCGGCTCGACCAGTTCGAAGGACAGATCCTCCGGCAGGCCGCCCGCGTTATGATGCGCCTTGATGCCGCTTTCGCTCTCCAGGATGTCCGGCCAAATGGTCCCCTGCGCCAGGAAGGTGATATCGTCCAGTTTGCGGGCCTCTTCGGCAAAGACTTCAATGAATTCTCCGCCGATGATTTTCCGTTTGGTCTCGGGATCGGAGACGCCGGCCAGTTTATCCAGGAAACGGTCTGTCGCGTCGATATAGATCAGATTGGCGTTCATCTCCTCGCGGAATACATGGATTACCTGTTCCGGCTCATTTTTGCGCAGCAGGCCGTGATTGACATGCACGCAGACCAGCTGGCGGCCGATCGCGCGGATCAGCAGGGCTGCCGTCACGGAAGAATCCACACCGCCCGAAAGCGCCAGTAGCACCTTCTTATCGCCGACCTGCTCCCGCAGCGCCGCGATCTGTTCTTCAATGTAGACCTCTGCCAGAGCCTTCGTCGTGATGCGCTCCATACCGTCGGGTCTTCTGAACTCCATAGACTTCTACCTCCTTTTGGATGCCGGGTCCCCCGGCTTTGCGCCGCCTGCACTCCGCCGGCGGTGTTTGGCAAGTATTGTAACAGGGCTGCGACCAATGCGCAAGGTCCTTTTTTTCCGTTATGGCAGGCTTCTCATGGAAGATCGTACAGTCTGGTGAACTTTTCTTCCAGATAGTCCAGATAATAGTTCACATTCAGGCTCTCTCCGGTGATCTTCCGGATCCACTCGTCCGGCGTGCAGAGCGAAGCGATCGGGAAGACCTTTTCCTTCAGCCAGTCCAGGATCCGCGCCAGATCGCCGGCCGCAAGCGCCGCATGAACGTCGAAGTCTTTTTCCATGGTCCGCAGGATCTGCGCGCCGTAGGCGTTGCCCAGCGCGTACGAAGGGAAGTAGCCATAGCTGCCGGACCAGTGCACGTCCTGAAGGCAGCCTTTGCCGTCGTCTGGGACTTCCACGCCCAGATACTCGCGGTACTTCTCATTCCACAGCGCGGGGATCTCGTCCACGCTGATCTCTCCGTTGATGAAGGCCTTTTCCAGTTCGTACCGCACGATGATGTGCAGGCAGTAGGTCAGTTCGTCCGCTTCCGTGCGAATCAGGTCGGGCCGGGCGATATTGACAGCCCGGTACAGTTCCTCCTCGCTCACGTCCGCGAAGGTGTCGCCGGTGATCTCCCGCAGTTTGGGCGTGATCAGCGAGACGAACTCGCGACTGCGGCCTACGATGTTCTCATAGAAACGGGAAATGCATTCGTGCATCGCGCTGGTCATCTCGTCCGCCGTATGGTTCTCGTACAGCAGGGCCGGCTCATTCTGCATGAACAGCGCGTGGCCGCCCTCGTGCATGGTCGAGAAAATATTGGAAATGAAATTGTTCTCGTAGAAATGCGTGGTGATGCGCACGTCCCACGGGCCGAAATGTGTCGTGAACGGGTGCTCGGTCGTCATCAGTACGGTGGCGCTCGGGCGCAGGCCTTCCAGCTCCATCAGATAACGGGAGAACTTCTCCTGGACCGGGATCGGCACCGGCCGGTCAAGGAAATCCTCACGGATGGGCGATCCGTCCTTCTGGATGCGGCGGACGAGCGGGATGATCCGCTCTTTCAGAGCGCCGAAAAAGGCATCGAGCTGCGCGATGGAGCCGCCGGGCTCATAGTCGTCCAGCATGGTGTCGTAGACAGTCTCTTTCTGCCGGTCGCGCAGGGAGACCGCCTTGCGGCTCAGCCGGATCAGTTCCTCCAGCGAATCGCGGAACAGGGAATAGTCCGCAGCCTTTTTGGCCTTCAGCCAGTCGCCGTAGGCTTTTCCGTAGGCCAGATCCATCTCGAAAGCCATCTTGGGCGGGATGTTCTTCGTCTTCTCCCAGGACTCGTACAGATGCCGCACCGCGTGCTTCTGCACGTCCGTCAGACCTTCTCCGTCCTCGTGCAGTTCCCGGATGAGCTGCACGTATTTTTTGTCGTGCGTCATCTTGAAGATCCGCTTGGACAGAATGGCGGTATCGCGGCCGGCCTGCTCGATTCCCTCTTCCGGGGCGCAGCATTCCATATCATAATTGACCTTGCCGGCGCAGCGCCCGTAGGCGTCGATCTCGTCCAGCAAGGCAAACAGCTTTTTGATCTTCTTCTTGTTGCTCATGACTAACCTCCGTCGGTCAAAGATACGGCGGGCGGCGCCGAGGCGCCGGGCCGTGTGTGTTCTTGTTTCTATTTGTGCCGCATGCCGGCGATCCACAGGACGACCAGAAGGACCAGGGCGAGGATTGCGGCGGCTCCCAGCAGGATCCACACACGCAGCTGCGAGAACAGTGTTCCCTCGCTGGGGGGTGCGGGGACGGTCGGCGGTACGACCGTGCCTTGCTGGGCAGCCTGAGAGCTGCGCGGCACGTTCCCGGTGGACGCGGCGGCGCTCTCGGTCGGAGAAGGGCGTGTCGGGTCCCCGGCAGAGGGCTGCACCGGGTCCGTCGGCACCGAGGCCGTGGATGGCGCCGGAGCGCTTGAGGCGGCTGTGGATCCGGGCTGTGTGGGCGGCTGCGTGGGCGGCTCGGTCGGCGGCTGCGTCGGCGGCTGTGTCGGCGGCTGTGTGGGCGGCTGTGT
>JAGDDE010000018.1 GCA_017958185.1 Lachnospiraceae bacterium | reverse complement strand
GTCAGGATCTCCTCCGGCGCTTTTCCGGCGCCGAGCAGAGCCGTGATAGGCGGCATGGCCAGGATGGTCTGCTCCAGGGCCTCCGCTGCTTCCCCGGTCACGCCGGGCATCAGCTGCAGCAGGAAGCCTCCCGCCTGCGCCACCGTGTTGCCGCGGTCCATGAGAACGCCCAGCGATACGGCCGTCGGCGTCTGTTCCGACACCGCGTAGTACTGCGTCAGGTCTTCGGCGATCTCGCCGCTGACCAGTTCGATGCTCCCCACGTACGGTTCTTTCAAGCCCAGGTCGCGGATCACGGTCAGCTGGCCTTTGCCGATCACACCGGCTACGTCCAGCTTGCCTTTGGCGTTCACGGGACGCATGGCCTGCGGCTGGGCCGCATAGCCTTTGACATGGCCGTGAGAATCCGCTACGGCGGTCAGCGACTGCACCGGTCCGTCTCCGCGGATCTTGAGCGTGAGCGTATCCTCTTCCCCCTTCATCTGGGAGCCGATCAGCGCGCCGGCCGTCAGCAGCCTTCCCAGCGCCGCCGTCACGACAGGACTGGTATCATGACGACGCCTTGCCTCTTCGACCAGACCCCTTGTAACCGCTGCGAAAGCCCGGATCTGTCCGTCGCAGGCCATCGCACGGATCACATAATCTTCTTTTACCGTCGGAATGACCGCTTCGGTCTCCCGCGTTTCTTCCATTCTTCTTCCTCCTGTCAGATCCGGACCTTCCCCGTCCGGAAGACTTCCATCATTTCCGCTGTCAGACTGGCTTCCCCGCGACGGTCCGGGAGTTCCTCCCGACGGAGCCACATGGCCTCCTTCAGTTCCGTCCGATCCAGCCTCATCGCTTTGCTGCTGCCTTCCAGCCGGGCAAAAAAGCCCAGCAGCAGCGTATCGGAGAAGCCCCAGGGCTGACTCTTGTAATACGAGATCCGGCCGAGCCTTAGGCCTACTTCCTCCTGCACTTCCCGGCGCACGGTCTCTTCCGCGGTCTCGCCGATCTCCGTATAGCCGGCGACCAGCGCCAGCGTGCTGAGCGGCCGGTCCGCATACCGCGTGACCAGCAGGCGGCCCCGGTGCACGATGCCGACGATCACCGCCGGCATGATCTTCGGATATACCGTCAGCCCGCAGGACGGACATACGAGTGCCCGCTCCGTGAGGCTGTCCTGTGTCACGCAGCCGCAGGCGCCGCAGAAGCGGTGCTCGGCGCGCCAGCGCAAAAGCTGCATGCCTGTGATGCAGGCAAAACCGAGTTCCTGCGGACGCAGTTCGCGGCACTGCCGCTGATCGATCCATTCGAAACCCGGGAGCTGCGGTTCCCCTTCTCCCAGGAAACAGGCCTCGCCATCCAGCAGAAAGCCGAAGTGAAGCCCCTCCCGGCCCGTCTCCCCGACAGCCGGCAGCTGCCAGGCGCCGTCTTCCCGGCGCAGCAGGATCTCCCGCCCGCGGCGCGCAAACAGCACGCGGTCGCCCGGCTGCGGCTCCCGCCGCAGCGCAAAAGCGTTTTCCAGCCGATGCGGCGCGATATCCTGGATCATGGGCGTTTCCTCTCCGGGCTTCCTCCTGGGCCCTGCCTCCGGACACAGGGATCCCCCCTGCCCGAAGACGGGCTAACGAATAGTATACCACAATCCGCCGAAACTTACGGCACTTTTTTTCATTTCACCGAAAAAAAGTCTTGACAATCCAGCCTCTTGGGGTTACCTTGATTTTAACCGAATAAAGTCTTGATAGAGGCGCGGTCAACATCAGTAACTTTCCGAAACAGCCGGGAAGCCGGGGAGCGAAAGGGGCGACCGCCGAAGGGGAAAAGCTGTTCCTGCGGCTTTTTTGCCTGGGTCGTCAGAGAAGATCCGACGGACTGTCGCAAGCGTTCTTGCGGAGAGCTGTCATGGCGAAGGCGCCTTCCGGCACCTTGTTTTAAGTCATGATAGGCATCATGGCTTAATTTTTTTTATTCGGGAAAAGGAGTCATCATGAAAAACAGAAACCTGAGAATGCTGCTGATCGCCCTGGTCCTCCTGCTGGTCCTGGGCGCGGCGGTCGCCCATGCCTCCGGCGCTTCGGCTCCCGAAGCGGCCGCCACGGCCGCCTGCACCTACTGTCACGGCGAAGGCTGCGACGAATGCGACGGCCTCGGCTATGTCACCTCCGACAGTGTCTTTGCCTTCAGTTTCTGGGCGCTGGTCCCCCCGCTGGTCGCCATCGCACTCGCGCTCATCACCCGCGAGGTCTACTCTTCGCTCTTTCTCGGCATCCTGCTGGGTGCCTTCCTCTACGCGAACGGCAACCCGGTGACCGCGCTGGACACCATGATCAACGACAGTCTGATCGCCTCCGTGGCCGACAACGCCGGCATCTTTATTTTCCTGGTGCTGCTGGGCATCCTGGTCGCTCTGCTGAACCGTTCCGGCGGCAGCGCCGCTTTCGGACGCTGGACGGAGACGCACATCAAGACCCGGGTCGGCGCGCAGATCGCCACGGTGATCCTCGGCGTCCTGATCTTCGTCGACGATTACTTCAACTGCCTGACGGTCGGCTCCGTCATGCGTCCCGTTTCCGACCGCCACAAGATCTCCCGCGCCAAACTGGCCTACATCATCGACGCCACAGCGGCTCCCGTCTGTATGATCGCTCCGATCTCCTCCTGGGCCGCAGCCGTGACAGGCGTCGTGGAGGGCGACGACGGCATCGCGCTCTTCGTGCAGGCCATCCCGTGGAATTATTATTCGATCCTCACGCTGGTCTTTATCCTGGTCCTGGCCATCGCCCGCGTCGATTACGGCCCCATGCGCCTGCATGAGATGAACGCCGCTCTGAAGGGCGATCTGTACACCAGCGGCGAGCACGTCGACAAGGCCATGGAGAACACCGAGTACAGCGAACGCGGCCGCGTGATCGATCTGGTGCTGCCGATCGTGCTGCTGATCGTGGCCTGCTTCTTTGCCATGATCTACGTGGGCGGCTTCTGGGATGCGGAAAGCGGCTGCGCCGGCGACCTGATCGCTTCCTTCGGCAATACCGACGCCTTCGTGGCGCTGCCCTGGGGCTCCGTGATCGCCCTGCTCATCACGCTGATCTACTACCTCTGCCGCCGCGTCATCACCTTTAAGGACGCCATGAAATGCGTTCCTCAGGGCTTCACCAACATGGTCCCGGCCATCACCATCTTAACGCTGGCCGGCGGTCTCAAGAATATCGTCAACGGCAGTCTGGGCGCCAAGTTCTTCATCGGCAACGCCATGCTGGGCGCTTCCGAAGCCCTGTTCATGGTCCTGCCCGCCGTCATCTTCCTGGTCGGCTGCTTCCTGAGCTTCTCCACCGGCACTTCCTGGGGCACCTTCGGTATCCTGATCCCCATCATCTCCGTCGTATTCCCCGCGGATTCCGTCCTGTTCCACGTGGGCATCGGCGCCTGCCTGGCCGGCGCGGTCTTCGGCGACCACTGCTCTCCCATCTCGGACACCAGCATCATGGCCTCGGCCGGTGCGATGTGCGACCACGTGAACCATATCTCCACGCAGCTGCCCTACGCGCTCACCGTGGGCGGGGTCTGCTTCGTGAACTACCTGCTGGCCGGTTTCATCCAGAACCCCTGGATCTGTCTGGCGATCGGTCTGGTTCTGACGGTCGCTACGATTTTCGCGGTCCGCGCGATCATGGACCGCCGCAGCGCTTCGGCACAGGAGTAAGACGCAGTCCCAGCTGTCTTCGGGACTGACGAACGTCTTGCTGCTCATCATACACGGGAGCCGTCTCCGCGGGACGGCTCCCCTTTTTACGCCGAAAAAATGCGAATGATCCGCAAATTTTCCCGATTTGCGAACCGTTCGCATATTGACTTCGGCCCATTCCCGTGGTAGGCTTATCCTACGTCTCACCGAAGGAGGGACCGGTTATGTCCAAATACCAGACCAGACAGCGGAAAGAACTGCTGGCTTATCTGTCCGCCCATGCGGACGAAGCCCTGACCGCCCGGCACATCGCCCGGGAACTGGGGAACTCGGAGATCAGTCTGAGCGCCGTTTACCGCAATCTGAACGAACTGGAAAAAGAAGGGCTTCTGCGCCGTGTGGCCGCTCAGGGCGCCGGCCGCGAAGCCTGTTATCAGTATGCAGCCGACGAACACTGCCGTGAGGCCCTGCATCTGG
The DNA here is from genome assembly GCA_017958185.1 of Lachnospiraceae bacterium. Lineage (GTDB taxonomy): Bacteria > Bacillota > Clostridia > Lachnospirales > Lachnospiraceae > UBA6987. The sequence goes on along the minus strand of JAGDDE010000018.1, from coordinate 7,970 downwards.
CCTGCCGGAAATGCGGCCGTTCCTTCCATATGGACGGCGAGACCGCCGATGCGCTCATCGCCCGCGTGGCCGAACGCGACGGATTCCAGCTCGACCGCACGGAGACCGTCCTGTACGGCGTGTGCGGAAACTGCCGGGAGGTGCCGCGCTGATGAACCGTCTTATTAAGAAGATCCTGACTGCAGGCGCCGCTCTGGTCCTGGCGTCCGCGCTTCTGTGCGGCTGCGCCGGGCAGCCTCAGAGCGAAAAAAAGCTCCGTATCGTCACCACCGTCTTTCCGGTCTATGACTGGGTCCGGAACGTCCTCGGGGAGGCTGCTTCGGAAGCAGAGCTGACGATGCTCCTGGATAAGGGCATCGACTTCCACAGTTACCAGCCGACCGCGGGAGATATCGCAAAGATCGCTACGTGTGACGTGTTCATCTACGTGGGCGGTGAATCGGACGATTGGGCGGAAAACGCCCTGCGCCAGTCTCCCCGGGAAGGGCGCATCGTGATCGATCTGCTGGAAGCGCTGGGCAGCCGGGCCCGTACGGAAGAGCTCCCGGAAGGCGCTCAGGACGATGAACACGAAACCGAGGGAGAGGAGCCGGAATACGATGAACATCTCTGGCTGTCCCTGAAAAACGCTTCCCTTCTCTGCTCGGTCATCGCGGAAAAACTCGGCGAAGCCGACCCGGACCGGCGCGGCGATTATGCCGCGAACGCTTCCGCCTATACGGCGCAGCTGGAAGAACTGGATTCCGCTTACGCCGAGGCTGTGCGGGAGGCACCGCACCGGACCCTGCTCTTTGCCGACCGCTTCCCCTTCCGCTATCTGGCAGAGGACTACGGCCTGCGCTGCTTTGCGGCTTTTTCCGGCTGCTCGGCCGAAACGAAAGCCAGCTTTGAGACCGTCATCTTTCTGGCGGGCAAGATCGACGAATACGGCCTGCGCTCCGTCATCATCCTCGAGGGATCCGACCGCAGCGTTGCCCGTACGGTCATCGAGCATACCGCCTCGGCCGACCAGCAGATCCTCGTGCTCGACTCCATGCAGTCTGTCACGGCGGCCGATCTTCAAAAAGGGATCACCTACCTCGGTGTCATGCGGTCCGATCTGGCCGTTCTCACCGCGGCGCTTCAATAAAGGAGAACGGGTATGGCACTTCTCAGCTGCCGGCACCTGGACCTCGGCTATGAGGGCCAGGCCATCCTGAAGGATCTTTCCTTCGAAGTCAATACGGGAGATTATCTCTGCATCGTCGGGGAAAACGGTTCCGGGAAGAGCACGCTCATGAAGACGATCCTGGGGCTCACGCCGCCTCTGGGCGGGCGCGTGGAGACCGGAGAAGGCCTGCGTCAGAACCAGATCGGCTACCTGCCGCAGCAGACACTCGTCCAGCGCGATTTTCCCGCCAGCGTCCGGGAGATCGTCCTGTCCGGCTGCCAGGGACGCCTGGGTCTCCGCCCCTTCTACCGGCGCAGCGACCGGGAGCGGGCAGCCCGCGCCATGGAGGAAATGGACATCCTGTCTCTGGCCGACAGCTGTTACCGCGATCTTTCCGGCGGCCAGCAGCAGCGCGTGCTCCTGGCGCGGGCGCTGTGCGCCACGGAAAAACTGATCCTGCTGGACGAACCGGTCTCGGGCCTCGATCCCCGCGTGACCGCGGAAATGTACGAGCTCATCCGCCGTATCAACCGGGAGTCCGGCATCACGGTGATCATGATCTCCCACGATATCACCGCCGCCCTTAAGTATGCGAGCCATATCCTGCATATCGGCACGTCCGTCTTTTTCGGCACCGCCGCGCAGTACCGCGAAAGCGCCGCCGGCCGTTTCCTCACAGACACGAAAGGAGAAGCCCGATGAGCGAACTGCTGGAAAAACTGGTCTTTTATCTGAGTTTTCCCTTCGTCCGGAGGGCACTGATCGTAGGCGTCCTGGTCGCACTCTGCGCCTCCCTGTTGGGAGTCACGCTGGTGCTGAAGCGTTTCTCGTTCATCGGCGACGGCCTCTCGCACGTGGCCTTCGGGGCCATGGCCATCGCCGCGGTACTCAAAGTCACCGATTTGGAGATGCCCCTCATCCTGGCGATCACCGTGCTCTGCGCCGTGCTGCTCCTCAAAACCGGACAGAATACGAAGATCCGCGGTGACGCGGCCGTAGCCATGATCTCCGTCGGAGCGCTGGCCGTAGGCTATCTGCTGATGAATCTCTTCCCTACGTCCTCCAACATCTCCGGCGACGTCTGCAGCACGCTGTTCGGCTCTACTTCCATCCTGACGCTATCGCTGACGGAAGTCATCCTCAGCATCGTGCTCTCCGCGGTCGTGGTCGCTCTGTTCGTCCTGCTCTACAACAAGATCTTCGCGGTCACATTTGATGAGAATTTTGCCCGTGCGACCGGTACGCCTGCCGGCGCCTACAATCTCATGATCGCCGTGATCGTCGCGGTCATCATCGTCCTGTCCATGAATCTGGTCGGCTCGCTGCTGATCTCGGCGCTCGTCATTTTCCCGGCGCTTTCTGCCATGCGCCTGTTCCGGAGTTTCCTGTCGGTCACCGTGTGCGCCGCCGTGCTCTCCATCGTCTGCTCGCTGCTCGGCATCCTGATCTCCGTGCTGGCCGATACCCCGGTGGGCTCCACCGTCGTAGTAGTCCAGATCGCGGTCTTTGCCGTCTTCAGTCTCATCGGCGCCCTGCAGCGGCGCTGATCCCCCGCCGGTTTTGCCCGCATATGTCCCGCCGGCACATCCGGCCCGCAGCAAAAACACCGGTCCGCCCCTGCTTAAGGGGGAGACCGGTGTTCTTTTTTGTCTGTTTTATGCTTCCTGCGCCTTTGCCGCTTCCTTCTCCGGGCCGGCTTCCTGCGCCTTTCCGCGCCGCTCTATGACCCGGAACAGCAGCGGGTAGACCCCGACCAGGATGAACAGCAGCACCGCATACCGCGCCGCCCTCAGCCAGAAGGCCGGCAGCGTGGAAGAGGTCAGAAGTTCCTCCGGCATCGGCAGTTCCAGAAGTTTTTTCAGTCCCAGGAAGATCGCCGTGCCGATCGCCAGCCGCAGCACCATGTACAGCGGCTTCCGGGTGTTCTCAAACTTCACATACCGCATCTCGAACAGATTCCCGGCAAAAAAGCCCGCCGCCGTGCCGACGGCCGTGTAAAAATCCGCGCTGTCGCAGTAGAAGAATCCCGGGACAGCCGCGCCGATCAGGATCAGATACAGCACCCAGCGTTTCCGCACAATCTTCTGCAGCCAGGAGATGAAACTCAGGGAAAACGTCCCTACGAGCCAGCCTGCGAGCACGTCGGTAGGGTAATGAACGCCCACGGCCACCCGCGAGAGGCCTACCAGGACCGGAATCGCGGCCGCCAGGACGATCAGCCAGACCTTCGGCCGGTAGATGGCCAGCGACCCGTAGATCACCGTCGAATTCATGGCATGTCCGCTCGGAAAAGAGTATCCCTGCGCCCGGATATCCAGAAGGTCCGCTTCGGGTTTGACCGGTTTCAGGCAGCGGACGCCGGCATGGTCCATATACGGGCGGCGGCGCAGCGCCACGTTCTTGATCATCGGATTCCAGATCAGGGCCGTCATGAGGTTGGTCCCTACGAAGATCCCGAATTCCTTGTCGTAGCACCAGTACAAAAAGACCAGGATGGCGACCATGACGATCTCTTCCCCCAAAAAGGAAAGCAGGCCGAAAATCGTGCCGCCTACCGCGCCGAGCTGGATCTGCAGCCATTCCATAAAGGCCGGTTCCCATTCAAAATAAAAAGTGTTGCCCACGGCTGCCTCCTTTCTTTCCGTCTCTGCTGCTTATTGTAAACAAAAGCCCCCCGATTGTAAAGCAAAACCGGAAGGGGGACCGATCCCCTTCCGCGCTCATCGCTCCCGGAAGGCGCCGGCAGCCGCCGGGCCTTCCCGGACCCGGCAGCCGCCTTCTCTTTTTATCCGAGCACGCCGGCCGTAGCCTCGTCCTCATACTGCCGCGTATACAGTTCGCGGTAATAGCCGCCCAGCGCCAGCAGTTCGCGGTGCGTTCCCTGTTCCACGATCCTGCCGCCCCGCACCACCAGGATGCGGTCCGCGCTGCGCACCGTGGAAAGCCGGTGCGCGATCATCACGGACGTGCGCCCGCGGATGATCTTTTCCGCCGCTGTCTGGATCTTCTGCTCCGTCACGGTATCGACGGAGGAGGTGGCTTCGTCCAGGATCAGGATCTTGGGCCGCCCCAGGATCGCCCGGGCAAAGCTGAGCAGCTGCTTCTCCCCGGTGGAAAGAAGGTCGCCGCCCTCTCCTACGTCCGTATCCAGCCCGCGCTCGAGTTTTTCGACCACGTCCCGGGCCGCGACCAGGTCCAGCGCTTCCCAGATCTGCTCGTCCGTAGCATCCGGATCGCCGTAGAGCAGGTTCTCCCGGACCGTGCCGGAAAACAGATGCGGCGTCTGCAGCACATAGCCCAGCGCCGAATGCAGCCACAGCTGGCTGCGCTCGCGCGCATCGCGCCCGTCGATGAGCACGCGTCCTTCCGTGGGCTCATAAAACCGGCAGAGCAGGTTGACCAGCGTGGATTTGCCCGCGCCTGTCTCTCCGACGATGGCGATATGGCTGCCGAAGGGGATGTGCAGGTCGAAATGCTCCAGGACCATCTCCTCGCCGTCCGGGTACCGGAACGAGACGTCTTCAAAGCGGACGTCGCCGCGGATCTCCTCCCAGTTTTCCTTTTTCGGCGCAAAACTGTCGCCGTAGACCGCTTCCACTTCGGCCGGATCGGTCACGTCGGACGGAGTCTCCAAAAGACGCGTCAGCCGTTCGATGTTGACCTGCGTCGTGATCAGATCGGAGATCGAGTCGATCAGCCAGCGCACCGGCTCCATCATGCCCTGCGAATAGGCCATGAAGAGCGAGAACGTGCCCACGTCCTCGGCCGCCAGGATCCCGCCCTGCCAGAGCACCACGGCCAGCGCCAGCGAGGAAGCAAAGCTCATCGTCGAGGCAAACAGGCCGCGCAGGCCCGCCGCCCGCACCGACGTCCGCTTCATCCGGGCGGTCTCCGCCGTGAATTCCTCTTTCATACGGTCCTCGACCGCCAGGGTCTTGATGGTGCGCGCGCCGGTGATGCCCTCGTTGAAACTGCCCGTGATCTGCGAGTTGACCTCGCGGATCTCGCGGTTCACGCGGATCAGCCTCGTCTGGAAGATGCTGAAGAGCAGGATCACGAGCGGCAGGATCAGGAGCACCAGCAGCGCCAGCCGCGTGTTGACCGCCAGCATGACGACGATGGCGCCGATCAGATAGGTCCCCTGCCAGACACCGTCCATAACGGTCCAGGACAGCAGACTGCCGATGCGCGAGGTGTCGCTCATGACGCGGGAATGGATGTATCCGACGCTGTTCTGATTGTAATACGAGAAGGAAAGCGTCTGCAGATGGTGGAAGGCCAGGCTCCGCAGGTCTTTGTCGGCGGAGACTTCCACCACCAGCGCGATCTTCGTGCAGATGTAATTGAAGACCGCCGTCAGCACGATGGCCGCCACATAGATCAGGATGAACCAGGGCAGGGTGTCCAGCGTGCCGCCGCCCACGAAATGGTTCAGGGCATAGCGCTGGAACAGCGGCGACAGGATGTCCATGGCCGATCCCAGCAGACAGAAAACGATCATCTGCAGGATCTGCGGCCCGTACCCTCTCAGGTAGGGGGCGATCTTCGGGATCCCGAAGAAAGGCAGGGAGCGTTTTTCTTTATCAGACTGTTTCATGCTCCGCCTCCTCTCCTCCGCTCTGGATGTCACAGATCCTGCGATAGACTCCGCCGGCGCGCAGCAGTTCTTCATGGGTCCCGCGCTCCAGGATCCGCCCCTTCTCCAGCACCAGGATCTGATCGGCGCCGGACAGCGTCGTGATGCGGTGCGAGATCAGGATCACCGTCGCCCGGCCGAAATGCGACTTAAGCGCCGCGCGGATCTTCGCGTCCGTCTCCGTGTCGACCGCCGAGAGCGAATCGTCGAAGATCATGACGGGGGCTTCCTGCGCCAGCATCCGGGCGATGGCCGCCCGCTGTTTCTGGCCGCCGGAAAGCGTCACGCCGCGTTCCCCGACGAAGGTATCGTACTGGTTCGAAAACTCCATGACCGCTCCGTCCAGACAGGCGGTCCGCGAGACTTCGCGCACGTCTTCCAGGCTCATCTGGGGCCGCGTCACCGCGATATTGTCGCGGATGCTGCGCGAAAACAGGAAGGGTTCCTGCAGGACCATCCCGATATTCCGCCGCAGATAGTCGGTGCGGATATCGCGGATATCGGCGCCTCCGATCAGGATGCGCCCCTGTCCCGGCTCCAGCGGATACAGTTTGGTCAGCAGCGCCATCAGCGTAGACTTTCCGCTGCCGGTGCCGCCCAGGATCCCCAGGGTCGTGCCGGCAGGGATGGTGAAACTGATATCCTCCAGCATGACCGGACTGTTTTCATAGGCAAAACTGACGTGATCGAAGACGATGTCGCCGTGCATGTCCGGCGTGAGGCCGGTCGCCGCCGGCTCCTCCTCTTCCGCTTCCATGATCTCGGCGATACGCTCGACCGATACGCCGGCTTTGCTGAGTTCGGAGATCATACGCCCCAGCTGCCGGATCGGCCAGATCAGCAGGGCGTTGTAGGAAACAAAGGTGATGTATTCGCCGGTCTTCAGCTGGCCGCTGATGGTGAAGACAGCGCCGAAGACCACGACAAGCAGCGCCTGCAGGCCGCTCAGCACGTCCGATGTGCTCCAGTAGCGGGCCATCACGCCGGCCAGCCGCACCCAGAGGTCGGTGTAGTGTTCGTTCTGTTTTTCAAAACGGTCTTCTTCCCATTTTTCCCGGCCGAACGCCCGCACGACGCGCACGCCGGTCAGGTTCTCCTGGACCATCGCGGAAAGCTTGCCCTCATTCTCGTCGCAGTCGCGGAAGCCTTCCCCGATCCGGTTATGGAAGACCAGGGAATACCCGATGATGACCGGCAGGGGGAGGAAGGCGATGAGCGTGAGCAGCGGATCCATGGAGAGCATGAAAACGATCGAAAGCAGCACCAGGATGACGATACGGAAAACGCCGGTCAGCTGCTCGGCCGCAAAATTCTTCATCGTCTCGATGTCCGAGGTGCAGCGCTGGATGATATCACCGGTGCGGTTCTTTCCGTGCCAGGCGAAGGGGAGCCGCGCGATATGCCCGTAGAGGTCGTCGCGCATGGTCTTGACCATGGTCTCGGTGGCGGCGGTATTGCTGACGCGGAACACATACTGGCCGGCCGCCTTGACGGCTGCCACGATGACCACGCCCAGCGCCATGATCCACAGATGCTGCCCCAGGTATTCGAAACCGCCCAGTCGGTCGACGAGCCGCAGCACGAAGGCCGGCTGCGTAGGCTCGGCGCCTCCGAGGGCATTGTCGATGGCAGCCCGGATGATCTGCGGACTGATCATATCGGCCAGCGCCGTGACCGCTGCGGACAGCACGGCCGTCAGGAAAAGCAGGCGGCTGCCCCGCAGAAAGCGCAGGACGAGCGCCAGATCCCTCTTTCTGTTTTTCTTTTTTCGGTTTGACATATACTTTGATTCCTTCCGGGAAACAGGCAAAAAAAAGCAGCGCTTCCGCGCTGTCGTCTACAGGATCCGAATGCGAAAGTTCTCCGGCAGAGCGCGCACTGCCCGCGGCGATCTGCCTCTGTATTCAGTTGAGAGATGCCTCTTTTCTGTTCTTCATTGCGGCTCCTTTCCCGTTTCACATCCCTGGGGAGGAAACGACCGTAAGGAAGTATACCCGTTCCCGCGTTTTCTGTCAAACGGATTTTTCCTTTTTTTTGCGGGTTTCGCCGTCTTCCCCCGCCGGACCCTCCGTATCTGCCGCCGCTCGGCACGCCAAACGGCGCCGGCGGAGAAAAAGACCGCCGCCCGGATCCCTCCGGACGGCGGTCTGTCTGCGGCGCCGGGCCCCCGCCGGGGGCCGGCGC
>JAGDDE010000017.1 GCA_017958185.1 Lachnospiraceae bacterium | reverse complement strand
CGGCCGGAGAGAGCCCCTGCGCGCAGAGAGAAGCGATCATCCCGGTAAGGAAGTCGCCGCTGCCGCCGCGGGCCAGTCCGTCGCAGCCGGCAGTGTTCTGCCAGAGCGCGCCGTCCGGCGCGGCAAGGATGCTGCGGTGGAGTTTCAGCACTACCACGCTTTTCGTAAGAGACGCCAGTGTCCGGGCCGCCAAAGGAGCATCCTTAACGATCTCGGCGGCCGGGACCTTCAACAGGCGGGCCGCTTCGCCCGGATGCGGCGTCAGAATGCAGGAAGAAGGAGAGTCCCGGAAAACATCCGTTTCGTTCTGAAGCGCCGTGAGCGCGCCCGCGTCGGTCACAGCCGCATTGGCCGAATATTCCAGCAGCCGGCGGCACCAGACAGCGGTCACGGGGTCGCCGGAAAGCCCCGGGCCCAGCGCCAGCGCATCTGCCTTGCCGGCTTCCTGCATCAGCAGAGGCAGGTTGCTTTCCTCCCGCAGCTGCGGCAGACGGCCTGTCTCCACAGGCAGGAACATGGCCTCCGGGATCAGAGCGCCCATGGTCTGAATGACCGCTTCCGGTGCAGCCAGCGTGACGAGGCCCGCGCCGGTATGCAGCGCCCCGAGCGTGCACAGCGCCGCAGCGCCCCGGAAACGAAGAGAGCCGGCCACTATGAGTGCCCGGCCATGATCTCCTTTATGCGAGTCCGCCCGACGTTCCGGAAGGAGAGTACGGACTGTTTCTTCCGTAAGTTCCCGGATCATACGGATCACCGGTATACGCGGACGAGCGCCACGACACGTCCCAGGATGCGGCAGTCGGGTACGATGATGGGATCCATGGCATCGTTTTCCGGCTGCAGGCGGATATATCCTTTTTCTTTATAGAAACGCTTGACGGTGGCGGAATCGTCCACCAGCGCGACGACGACTTCCCCGTTGCGGGCGGTCTGCGCTTCCTCGACCAGTATGCGGTCTCCGTCCAGGATGCCGATGTTGATCATGGAATCTCCGTGGACTTCCAGCATGAAGACATTGCGTCCGTCCGGAGAAAGCTCCCCAGCCGGGAACGGATAGTATGCCTCGATATTCTCCTGCGCAAGCAGCGGTTCACCGGCGGCTACGCGGCCGACGACAGGGACCTGCAGCAGATCCTGGCGGGTCATATAAAAGTTTTCATCGGCGATCTCGATGGTCCGGGGTTTGCTGGGATCGCGGCGGATGTATCCGAGGCGTTCCAGCGTCTCTAAATGCGCATGTACGGAAGAGGTGGATTTCAGATCTACCGCCTGGCAGATTTCGCGGACTGCGGGCGGATAGCCTTTTTCGAGGATCGTATTTTTGATGAAGGTGAGGATCTTTTCCTGAATGGGAGAAAGCCCGTTGCGTGCCATAGCGACCTCCGGAAGAATCATATTTGTGTTCATTATAGCATGCTCCTCCGGAAAATGCAAACATTTGTTTGCGAAAATCCGTTCGATTTTTTAAGGTAGGGCGGCTTGCGTCCTTCATCAGACGGGCAGGTTCAGCAGGACCAGAGCGGCCAGCAGCAATCCCAGGCCGATCATCTGGCGGCGGCCGGGCCGTTCTTTAAAGAAAAGCGCGCTCACGGCTATCACGGTCAGGATCGTACCGGTACTGAAGACGGGAAAAACAAGAAAGGCGGGAAGCAGGGCCAGCGCCTGCAGGACGAAAAACGAGGAAACATAATTGGGGATGCCCACGGCGATCCCGGCGGCCAGTTCCGGGAGATGGGTCTTCCTGCCGGTGCGGGCCTTTTCGATCACCAGCAGCACCGTTGTAACGATGGCGGCCGTCAGGAACAGAAAGAAGAAAAAGACCGCGTTCTCGTCTCCCGGCCCGAGCTGCTCGTAGACTTTCGACATGGCGTCCCCGCTGCCGTTCGCAAGCAGCGTCAGGAGCAGAAGAGGAAACGATGCCGCAGAGCTTTGTTCCTCCGGGGCATTTCCGGCACTGTCTGCTTTCCCGGAGGCGGAACGTCCATCGGTATGGATCAGGATCATGGAGATCAGGACCAGCAGGATACCGGCGATATGTCCGATGCCCGGCGTTTCTTTAAAAAACAGGATGCTCACAGCCAGAGAGACCAACAGGCCTAGTTTGGCAAAGGCCGTCGTCAGCATGGCGCCGTTTGTGCGGATACTGCGCTGCATGATGGTCAGACCCGCTACAAACATAACGCCTTCGATCACGCCGATTAGCAGTGTTGCCGGATGCGGGGAAAGGATCCGGCTTTTTTCCGGCATAGTCACGAATGCCAGCACGATACAGGTCAGATAGTTGCCGAGGATGATCCCGAAGCGGTTGCCTTTGGGTTCGCGGAAGATCTTCAGTACGATGGACATCGAGGCGCTGAACACAATGGCCAGAAGAAGATAGTGCATGCCATGATCCTTTCCGGAGAAGCGGTCGGCCCCGGGAGGCCGCCTTGTCTATGATACACGGACGCTTCGTGCTGTCAAGTACAAAACGGGCGAAAATTTGTTCGATTTTTTTCTCAAAACCGCTTGACAAACATTTGTTCGAGTGTTATGATGACGATGCAGGGCGAACAAATGTTCTGCAAGAAGGAGGAAGATTCCATGACCGGAAGAATGCGTTCCGTTTCACAAACAAAATTAAGAAAGGCGGCCGCGGCCCTCATCGTGCTGATCCTGGCGGCTGTGATTGCACTGGGCATCGCCGGAGGGTACCGCGCCGGCGCCTCGGACGGCAAAAAAACCTATTATACGAGCATCAAAGTGGAACAGGGCGAAACGCTCTGGGAGATTGCCGAACGCTATGCAGAATCGGATTCCGCTGCTGACATTGCCGAGTACGTCCGTATGCTGACAAAACT
>JAGDDE010000128.1 GCA_017958185.1 Lachnospiraceae bacterium | reverse complement strand
TAGCCTCGGCCAGCATCTGCTGTTCCTTTTTCGTAAGATAGGAAATCTCTACCGCCGGACGCATAGACATTTTTCCGTCATCCACCAGCTGAAGCAGGGGAGGAATGAGTTCCGTAAGACGGATGTAACGTTGAATCTGGCGCTCACTCTCACCTACTTCCTGGCCGATCTTTTGCCCGGATCGTCTTTCATCTAACTTGTCGCCCACTGGTCGATAAGTTAGATCTGTCCGCTGTCCTTGTCTTTTAAGTGCTTCCATCCTCATCTTATACGAGAACGCCTTCTCACTCGGCAGTATCACTGTACGGTGAAGGTTAGAGTCACCCATAATGATGATTGCCTCATCCCGGCTCATTTCCCGGATCTCCGCCCGGATCGTCGGCTGTCCTAAAAGCTCACAAGCCTTTCTGCGCCGATGTCCGGACACTATCTCATAACGCCCGTCTTCCTTTGGTCTGAGCAGAATCGGATTGATGATCCCCCGGTCCCGCACACTCTCTACCAACTGATTCATGTCCTCATCCATCCTTACTTTAAAAGGATGGTCCGGGAAGTCGTCGATCTCAGTGAGCGGAATATCATAGATCCTTGGCAGCTTGTTTTCCGCGCGGCCCTGATCCGTCATGAACATCTCATCGTATGCCGTAAGTCCGAGATCGATCCCGTTTTCTTTCTTCATCAAGCACCTCCTTTGCCAAAGCCTCATAAGCTGTGGCCGCCTTGCCGTTTTTGTCGTAAGCCAGCACGCTTTGACCCTGCATGCTGCTTTCTGCCACACGAACGGAGCGGGGAATCTCCGTTTCAAAAACCCGGATGTTCTGCCCGACAGTCTGCCTCAGCGTTGAGATGATCTCCTTCGCGTTGTTTGTTCTGCCATCAACCATGGTCATCAGGATCCCGTCTATCTTTAATGACGGATTGATGGTTCGCCGAACCTTCATGATGGACCTAAGAAGCAGGTTGATGCCCTTGGTCGACAGGAAATTGGGTTGGCAGGGAATGATCACGCTGTCAGCTGCTACCAAAGCATTGATGGTCAGCATTCCGAGTGAAGGCATACAGTCTATCAGAACATAGTCGTATCGATCTTTTATCTGGCTCAGATATTCCCGAAGCACGAATTCCCGGCTCATAACGTTTACAAGACCGGTCTCCAGTCCCGACAGTTCTATGTTGGCCGGAAGAAGATCGATGCCTTCCTCATTATGAAGGATTCCCGCATCGGGCGAAACTGTGCCTTCTTCGATTATTTCCTTCAATAAAGATGCGATTGTCACATCCAAGCCATCCGGGTCCTGCTTGCCCAGCCCAACGCTTAGGCTCCCTTGCGGATCACCGTCTATGAGGAGGACTTTCTTCCCCTCACGGCTCAGCGCAACGCCCAGGTTGATGACCGTTGTTGTTTTTCCAACGCCGCCTTTCTGATTGATGACGGCGATTACTTTTGCTGAATTCATAAACTCCTTGTGTAAAAGTGAAGGATCCGGTGTCATAGCCCCTCTTAATGCAAATGGTCTGTGGTTGGCGGGCTCTTAGGCGGACCGGATCCTTCGTCGGAATATAGGACAGGGTTTCCCCTTTTGTTTCATGGTTTCTGGTTGGCAAGCTGTTTTTCCCCGAACCCCGCTTGCAGGAAATCAACAGATGGCCGGTAGCTGCCGGCTCCATAGGACTTGCACCTCTTGCAGGATCTCTGCAAGCCGCCCCCATTGCGTGATCCCTTTCAGGGCTGTGGCTGGACGGAAGTATCATTATCCCCTGTGCCTGTCATCGCCTTCACCGGAAGCAAACCGGATTCTGTCAAACGGAACAATCGCTCGTCCGCCTGGGCGGAGTCTTCGCGCACCGTTGACCTGGCTTGGAGCTCCTCACTCCGACACAGGGAACGTATCTGCTGAATGCATATTCTGTTTTCAAGGTCCATCGAGAGGGCTTTAACAAGCAGTCCCTCTCAATGGATAGCCGGTGAAAAGCCGAAAAAAACCAGAAAAAAAGTTCAAAAACGCTGTTTTTTTTCCTTTTTTCACCGGCTATCAAACGGAGGGATAAAATCTCCGTCTGATTTGAACCTTGAAAACTGAATAGGGATGCGTGCTTCCGTAGAAAAAGAATACCTTGTATGGCGGCTCATCAGGTCATGAGGGATATCGAGCGTCTATATAACGAAACTGTGCAAAAGGAACTGAATATCGATTTTGCAGCATTGCAATCGATGGATGAGAGTAGTAAGACCAGTGTGCTGAGCGAGGTGCGAAAGAGTGTTTTTATGAACATCGTCGCAAAAGTACAAAAGGTCCACCCATACGCTATCTGTCCAGGGACAGAGAAGGATCCCCGATGGTACACCTATGTTAAGGAAAATGTTCGGGGAGAAAGGAGGAAAATCAGAGCCAATTCAGAAGAAGAACTGTACAAGGGGTTGTATGTTTTCTACTACGGAAGCACCATCAAACGCCGGGAGTTCAGTCTGCAGCAGCTCTATCCGGAATGGATCCGTTATAAGTCGAAGACGGCAAACCGTCAGAACACCGTGAAGAAGCTGGCGACGGATTACAGAACGTATTACCTGAACGAGCCGATCTCCAAGACGGTCCTGACGAAACCGCTCCGCAAGCTCACGATGATAGAAATCGAAGAATGGGCTTACGAGATGATCAAAAAGTACGAATTCACCAGGCAGCGGTTCATCAACGTCTTTACGGTCCTGCGGCAGTCCATGGGGTATATGGTCGCCAGCGACTATATGAAGGTAAACATCTGCGCCAACGTGCAGATCCGGCAGAACAGCTTCAAGAAAAACCGAAAAAAGCCCGCGTCCACACAGATCTTTTATCCGGAAGAGGCAAAAGAGCTTTTGGAGTATGCGGAGCAGGAAGCGGAGCGCAAAAAAAACGAAGTCTATCTGGCCATTCCGCTCCTGTATTACACAGGAACCAGAATCTCTGAGTGCCTGGGGCTGGGATTTGAGGATTTCGAAAAAAAACTCAATGTGATCCATATCCATCGCTCGATGGTGACCATCGATGAACTCCTTCCGAATGGGACATGGGCGCCGCGAAGGTTTGAGGTGCAGGAGTACCTGAAGCAGAACGCCGACCCGCGGGACGTCATTGTTTGCGATAAGTGTTTTGACGTAGTGGAGAAGATCAGGCAGATGCTGGCGGATAAAGGCATCGAGAGAGAACTGCTCTTTGATACGCTCACCCCCAACAGCCTGCGGACGAAGGTTTATAAGATGTGCCGGGATCTGGAGATGGAGAGGAAGTCCCCGCACAAGTTCCGCAAGACCTTCATATCCCGACTTCTAAACAGCGGAGCCGACGTGGATTTCGTGCGGGAACAGGCAGGCCATCAGCAGATCACCACGACCTATAACGCCTATGTATTCTCCACTTCGAGGGATGAAGAGAAGATCAGACTGGTCAATCAGTTGGCGTGAAAAGATGACAAAAATGACTGTTCAAATCCGGCTTGGCCTCAAAACTCTTTTGAACAGCGCTGACAGGCAAGAAGGCTGAAAATGAGGAAATGAAAGACGTCTTAAGAAATGAAGGTTCAGAGTTGATTTTCAAAAGTAATCCGGCGTTAAATCTTATGATTCTTCCGCCAAGGGCCCGGCGAAAAGCGTCTGGCCTCAGCTTGGCCTCAAATTTGTGCTGTGCCGCGGAAAAGAAAAAAGGCTCAAAATCGCTGGTATATCAACGATTTTGAGCCATCCACCTGAGCGGAGAAGGAGGGATTTGAACCCTCGCGCCGGTCACCCGACCTACACCCTTAGCAGGGGCGCCTCTTCGGCCTCTTGAGTACTTCTCCGAATTCATAAGTGTTATGAACTTTTTCGCCTTACGGCGCATCTTTTTTTATACCAAACGGAGCGCGGCTTGTCAATCATTTTTTTCAAAGTCTTTTGAAGGGAGGGAAAGAGCCAGCTTGCAGGGGAAGGTTTTTTGCGGAAGGAGGCGCGGGTCGGCGGGCCACTGCTGTTGTCCCGGGGCGTTTTTGCCGCCCCGCCGGGAGGTTCTCAGGGGCATGGCTTCGTTTCAGGGAAACGATCGCTGCCGGCGAACAAAGAAAAACAGGCCATTCAGACAAATAAGCCCGAAAACATTATCTTTCTTATCCAAAACCGTTGACAGCCGGGCTTCGGAGAAGTATACTCCCCATAGAAAAGACAAGGGCGTCTTGAGTGCAGCCACTCGGAGACGCCCCTGTCTTTTTTTATTCGGGCGAAGGCCCGGAAGGAAGGAGAAGGACGATGCGCTTTGCGAAAATGCACGGCCTGGGGAATGACTATCTGTATGTGTACGGGGAAGTCCCGGCCGATATTGAAACACTTTCCCGGAAGCTTTCCGACCGTCACTTCGGGGCGGGTTCCGACGGGATGATCTTTATTTCCCCCTCGAAGAAGGCGGATTTCAAGATGCGGATCTTCAACGCGGACGGCAGCGAAGGAAAAATGTGCGGCAACGGGATCCGCTGCGTGGGGAAATATGTGTTTGAAAAGGGATATACGGACAAGCGGCAGCTCGCCATTGAGACCCTTTCCGGCATCCGGACGCTGGACATGAGCGTGAGCCGCGGAAAAGTGAGGAGCGTGACTGTTGACATGGGCCCGGCGGCTGCCGGCGGGGAGATGGAACTGAGCGTTGACGGGCAGAAAGTGTCCGGGACGCCGGTCTCGGTGGGAAATCCGCATTTTGTCCTCTTCGTGGACGACATGGAAAAGGCGCCGCTCCTTACCCTGGGACCGTGCATCGAACGCTGCGAGGCTTTTCCGGAAGGCGTCAACGTGGAATTTGTGCAGGTCCTGGGAGACCGGAGCCTGCGCATGCGCGTGTGGGAGCGCGGGAGCGGCGTGACCATGGCCTGCGGAACGGGCGCCTGCGCGGCGGCAGCGGCGGCAGTGCGGCGCGGGTATGTACGGCCGGGCGGAGCCATCAGCGTGGTGCTGGACGGCGGCACGCTGCAGATTGCGCTGAAAGAAGACGGGACGGCGCTCATGACCGGCCCCGCGGAATGGATCTATGAAGGAGAGACGCTGATATGATGAGACCCAACCTGTTTTATGCGGATCTGAAGGATTCCTATCTGTTTTTTCATATTTCCCAGAAAGTTCAGGCGTACCGACAGCGGCACCCGGACGCGCATCTGTACCGGATGGGGATCGGCGATGTATCGCGGCCCCTGTGCGGGGCCGTGATACAGGCGCTGCACGAAGCCGTTGACGACCAGGCCTCTTCGGAGAGGTTTCACGGCTATATGCCCGAATGCGGCGCGCCGTTTTTGCGCGCAGCCGTTGCGGAGCACTACCGCCGCCGCGGGATCTGTCTTTCGGACGAGGAAGTTTTCGTTTCCAGCGGAGCCAGCGATGAGCTGGGCGATATCCTGGATCTGTTCGACCGGGACAGCAGCGCGCTGATCATGGAGCCGGCATACCCGGCGTATGTGGACGCCAATGTGATGAGCGGACACAGGATCATCCATCTGCCCTCCGGAATGGACAACGGATTCGTACCGGAGCCGTGTCCGGAAGCGGCAGCGGACGTCATTTATCTCTGCTCGCCCAACAACCCGACCGGCGCCGTGTTCACCCGGGCGCAGCTGGAGCAGTGGGTGCGCTTTGCCAATGAAAACGGATCGGTCATCCTGTTTGATGCCGCCTACGAGGCTTTCATCGAAGACGAGTCGCTCCCGCGCAGCATCTATGAGATCGAAGGCGCAAGGACCTGCGCCATAGAGATCTGTTCTCTCTCCAAAACGGCCGGCTTTACCGGGACGCGGCTGGGCTACACCGTGATCCCCCGGGAGCTGGTGCGCTGCGGGATGTCGCTGAACGGGATGTGGGTGCGCAACCGCACGACCAAGACGAACGGCGTCTCCTATATACTGCAGAAGGGAGGCGCCGCCGTCTTCACGGACGAGGGGCAGCGGCAGATCCGGGAGAACATACAGTATTATAAGGAAAACGCGCGTCTGCTGACGCAGGCGCTGGACGAGATCGGGATCTGGTACTGCGGCGGAAAGAATTCTCCTTACCTGTGGCTGCAATGTCCGGACGGCCGGGGAAGCTGGGAGTTTTTCGACTATCTGCTGGAAGAGATCCAGGTCATAGGCACGCCAGGAGAAGGCTTTGGCGCCTGCGGCCGGGGCTATTTCCGCTTCTCGACCTTCGGCAGCCGGGAGGATACGGAGGAGGCAGCGCGGAGGCTGGTCCGGCTGCTGAAGTAAGGACGGAGCGATCGGGCCGCAACCCTGGCAGAGCACGCGGCAGAGCGGGACCCTTTTGGGGGCGTCCCGCTCTTTTTCTGTGCCCGAAAGCAGGACTTGGCGGCCGTTTGCAGGAGAAAAAGCGCAAATATCGGGAAGGCCTCAACCGATGGCGCCTAAAAAACAACGGGATGCGAAAATAACAACATTTTTCCTCTTTTTTGTGATAGTCTATATGCGTAGCAAAAGTTCGAGACTTTCTCTCCGGTTGTTAAAAGAGGACGGAGAGAGGCGACGCACCCGATAGTGTATGCCGGAAGCGGACTTACAGATGAATTTGTTATTCTTACGTATGATGAGGAAACAAACGGGTAAAACAATTTGATAATGGCACTGTCACAGCTGGTGTCCGGAAAACAGTTGGCAGTGTGGTTATAATTATTTTCCAAGGAGGAAAGGGAAAAACTATGAAACTCGCTAAAAACGCATCGCTTTTACGCGGGCTGGCTGCGACTATGGCATTGTTGCTTGCTCTGACTGTAGTCGGCTACAACATCGCCATGTCCAACATCGCGATGGGCATGGTAGACAGCGTTTTCGGGGTTGACCGTACGATCTACAACGATTGGACGGAAACGGTCGAAGGTTATACCATCCCCGGCGCTGTGGACGGCTATTCCTATCTGAAGGGCGTGCCTTACGCGACGGAGTATTCTTCGGCGGATACCTACGCCGAGGCTCTGAAGGCCCACATCGTCCGTCAGGGCGAAGAAGGCTTTGCCCTGCTGAAGAATGACAACAACGCGCTGCCCATCGCTTCGGGCACAACGGTCGCGCTCTTCGGCTGGAACGGCTACAACACCCCTACCAACCACACCGGCACGAACGCGAACAACGCGGACCGGATCACGCTGGAAGCCGGTCTGAAGGCCGCCGGCGTCAGACTGAATGAGACCATCACGAAAGAGGACTTCTCCAACGTTGTTACCACCGTTGACAGCAGAGGCCGTGAAACGACCAGCGACACGGCCGGCATGAAGAAGGCCGCCGACAACTACGAGATCCCCGAATTCTTCGAGGCGAAGAGCACCTGGTCCATCAACAAGAACTCCACCACGGCCATCGTCGTGCTCGGCCGCGGCGGCGGTGAAGGCGCCAACTACATCCCCGATCACGCCACGAACGCGGATGACCCGCTGGCTCTTTCCGAGAACGAAAAGAACATGATCCGTTACGCCAAGGAGAATTGCTCCAAGGTCGTCGTTCTGCTCGTGACGGCGAACGCCATGGAGATCGGCCCCATCGCCAAGGGCGGCGAACTGGAAGTCGATGCCATCGGTTTCTGCGGCATCCCGAACGACTATCATTATCAGGGCATCGCCAACGTGCTGGCCGGCAAGGTCAACGCCACGGGCGCTCTGACGGACACCTTTGCGTATGACAACAGCTTCAACCCTGCGGTCATCAACATGGGCCAGCAGCAGTACAGCGACCTGGATACCATCACCTCCTTCGAGGATCCGCTGGGCCGCAACTCGACCCGTTACAACGCGAACAACTACATCGTGGAAGCGGAAGGCATCTACGTAGGCTACAAGTACTACGAATCCCGCTACTACGATTCGATCGCGAACCCCACGTTCAATGCGAAGGATCCGATCGGCTCCACCAAGATCGGCCAGGCCTGGGATTAT
>JAGDDE010000016.1 GCA_017958185.1 Lachnospiraceae bacterium | reverse complement strand
TACTCTTTGGTCCAGCGCTCCAGAAGCGCTCTCGTCACGGAAACGTCGGTATGGGTCTCCCAGGTCAGGTATTTCGTGACCTCCGGGTCGCTCGCCCAGGCGTCGAACATGGCCTGCGCATCGCCGATCCGGAAGGGCCGCAGGCGCAGCCGCTCCGATTCCAGTATGACTTCCATCATATGCCTCCTCTCAGGAAAAACGGCCCTGTCCCGGCGACAGGGGCTCAGTCGCCGGTGCGCAGGTAGATCATCACGTCGCCGGAGCGCATCTTTACGCTGTCGGCGGGCGTCAGCACGACGCCCTGGCGGACCAGCGCGGTCACGGCGATCTTCATCAGGGCTTCCGTTTCGGCGACGGTCCTGCCGTCCGGGAGCGAGCCTTCCTCGATCAGCATGCTCACGGTGTTCTTTTTCACGGACTTCAGATCCGTGCTGCTCTGGAAGCGCGTGTAGTGCTCGACGAAGCCGGCGGAGATGATGCCTGTGGGGATGGCGACCGCGCCGACGCCCAGGAAGGTAATGAGCGTAGCCATGAACTTCCCTACGGCGGTCACGGGGAAGATATCGCCGTAGCCGACCGTAAAGAAGGCGTTCACGGACCACCAGAAGCCGGAAAAAGCGTTGCGGAAGATGTCGGGCTGGGCCTCGTGCTCAGCCGAATACATGCAGAGCGAGGCCGCCGTCATCAGGATCAGGATGATGAACAGCGAGGAGAGCAGCGCGTTTTTCTTTTCCATGAGGACCGAGGTGATCACATGGAAGGAATCGTACTGCGCGTTGATGCGGAACAGATGGAAGATGCGCGCGACCCGCAGGATGCGGAAGGCCGAAAAGCCGGACAGGAAAAAGAACGGCAGGATCGTCAGCAGGTCGACGATGCCCTCGAACGAGAAGATGAAGCGCAGGATCGCCTGCTTTTTAGGCAGATCCGGGTAGAGGACGTCCGCTGTGTAGATGCGCAGGGCGTATTCCGCCACGAAAATGATGATGGTCAGGACTTCGATGATTCGGAAGAAGAGCAACAGGCCTTCGAGCTCGGGGAAGGTCTCAAGGATCAGGACGGCGATATTGAGGAAGATGACCGTGACGATGAAATAATCGAAGAAGCGGCTGAGAAGGTCTTCCCGGCTGCCGATCTGGATCACGTCGAATATACGCTCTTTGGTGGTTTTCTGGGTCTTCATAGGCGCTCCTGCTTGCGCGGCCCGCGCGGGCCGGTCCTTGCGGCTATTGTACCGCAGAAAAGGGGGAAAAACAACGGGAAAAAGACGGCCTTCGAAGATCCCGCGATTTGACAGAGAAAACGCTGTCCTGATATAATCTTTCACAGATCCTCACCTGAACTATCGCGGAATCCTTGGTAAAACAGACTTGATTAAAGCGGAAGCGGAGCTTCGGCGAAAACCGAACCGGATCCCGAAAATCCGGTTTGAAAAATTAATAAAAATTTCGAACAGGTTGAGATATTTCCCTGCAGATCCGTAGTATACGGTTGCAGCAGGAAGGAAGGGTAGAAGCTTGGACGATAGCAAGATCATTGAATTGTTCTTTGAGCGCTCGGAGCAGGCGATCATCGAACTGTCAAACAAATACGGAGCTGTCTGCAGAAAGGTCGCCGACAACATCCTGAACAACAGGCTGGATTCCGAAGAATGTGTCAATGATGCTTTTCTCGGAGTCTGGCATTCCATACCGCCTCAGAGACCCGATCCGCTCATAAGCTATGTCTGCCGTATCGTCCGGAACCTCGCTCTCAAAAAATATCATGAGAATACGGCAAAAAAACGAAACAGTCAGTATGATGTCGCCCTGGATGAACTGGCGGGCTGCATTCCCGCCTCATTTTCCGTAGAGGATGCCGTCATGGCAGACGAAGCGGCCGTTGTCATTGACCGTTTTCTTGAGACGCTGGATCAGCCCGGCCGGATCCTGTTTATCAGACGGTACTGGTATGGTGATTCGATGGAGGAACTGGCCGCGCTGTTTCACAGGAGCCGGCAGTATCTTTCGGTACGGCTTTCCCGGATCCGGAAAGCGCTGAGACAACACCTGGAAAAGGAGGGGATCATTCCGTGAAAAAAGAAGTCCTGTCGCAGATCATCAGCCGCATTGATGAAAAGTATATCGAGGAAGCCACCGTGTTTGCTTCCGACAGCAGCCGCGCGAGCGGTTCACCCGGAGCCCTGCCGGGGAAAACGATCGGGAAGCCGTCCCGCAGTTTCCGGTGGGGCGTTCTGGCAGCGTGTCTGGTTTTGATCGCAGCGATCGGCTCTGCCGGCTTTGCGCTTGCGGCGGAAGTCAGGGAATACAACCATGCGCTTGCTTTTTTTGAGGAAAACGGATTATCGGCAGAGGGGCTGAGCCGGGCGGACGTGAAAGCGGTTTACAGGGATATCACACAAAAAACGTTTTCGTACGGGAAAACAGCGGAAGTGATCCGGCAGGCCGTTCCCGGCTGGGAGATCCTGCAGCACGAGCCGACACCCGAAGAACTGGCCGCTCTTTGGGATAAAAATGTCTGGAGGAACGCCCCGTCAGAAAAGGGGATCAGCTACCGCATCGATTTCCGGTATATTTATGATGAACAAGGGAGCTACCGGGGAGTGGAAAAAAGCGTGCTGGAATGCTATCGGGACGGGGAGATCCTTTGGAAGGCGGAATTCAGGGATTTTTCCATCCGTTCCTACGCGCACACAAATGAAGGAACGATGCTCTGGGGGGAGAGTGAACGGTCCTCTGCTTTTGATCCGCTGTACGGGTGGATCGCCCTGGTGGACGGAGAGGGCGGCATCGTATGGCAGCGGCGCCTGGACCACGGTTTTCAGAATGAAAGAGTTGCGTTTGTCCTGGCCAACGGGGACGGAACCTGGGCAGTGCTCAGCCGGGGCGATTTCCGATACCTTTGCCTCAGCCGCTATGATGCTGAGGGAAAAGAACTCAGCTTCCATCAAACGGAAATGGGCAATTACGGGATCCAAAACGCGGCAAAGCTTGGGGAAGGGTATATCCTCCAGCTCCGGAGCCAGCGGGCCGGGGACGCTGCGCTGTTGTACAAGATGGATCGGGAAGGCAATCTGACCGACAGCTTCTCGTATGAGGAAGACGGCCTGGAGTACTATATCACGGATATGGCTGAATACGAAGGACAGGTTTACCTTTCCGCCTATGCCGTTCCCCGGCAGGGGGAATACGGGGGACGGCGCGAGATCGCCGGGATACTCGAGTACGCATTTGCCTGTCTGGAAGCCGGAAGATGGGATATCCCCTCCGAGGAATTGACCCCGGTCGTCCGGGAAAACTACACGGCCATACTGTTGATCTGCGATCCGGAAGGAGGCGCGCCGAGGACGTTCTATTCCGTGAAAGGCTCCCTGGGCGGCAGTTTAACGGTGGGTCCCTCCGGGCAGCTTGAGTGGAACGTGGAGAGCATAACGACGACGTTCTTTTCTCCGGCAACCAGCTCCTTTACCATTGGCGGCAACTGTGCCGTTTTCTGCTACACCTTCGACGCGGAAGGCCGCCTGACAGGGCAGAGAGATACGGGCGAATCCGTTCCCTACCGAAGATAAAAAAAAGACCGGAATGGCTGAAACCAGACGTTTTGCCATTCCGGCCGTTTTTTGCCGGTCCCGGGGACACCGGCCCCTGCCGGGATCCGGTCAAAAACTTTGCGATGAGCGGTCCGCCACGGCGGATCGCTTTGCTGTCAAAGGTAGTCCGCCTGAACCAGATGGTTCAGGAAGTAGGGCAGCTGCCTGCGCCACCAGGGCCAGTCGTGGTTCACGTCGAAGCCCCAGTAATCGGCCCAGTGCGGGACGTCCTTGGCCGTCAGGATGGCGTCCAGCTCGCGCGTGCTGGCGAGCAGGTCGTCCTCCCAGGCGCCCTGGCCGCAGCACAGGATGATCTCGCTCCGGCGGTACAGATCGATCCACGGATGGTCCTGCGGCATGTTCGGAAGGAAGTGGATGGGCGAGTTGGCGTACAGAAGGTCATCCATGTACGGGCCGAAGAAGAACTGGGCGTTGTAAATGCCGCTCAGGGCCACGATCCCGTCAAAGAGGTCGGGGCGGCGGAAGAAGAAGTTGCCCGCGTGGGTGGCGCCCATGCTGCAGCCGGTGGTCATGGCCTTCTCGCCGCCTCGAAGATGCCCGGGCAGCAGTTCGTCGGTCACGTAGCAAAACCAGCGTTCCTGCCGCTCGATGCGGGCGCGCGGGTCGCCGTACTGATCCGACCAGGTCTCGCCGTCGATGCCGTCCACGCAGAGGACCGTGATCTTCCCGCTCTCGATCCAGGGACGCGCCGCCTCGATCATTCCGAAGCCGGGGAAATCGCGGTAGCTGCCGTTCTGGGGCGGAAAGGCCAGGCAGAGTTTGGCGCGCGAGGCCGCCTCCGCGTCGTCGCAGGCGTACATAGCGTACGTCATGTCGCGGTCAAGGCAGCGGCTGTACCAGGTGATGGTCTCTACTTTCACGGTCATTCGCTCCTTTCGGTGATGTAGGAGATGAATTCGTGCACCGCGGCCTCGCTGCGGGCATGGGCCATGTACATCTGTTTGCCCATGGTCGCCCACATGATCTGGGGCATCTCTTGGCACATGGCGATGTCGGCGCCGTACTTTGCCATGATATCTTCGTGGCTGTGGACGTAGGGGTGCCAGGTCTTGCGGCCTACGTAGACGCACCAGTGATCGTCGCCGCTCTCCGGCAGAAGCCTTCTATCGGCCGTG
>JAGDDE010000127.1 GCA_017958185.1 Lachnospiraceae bacterium | reverse complement strand
GGTTCACGAAGGCGATCTTCTTCTCGTGTTCGGCAATGCCTCCGAAACCGATCCGCCGGCCCGCTTCCCGGACCACGGATCTGGAGGCCGTGCCGCCGGCGAAGACCGAATCCGGCCCTTTCTCATACGTATAGCCGCCGGGCTCTGTGACGATGGTCTCGATGCCGGACTGGCTGAAAAGGAACGCCGCCGTGTTTTCCGGCACAAAGATCTTGGAACCGGCGGAGATCACTCCGTTGGACGACTTCTGGTTTTCTCCGCGCCCGCGGTTGTCGGTGCGTACACGGATCCCCGGGACCACGACGGTATGCTCATCGAACGGGCCGGCCGTGATGATCTCTTTCCACTGATCCGCAAATGTTCCCCGGATTGAGCCTTCAAACGCTCTGATAAGTCCCATATCTGTCCCCTTTATAAAACCTGCTCGGAATCGCAGTACCGGCAGCGGATCGACTCTCCTTTGAAGCCGCTCAGCGGTGCAGAGCAGAACGGGCATTTCCGGGAGATCCGGACGCGGTTTTTCTGCTCATACAAGGCGTCGATCTGCTGCTGCATGGCGGCCTTTTCCCGCATGGATTGTTGCTCCATCCGGCGCCGCAGGTCTTCCTTCTCCCGCTCGGCGCGCCTTTCCGCTTCCGCCTGCCGGCGGATCATCTCTTCTCTTTCCTGCTTTTCCCTGCGTTGCTGTTCCCGCAGGTCTTTTCTCAGACGCTCGTTTTCGTCGTCCCGTCTTTCTTTCGCTTTATCGTTCGCATCCGCCAGCTTGCTGATGACGTAGAGCCCGCCGATCACGCCCAGCAGGGGAAATCCCTTTTTCAGCCCCATATTGTCCTCCGGAACGAGTGATACTTAAAGAGAATTATCGTACATTTTCATTTGTCTGTCAATACTTTCGCAACAGTTTCCTGCCGTCGGCCGCTGCTTTGGGCATCAGAAATTCGGGCGGTCTTGACATTTCCGTCCGTTTTCCGGTATATAGTGATCGTCTGCCGGGCCACGGGGACTGCCGCTTAGCTCCGTCAGCATCACTTTGAAAAAGGAGGACCGGGGAATGTCGGTAAAAACCGTCCTGAGATCCGTCAAATCATTTAACTGGCGTCTGTGGCTGGTCCTTGCCGCCACGCTCTTTGTCCCTGCGCTGTATCAAACGCTCCGCATCTACTTTCTCGGTGATCTGCCGAATGACTGGGGCGTGAATATCGCTTCTCAGCTGGCCTGGATCGATCTGATCTACGAGATCGCCCGGGAAGCCTTCATTTTGCCTCTCTACTTCCTGCTGGGCCGATCGCTCGGTTCCCGCGAGGCCTTGGAAAACAAGACGCGAACGGGGCTGCTGATCAGCGGCGGAGCGTATTTGGCCCTTTCCGTAACGATCATTCTTTTTGCAAGACCGCTTTGTACCTGGATGGCCAGCGATCCCTCCACGCTCGAGGCGACGGTCACCTACATCCGCCTGGAAAGCATTGCCTCAACGATCGGGATCCTGTCCAGCTTCATCTCTGTTCTGCTGGTCACCATGGACAAGGCCGTCTATATGTATATTCTCCTGGGGATCCGAACAGTACTGTCGCTGGTATTGGACACCTTTCTCGTCTCCGGACTGCCGGTATCGGCGGATCTGGGCGTTAACGGGATCGCGATCTCCAATATCATCGTTTCCGTTGTTATGGTGATCGCGGCATTGACCTTTCTGCAAAGGGAGGGTATTCATTTATTCGGCAAAAATAGGCTGGATTTCGGGTGGCTGAAGGAATACGGAAAGATCGGCCTGTTTTCCGGCCTGGAATCCTTCGTGAGAAATATCGCTTTCATGCTGATGGTATCCCGCTTAGTCAATGTCATCGCGGAACAGGGCACCTACTGGGTCGCCAACAGCTTTATATGGACATGGCTGCTGCTTCCCGCAACAGCTCTTTATGACGTGATAAAAAAAGAGACCGCGGCAGACAAACACAATATCGTGACCAAGACGTTAGGGTATATGACCGTGTCTGCGCTGTTCTCTCTGTTATGGTTTGCGGGGATCCCGTTTTGGAAGCCCTTTGTCCGGTACGTTCTGAACAGCGACGCTTACGAGACAGTCTGCCATGTAGTGCTGATCCAGTCCGGCTTTTACATTCTTTATATCTTCAACTGTATTTTTGACGGAACGATCTACGGCCGCGGCAAAACCCATTATATGCTCATCGAGAGCCTGTTTACCAACGGGCTGTATTATGGACCGATGTTCTTCTTATGGAGGACCGGGATCTGGACCCCCTCACTGACGCGGATCGCCCTGATGTTCGGCATCGGAATGGCGGTCGACCTGATTCCCACCCTCGGCTGCTACCTCCGGCTGCTCAAAGAGGAACAGATCCCGCTCCGTGCTTTATTCTTCTCGGATGCCCCGGATACTGCTGCGGCTCCGCCGGCGGATCCGCATCGGACGGAACAATAAAACCCTCTGAAAGGCTGCACAGCCTGCACGCCGGGAGCAGCTGTTGTGGGTGCTCCCGGCGTGCGTCCGGTTATCGTTTGATTGTTTCAGACTTCCCAGAGATAACCGCAGGACTGGCAGGTACAGACAGATTTTGTCTTAGTGACCAGTTTGTGCTTCTTTGGGGCAAAGATCTTCACGATCAGGGCAGGGACGGTCAAGAAGATCCATTTGATCGGGACCCACCACCATCCGATCAGGATCCACCAGAAGATCCCGTGGTGCTTCTCTTTCAGCTGCATTTCATTGACCTCCTGGACCATTACCTGCTGGCTTCCGCATTTGGGGCATGTCATCGTCCGTTCCTCCGTATTGATTATTCTGCAGACTGTCTTACTTTTTGAACGAGAAGACGATCGCCTTGCCGCTGATCAGGGCTTCGTCAAATTCGATCTCGATGGTCTGCGCGTTCTTCGGCACCTCAAAGCATACGGTGCCTTTGGCTTTGCGTCCCTGAGAAAGCGTCGCGCTCAGGTTGTCGTCCCGGCCGCCTGTGGTAGAATCGCAGAGTTTCCCGTCCGCGTAGCAGTGGAAATACAGGCTGTTGACGGAATGATCGCTCTTGTCCGTGTTTTCAAATTCCAGTTCTATGTAAATGAACTCATATCCGTCCGCCGGTTTGATGAACATATTGTCCGACTCGAACGGCGCGCAGCTCACATACGTGATGCGGTAGTTTTTGCTCTCCAGGATATCCCCCACCTTAAAAGCGCCTTCCGTAGGAGCCGTCTTGGCGGCAGGCGTAAAGCCGGAGTTTTTGACGCCGCCGTACAGGAATTTCAGTTTGTTTCTGCTCAGAAGACCGTACTGGTATTCCGCCTCGATCTTTTCGGCAGTCTTCGGAACTTCAAAGATCACATACCCTCTGGTCCAGCGTCCGGGCGTCAGCGTGCCGGAGATCGTATCGTCCAGGATATACTTCTGATCGGCAGCGTACCCGTCGGCATATCCGTCAAAGCTGAGATACGAAATGCTCTTCGAGCCGGATGTGCCGATGTTCTCGGCATAGAACTCTAAGAAAATGTACTGTTTGCCTTCGGCCGGCTGGATGAACTGGTTGGTCGATTCATAAACGCCGCTGGCCATATACACCAGTTTCAGACCGTCGGCCTCAATGATATCTCCCACTTCGTAGAAGTCCTTGGCTGCCGTGGTCTCCCCCTGGCCGCTGCCCTGGCTGCCGCCGACCTCCCCTACCTTCGTAGGGTCGCCGGAATCGCTTCCGCTGCCAAGGGCGGCCAGGAAAAAGGCCCCAATCACGAGTACGATGGCTGCTGCCTGCAAGAATTTTTTCATACTATCCTCCTTCATTTTCAGTGCGCAGAGCGCACAAAAGGTACTGATTATGCCCGTGGCTGCGTCCCAGATGTCCGCGGTCCCGGGAAAGAGCCCCGCGTACTGCCCCAGTTCGAACAAGGGGAGCGAAACCGCACAAAGCCATAAGACTCCCTGCTGTTTCCGCGGGAGCAGCAGGACTGCCTGCAGCGCGGGCGGAAGCGCGAATGCCCAGCAGAAGTCCGGTCCGTAGTTCCGGAGCAGTCTCTGCCAGCCGGCAAGCGGCGTCGCTTCGGCAGTGATCCCGAGATGCCGCAGGAAGCGCACCTGCGGATCCAGACCTGCATACAGCAGGCCCCCGGCAGCCAGCGCCAGGCCGGCCAGTCCGGCATATAAAAGCCGCCTGTTCAGGCTTTCCGGAGCTGTCATCGGCTCATTCCTTCTCTTTGCCGCACGACTCTAGCCCCTCGCATCCGTACTGAGCCAGCATCTGGTTCACGGCGTCCACCCGTTTCCTCTCGTGAAAGGCCACGATCAGGATCGCGTCGCGCCGCAGCCGCGGATACAGATCCGGGAAGCGGGCGAGCGTGAGGGCGATGCGCGCTTCCTCCAGCGTCAGCCGGGCGCCGTAGCAAAGCCGCAGGATCACGTCCCGCTTCCGGGTGTGCTTTTCTTCGGAGAGGAGTTTGTAGCCGTATTTTTCCGGGATGTCCGCCGCCAGGAAGACCTCCTGCTGACGCAGGGCATTCTTTGCCAGGCACTCGCGCATGAAGTGGGCAAACGGTTTGGGCCAGGTCTGGAGCATGGTCTCGTAATCGGAAAAAAACTGTTCCAATTCTCCCGAACCGCCTTCGATCAGGGCCTTGCCCAGTTCCTCTGCCGAGACTTCTTTTTTCGGATCGTCCATGCGATCATCCATGGGTTCTTCTCCTTACCTGACTCGCCCCGGCAGACCTGCCGCCCGGATCCCGGACCGGTCTGAGAACAGAAAAATGCCGGAGATCTCTTCTCCGGCATCACTATAGCAAAATTCGGTTTTTCCCGTTCCCCCCGCAGCGGGGGAAAGAGGCGGCTGACAGGGAAATTTTCTGATTTTTCTCAGGTTCAGGCGGCAGGGCCGCATCGTTTCTGCGATTTGTTTCACTCTTCCCCGCAGGTCTGCAGGGGCTCGCAGCCATAGCGCAGCAGCAGCGCATCGGCGGCTTCCGTGCCCTTTCCCTCGTTCAGGGCGATCATAAGGACCGCGTCCCGTTTCAGCCGCGGGTAAAGCTGCGGACAGCCGGCTAGGCGCAGCGCCCGGTCCGACTCCTCGGCGTTCATCCGCGCGCCCAGACACAGCCGCACGATCACGTCGCGCCGGCGGGTGCGCTTTTCCTCAGAGAGCAGTTTGTATCCGTATTTTTCCGGGATGTCCGCCGCCAGAAAGACCTCCTGCAGCTTCTTTCCGCGCTTCAGGATGCAGGCGCGCATATAGGCCGCGAACGGATGCTCCTGCAGGAACATTTCGCTCTCGTATTCCCGGAAAAACTGCTCCAGTTCCCGCGGATGGGTCTGCCCCAGCACATGCTCCAGCCCGGTCGTGGAGACTTCTCCCTGTGGTATCTTTTCCATTGCATTTCCCCTTTTTGTACGCTACAATAGACCTGTTATGACTGTCTTGACAGATAAAGCGCCGCATCGGCCGTGCACTTTCCGAATACCGGCCGGATCGCGCTGCGCTGTGTCACCGGCTGACTGTTTCTGAAAGGAGGACGCCCCGCATGACCAGTGAACCCCCTCTTTCCGATGAACTAAACGCCCGCCTGCGTCTCTCCTACTACCGGGAGATCGGCGCGCTGAACGAAGCGCACGGCGTGTATCTGGTCGAATATATGCCCTCGGGCACCACCTATGTGAAAAAGTGCCTGGACCGCCGGGCTGCCGGGATCTTCCGGCTGCTGCGGGACGACCCGGCGGAAGGCCTGCCGCGCATCCTGGAGGCCGAGGAGCTGGACGGCCGTTTCGTGATCATAGAAGAATTCATCAACGGGCCCACGCTGCAGAGATATCTGGATCAGAACGGGCCCTTCCCGCAGCCGGAGGCCGCTTTCATCGGAAAACGTCTCTGCGACATACTCTCCCGCCTGCACGCGCGCGGGATCGTTCACCGGGACGTCAAACCCTCCAACATTATACTGACACCGGAGGGCGATGTAAAGTTGCTCGATCTGGATGCGGCCAAATTTTACCGGGAGGGTGAATCGCGGGACACCCGGCTGATCGGCACGCAGGGTTACGCGGCGCCGGAGCAGTACGGCTTCGGCCCCTCCACGCCTCAAACCGATATCTATGCCCTGGGCGTGGTCCTGAATGAGGCGGCCTGCGGCTGCAGCGACCCGCGCGAACGACTGGCGCCGGAACCGCTGGGCCATGTGATCCGGCAATGCACGGAAGTCGACCCGGCCCGGCGCTTCCGCAGCGTCACCATACTGAAGGATCGGCTGGAGCGGCTTTTTGAAAGTACGCCGGTCGCTTTTCCTCCCTCCGGGCAGACGGCTGCGGCATCCGGCCTCAGTCAGACGGCCTCTCTGGATACGGGGGCGCAGATCCCCGCGGGGACAGCCGCCCGCTCCGGCATTTCGCCCGGGGCGCCGGAGTTCACGCAGGTGGCCCCGGGGATTTACGAGCGGACCGCCGGCCTGCCGGCTCCCGCTCCCGCCGATGGCAGTTCCGCCGGTCCGAAAGGCCGCACGACCCGGACGTCCGGAGCCGCTTCCGCGAGCCGCGCCCTTTCCGCCGCTTCGGCAGACGCCGAATACGCCGGGCAGCGGTCTTTTGTGCCGCAGCCGGCGTACGATCCCGTGCTCC
>JAGDDE010000126.1 GCA_017958185.1 Lachnospiraceae bacterium | reverse complement strand
CGGCGCTGGCCGGGACCGGCCGGACCGTGAACGTGATCGGAGGCCGCTACGGACTGGGCAGCAAGGATACGCCCCCGTCCAGTGTGTTCGCCGTATATGACGAGATGAAGCGGGAGCAGCCGAAGCGCCACTTTACGGTCGGCATCAGCGACGATGTGACCTACCTGTCCCTGGAGGAGAAGCCCGCCCCCAACACCGCGGCTCCCGGCACCATCGAAGTGAAATTCTGGGGTCTCGGCGGCGACGGCACCGTAGGCGCCAACAAGAACAGCATCAAGATCATCGGCGACCACACCGACAAGAAGGTCCAGGCCTATTTCCAGTATGACTCTAAGAAGACCGGCGGCGTGACCATTTCCCACCTGCGTTTCGGTGACAGCCAGATCAAGAGCCCCTATTACATCAACAAGGCGGACTTTGTGGCCTGCCACAATCCCAGCTACGTGACCAAGGGCTTCAAGATGGTGCAGGACGTGAAACCCGGCGGCGTGTATATGATCAACTGCCAGTGGACGCCGGAAGAACTGGATAAGCACCTGGATGCCGCTTCCAAGCGCTACATCGCGAAGAACGATATCCAGCTCTATACCATCAATGCCATCGATCTGGCCATTCAGATCGGCATGGGCAAGCGCACCAATACCATCCTGCAGTCCGCCTTCTTCTCGCTGGCCAAGGTCATGCCGGAAGCCGAAGCGATCGAATACATGAAGGCTGCTGCCACCAAGTCCTATCTGAAGAAGGGCCAGGATGTGGTGGATATGAACCACAAGGCCATCGACGCCGGCGCGACCGCCTATGTAAAGGTCGACGTGCCCGCCTCCTGGGCAACAGCGGAAGATGCCTGCTGCGGCGCTTCGGCGGAAGGCCGTCCCGAACTCGTCAAGATGGTCGAAGGCATCATGAACCCGGTCGGCAAGATGGACGGCGACAGCCTGCCCGTCTCCGCCTTCACCGATCATGTGGACGGCCAGTTCGAGCTGGGCGCCTCGGCGTATGAGAAGCGCGGCGTGGCGGTGACCGTTCCTTCCTGGGACGAGACCAAGTGCATCCAGTGCAACCAGTGCTCCTACGTCTGCCCGCACGCGACCATCCGTCCGTTCGCGCTGACCGAAGAGGAAGCCGCCGCCGCTCCCGCGGGTCTGAAGACCGCCGGGATCAAGGCCGGCAAGGGCAAGGGCCTCTATCAGTTCGCCATGGGCGTTTCCCCGCTCGACTGCATGGGCTGCGGCGTCTGCATCGGCGTCTGCCCGACCAAGGCGCTGACCATGAAGCCGCAGGAAGAGGAAGCGGAACAGGCAGCCGTCTGGGATTACCTGGTATCCAAGGTGGCCGACAAGACCGATATGCAGGACAACACCGTCAAGGGCAGCCAGTTCAAGACGCCGTACCTGCAGTTCTCCGGTTCCTGCGCCGGCTGCGCGGAGACCTCCTACGCCCGCCTGGTGACCCAGCTGTTCGGCGACCGCATGTACATCAGCAACGCCACCGGCTGCTCCTCCATCTGGGGCGGTCCGGCAGCGACCTCGCCGTACACCACCGACAAGAAGGGCCGCGGTCCTGCCTGGATCAACTCCCTGTTTGAAGACAACGCCGAGCACGGTCTGGGCATGGCCACCTCCGTGAAGGTCCGCCGCAATACGCTGGCTGCGACCGTGAAAGCCATGATCGCCCTGCCGGACTGCAAGGAAGAGGTGAAGGCCGCTGCCGAAGCCTGGCTGGCTGCCATGAACGACGGCGAAGCCTCGAAGACCGCTTCGGCCGCTCTGATCGCCGCTCTGGAAGAAGCCGGCGTGGCTGACTGCTGCTGCGAGATGGCCTCCTACGGCCGCAAGATCCTGGAACAGAAGGATCTGCTGGTCAAGAAGTCCGTCTGGATCTTCGGCGGCGACGGCTGGGCTTATGATATCGGCTACGGCGGACTGGACCATGTCCTGGCCTCCGGCGAAGATGTCAACGTCTTCGTCTTCGATACCGAAGTGTATTCCAACACCGGCGGACAGGCTTCCAAGGCGTCCAACATCGGCCAGGTCGCCCAGTTCGCGGCGGCCGGCAAGGAAATGAAGAAGAAGTCCCTGTCGGAGATCGCCATGGCGTACGGCTACGTCTACGTGGCGCAGATCGCGATGGGCGCGAACCCCAACCAGACCATCAAGGCCATCACGGAAGCGGAAGCCTACCCGGGCCCTTCGCTGATCATCGGCTACAGCCCCTGCGAGATGCACTCCATCAAGGGCGGTATGACCAACTGCCAGGCTGAGATGAAGAAAGCGGTCGCCTGCGGTTACTGGAACCTGTTCCGCTTCAATCCGGCAGCACCCAAGAAGTTCACGCTGGATTCCAAGGCTCCGGCCGGCGGCTATCAGGAATTCCTGATGAACGAAGCCCGCTACAGCCGTCTGACCCGGGAATTCCCGGAGCGCGCCGACGTCCTCTTCGCCCGCAACGAAGAAGCCGCCAAGGAACGCTACGAGCACCTGGTCAAACTGCAGGACGTTTACGCCGACTGATCCGGCGCAGGCCCATTGGGGCCGAAAGATACGATCATAAAGAAAGACGGGCTCTGAAACGGGGCTCGTCTTTTTTGACGCCCTGCAGACGCGGGCCCGGGCAGAGAAAAACATCCGGACAGCGGCGTCTTTTCGGACAGAACGGCCGCAAGAATCACGGACTGCGCCCGGAGCTCTTCCCAATTCGAAAAAAGTATGGTATACTGTCTAAAATATCAGGAAAAACCGGCGAACGCCTGCGCACGGGACCGGACGGGGACCGCGCCGCACGAGACCGCCTCGACCGATGGGAAAGGAGAAGAGATGAGAAAGAAACTGTTGATCGCCCTGCTGGCCCTGCTGCTCGCTTTCAGTCTTTCTGCCTGCGGACTGGGAGATTTTATCGACCTGATCATGCCCCGCGCCACCGAAAGTGAAATGGAAGGGAAGTATTATCTGGTCTCCCGTGTGAAGGACGGACAGAACCTGGCCATTGCGGATCAGTTCCTGCGTCTGAGCGGAGACGGAGAAGCCACCCTGGAACTGGAGGGCTCTTCGGGCCGGGCCGGATGGATCGTAAAGGACGGCGTTTTCACACTGAACGTCGGCGGGAATTACTACGAAGGAAGCTATAAGAAAGGCGAGATCACGATCTCTATCAAGAATGAACTGTGCCGCTTCGTGCTCGGCAAGGAAGCCGCCGAAGCGCTGATCGCACAGTACGTGCCGGGATCGGCCGCTGTTCAGCCTTCTCATACGGCCGCTCAGCCGCTGCCTTCCACGCAGGCCGCGCCTACGCAGCCGGCGCCTTCCACGCAGGCCGCGCCTACGCAGCCGGCGCCTTCCACACAGGCAGCTCCTACGGACCCGGCGCCTTCGACGGCGGCGCCTACGGATCCGGTGCCTTCGACCGCGGCGCCTACGGACCCGGTGCCCTCGACGGCAGCGCCTACAGCCCCGGTGCCTTCGACCGCGGCACAGACCCAGGCTCCTACGCAGGCACCTACGCAGGCTCCTACGCAGCCGCCGACCCAGCCGCCGACACAGCCGCCGACGCAGCCGCCGACGCAGCCTTCTTACTGGGCGAGCGTCACTGTGGGACAGCGCGTCACGTACGGCGTCTATGAACAGGACAATAATCTGGAGAACGGTCCGGAGGCGATCGAATGGATCGTTCTGGCCAAAGACGGCAACCGCCTGCTGCTGTTTAGTGTGCACTGTCTGGACTGCCAGCCGTTCAACACCACCTCGGGCCCGACCGGCTGGGAAAACTCCAGCATCCGCCGCTGGCTGTCGGCCAGTTTCTACGCGGCCGCATTCAGTGCCATGGAGAAGCGAGCGGTGACGCAGACGGTGGTGACCAACCCCGGGAATCCGGAAACGGGTGTCTCCGGCGGCGGCATCACGACGGACCGCCTGTTCCTGCTTTCCATCGATGAATTGAGCCGCTATCTGCCGCAGGAGGCTTCCCGTATCGCATCTCCGACCGCCTATGCCATCGCGCGGGGCAGCCGGGCCACGGCGACCGGCAATACCTGGTGGTGGCTCCGTACGTCCGGCGCCAGTTCCTCGAATGTTGCCGAGGGCCTTTCCACCGGCCTGATCGATTATAACGGCGACCCGGCGACCGACAACGAGACGGCCGTGCGTCCGGCTTTCTGGCTGGATATCACGCAGGCTCCTCAGCCTTGAGCGCCGTCTGAACAGTAAGGAGACAAGGCTGCCGCAGGGAAAACGCTGCGGCAGCCTTTCCTGATCGCGAGGATCTTTTGGGAGGAGCGGGATGACACTGACCGTGCTGGCCGTAGGAAAACTGAAAGAAAACTATCTGCGGGAAGCGGTGCAGGAATATCTCCGCCGCCTGAGCCGCTACG
Source organism: Lachnospiraceae bacterium (assembly GCA_017958185.1). GTDB lineage: Bacteria > Bacillota > Clostridia > Lachnospirales > Lachnospiraceae > UBA6987. The sequence continues at coordinate 8,671 of JAGDDE010000126.1, read as the reverse complement.
CAAAGACGGAGATCCTGGAGGTCGAGGATGAGAAGACGCCGGAGGGCGCTTCTCCCGCGGCCGAGGCGCAGATCAAAGAGCGGGAAGGCCGGCGGCTGCTGGCCAGGATCCCGGAGGGAGCCTACGTCATCGCGCTGGCGATCGACGGTCCCATGCCGGACTCCGTGGAACTGTCCCGGCATCTTCAGGAACTGGGCGTACGCGGCGAGAGCCGGCTGGTCTTTGTGATCGGCGGTTCGCTGGGCCTTTCGCCCGAGGTCCTTTCGCGGGCCGACGAGCGGCTTTCCTTTTCGCGGCTGACCTTCCCGCACCAGCTCATGCGGGTGATCCTGCTGGAACAGATCTACCGGAGCTTCCGCATCGCGCGGGGAGAGCCCTATCACAAGTAGAAAGGCAGAACGCCATGCGGATAGAGAATCTGAAGATCCCTCCGGAGCCGCCGGAGGAACGCAGAAAACGGATAGAAAAACTGCTGCAAAGGCAGTTCGGCCGCCTGCCGTCCTACCGCATCGTGCGGCGCTCGGTCGATGCGCGCCGCCGCGGAGCGATCCGTTATGTGTATACGATCGACGTCCAGGCCGGTCCCCCGTCTCCGCCGGGACCGGTCTACGAGCCGTTTGAGGGCTTTTCGGTGGGCCTGCCGGCCGCTCTTACATCTTCGGCCGGTCTGCCCCGTCCGGTGATCGTGGGTTTTGGCCCGGCCGGCATGTTCTGCGCGCTGCTCCTGACCCGCGCGGGGCTGCGGCCGTTGGTGCTGGAGCAGGGGGCGCCGGTAGAAGAGCGGACGCGGGACGTGGAAGCTTTCTGGGCCGGCGGCGCGCTCAAACCCTGGTCCAACGTACAGTTCGGCGAAGGCGGCGCCGGGACGTTCTCGGACGGCAAACTGAATACCGGCATCAAGGATCCGAGCGGCCGCATCCCTTTTGTGCTGAAAACGATGGCCGAAGGAGGCGCGGACGCCTCCGTCCTGTATGATGCCCATCCGCATGTGGGGACCGACGTTCTGGTCCGGGTGGTACGGCATATCCGGGAGGAGATCCTGGCCGGGGGCGGAGAGATCCGCTTTCACAGCCGCATGGAGTCGCTGCTGCTCCGGGACGGGCGCGTCTGCGGCGTACGGACTGCCGATACGCGGAGCGGGGAGACAGAAGATATCCCTGCGCAGGAAGTGATCCTGGCGATCGGCCACAGCGCCCGGGAGACCTTCGCTCAGCTGCTGCGCCAGGGCGTTTCCATGCAGCCGAAGGCCTTTGCGGTGGGCGTGAGGATCCAGCACCGCCAGCGGGATATCGACCGGATGCGGTACGGGGAGGAGAGACCGGCGCATCTGCCGCCGGCAGACTATAAGCTTACGGCCCGTTCGCAGGACGGGCGCGGCGTCTACAGCTTCTGTATGTGTCCCGGCGGCGAGGTCGTCAACGCCTCCTCGGAGGCAGGTCGGCTCTGCGTGAACGGGATGAGCCGGGCGGCCCGTGACGGGGAAAACGCGAATTCGGCGCTGATCGTACAGGTCGGCCCGGAGGATTTCGAAGGGGAGGATCCCCTGTGCGGCATGCGCTTCCAGCGCCGGCTGGAGGAAGCCGCGTTTCGGGCGGCCGGCGGAAGCGTGCCGCTGCAGCGGCTGGAGGATTTTGAAAAAGGACGCAGTACGCAGGCACTGGGGCGCATCATTCCGGCGGTGCGCGGTCCGTGGGCTCTGGCTGATCTGAACGGCGTGCTGCCGCAGGCCGTGAGATGCGCTCTGAAGGAAGCTATGCCGCAGTTCGACCGGTCCATGCCGGGCTTTGCCGACCCGGACGCGCTGCTGGCGGGCATCGAAGCCAGGACCTCGTCTCCGGTGACGATCCTCCGTGACGAAGGCCATGAGAGCCCTCTGCGGGGGCTGTATCCCTGCGGGGAAGGCGCCGGGTATGCCGGCGGGATCACCTCCGCCGCGGTCGACGGGTTGAAAACGGCGGAAAAGATCCTGCGGCGCCGTGGGATCCGCTGACTATCGGTGCAAAAAAAAGATCTCCCGCGGGAGATCCGCCCGCAAAAAACCGCCCCGGCCATCTTCCTTTGCGGAAGGAGCATGAGGCGGTTTTTTTTCATTCGGTCAGGCCCATTTCCCGGCGGATGAAGGGAAGCACTTCATCGTGTCCGATGTTCAGGACATAGGCAAATTCTTCGTACAGGACCTTTTCGGCGTCTTTGAGGAAGTTTTCGTCGGCTACGTGCATCTTTTTCCCGCAGTCACGCAGCTTTTCACGGTGTTCGTAAAGGGTCTTGATGAGCCGGATGATCTCTTTGTGATTGCTGCTGCGGATGATCCTCTGATAGGCTTCCTTGCGGGTGTTTTCGTGTTCGATCCAGATGCAGCTTTCTTCCGGCATGGCATGGATGGCTTCCAGGATCTCGTCGCGTGTGAGGATCAGTCTCAGTTTGGCGTTCACGCGGTCGTTGTTGGTGGGCAGGAACAGGACGGCATCGCTGCGGAACACGGGATGGAGCTCGTAGAAGCTGCGGTTTTCTCCGTTGAGCGTTCTTTCGACGATGTTGCAGATCCGGCAGACTCCGTCCGCTCCGTAAAGGACTGTGTCATTGACCTGGTACATAAAGGCGCCTCCTTTTATAAAATCATATCACATTTTCCGAAAATAGCAAGAATAACTTCGGTAAAAAAGAAAAAAAAGAAGAATCCGGTAAATTGTTTTTTTTATGGCATCGTCCCCGGGACCCTTCCGGAACGGAAGAAGCCCCGTTTCCGCTGGCGAAACGGTTTGACTTTTTCCGCTCCATCGGCTACACTGCTCTCAGAAGACGGCCGGGAACGATCCAAGACGGAAAATGCCTCCCGGACGCGCAGGAGGGACCATGCAGGTCATTGCGGGCAGCGCGCGTAGACTGCAGCTCATGACGGTGCCGGGCACCGATACGAGGCCGACATCGAGCCAGATTCGGGAAACCTTATTCAATATTCTGCAACCGTACGTGCAGGGCAGCCGGTTTCTGGATCTGTTCGCCGGGAGCGGCGCCATCGGGATCGAGGCCCTGAGCCGCGGAGCGGCGGAAGCGGTATTCGTGGAGAACAGCCGGAAAGCGGTCGCCTGTATCGGCCGGAATCTGGCTCATACGCGCCTGGCGGAAAAGGCCCGGGTCCTGGAGACTTCGGCCGTCACTGCACTGAAACGTCTGGCCGCGCAGGGCGCCTGCTTTGATCTGATCTTCCTGGATCCGCCGTATGACGGCGGATGGTACCGCCCGGTGTTCGAGGCGCTGGCTGCCTCGCCGGCCGCCGGCGAAGAGACCCTGATCATCGCGGAAGCCAGAAAAGACGAAGACTTTTCTTTCCTGGAGGAACTGGGCTTCGTGCCCGTCCGGGAAAAGGTCTATAAAAGCAACAAGCATGTTTTCGTGCGGCGAAAGGAGGCGGCCCGATGAGCCGGAAAAGCACTGTGATCCGCCGGGGGCTATTTCCCGGAAGTTTTGACCCGGTCACCCTGGGGCACCTGGACGTCATCCGGCGCGCAGCGCCGCTTTTTGACGAATTCTATGTGGGTGTTTTCGTGAATCCCTCGAAAAAAGAATTGTTTTTCCCGGAAGAACGTGTTAAAATGATTCAAACGGCAACGGCTGACCTGCCTCAGGTCCGGGTAATTGCTTTTGACGGCTTACTGGCAGACTGGTGCCGGGCCCATAAAATCGACGCCGTGGTCCGCGGGCTTCGCAGCACGGCGGATTTTGAGTATGAATGGGCGATGGCACAGACGAACAGGATGCTTGCTCCGGAAACGGAAACCGTTTTTCTGGCTTCTTCCGCAGCGCTGTCGCATACCAGTTCCAGTACCGTCCGGGAGATCGCCTCGTTCGGCGGCGATATCTCGGGCTTTGTCCCCCCTGCGGTCGCTTCGGCGGTTTACGCAAAATATCAAGAGCGGAATAAGGAAGGGTAACCCATGAGCAGAATTGAACAGATCATCGGGGAAATGGAAGAATATCTGGATGGCTGCAAGGTGCAGGCTTTCTCCGGCAGCAAGCGGATCGTAGTGGAAAAGGATGTTATCGATGACATGCTGGTCGAACTGCGCATGCGTACGCCCGAAGAGATCAAAAAATACCAGAAGATCATTGCCAACAAAGACGATATCCTGAGCGAAGCTCAGCATCAGGCCGAAGAGATGGTGGCCAACGCCGAGCGCCAGCGCAGCCAGCTGGTCAGCGAGAGCGAGATCATGCGCATCGCGTACGAGCAGTCGCAGAAACTGCTGGAAGACACGCAGGCCGAAGCGCAGAAGATTATTGACAATGCCACGGTCGACGCCGAGGATATCCGCCAGAGCGCTATGAATTATACCGACTATCTGCTGCAGGGCGTGCAGGAACTGCTTTCCCATTCCATGGAAAACTTCCAGAGCCGCTACAATTCGCTGAACGCGCAGCTGCAGAACAGCCTGAAGGTCGTGGTTTCGAACCGTCAGGAACTGGCTGCCCAGGGAGCTCAGCCCGCCGAGGGCGAAGCTGCCGCTGAACCGGCTGCCGAATAAGCCGCATCTGACAGGAGGAGACGGGGAACGGTTCGCTTCGTTCCCCGTCTTTTTTGGAGTTTCCGGGCGTCTGGATCCCGGAAGAAGCAAACTTCGGCGCCCGGCCTGTCCGGGCAGCCGTGGGCCGGCCGCTGCCGGAAAGGAGAGAATGTGAAAACCCTGTTGGCCAATCCCTGGGAAAAAGGGCAGTTCGAATACCGTCGGGCGCGCCGGCGGCAACAGCTGTGTCTGGCGCTCATCTGTTTCGTGATCGCCGCGGCGTTCGTCGTCGCCGGATGGCTGATCTGGCACACGAACCGGAACGTGCTCATGGTCCCCGGGCTGCTGATGGTCCTTCCTTTTGCCAATTTCCTGGTGACGTATATCGCCATAGCCGACGGAAAGGAACTGCTGCCGGAGCAGCATGAGCGTGTGCGCGTCTATGAAGAGAGCGGCATGTGCCTGTTTCATCTGACCGAGGTGGATGAAAAAGGCCGGCGCCAGTATCTGGACTGCACGGTAATCTACCAAGGCGGTCTGGTGGCCTACTGCAGCAGGATCACGCCCGAACGCAAACGGGAGACCGAGACCGATGTGATCCTGCGTCTAAGAAGCAAGGGCAGCCCCCTGCGCCTTAAGATCTACACCGATTTCGAAGAATACTCCCGCCGGCTTTCGGAGATCGCCCCGGAAGTCCCCGCGGAGGACGTCGCCAAAGTGGAGAGAGCAGAAGAGAGCCTGCTTTCCCTCTGCCTGTAACGGAGCAGCCCATGAAGAACGTGACGATCCATCCCGCCGATGCCGGACGCCGTCTGGACAGGTTCCTGCAGAAGATCCTGCCCGCTGCCGACAGGGGATTCCTCTATAAGATGCTGCGGAAAAAAAACATCACCCTGAACGGGAAGAAGGCGGACGGGCCGGAAGTGCTCTGCGCCGGAGATACGGTGACGTTTTTCTTCTCCGATGAAACATTTGCCAGGTTCCGCGGGGAAGAAGGCGCGACGCCGGATAAGGCGCCTGCCACACTTAAGCCGGGCGCCGCAGCGAGCCCTTCCGCCGGCCGGACCGGGGCGCCCGGGATCCGTGCGGGCCGGAAGGATGCGCAGGATGCGGCCGGAGTCTGGCCCGCTTCGCTGACCGTCGTTTATGAAGACGAGAGGATCGTGGCGGTGAATAAACCCGCCGGCATGCTCTCTCAGAAGTCTGCCCCGGAGGATGTCTCGCTGTGCGAGTACCTGGCGGCCCGTTTCGCAGAGACCGGCTCGCTAACGTTCCGCGCGGGAGTCGCCAACCGGCTGGACCGCAACACCAGCGGGCTGGTCCTGGCCGGAAAAACACTGGAAGGCCAGCAGTTCCTGGCGGAGTGTTTCCGGAAGCGGACCCTGCGGAAATACTATCGGACGCTGGTCTTCGGACAGGTGAGCGCCCCGCGGGAGATTGCTCACGTGCTGACGAAGGACGAAGCGCATAACCGGGTCCGCCTGTCCGGTACGGGACGGCCGGAAGGACCGGCCGGCGGCCGGCAGCGGCCGGATGCGGAAGAGGACGGGGAGGTCCGGATCCGCCTTTGGGCGGAAGAGTCCTTTCCCGGCTGCACCCTGCTGAAAGTTCAGCTGCTGACCGGAAAGTCCCACCAGATCCGTGCGCAGCTGGCCGCCGAGGGCTTCCCGGTAGCGGGAGATCCCAAGTACGGCGATCCGAGGAAGAACGAGGCTCTTTCGGAGCGTCTGGGCCTGCCGCTTCGGCATCAGCTGCTCCATGCGGAGGAGATCTTCTTTAATGACGGAAACGGGGCTTACTCCGGAAAAAGCATCCGGGCGCCGCTCCCCGCGCATTTCGAACGGTGCCTGGCGCTGTTGCGGCGGCAAAAGGAAGGACAGGGAGGGAAATATGGCTTCTAATCACGGACTTCGCGGCTCCACGCTGGAAGCCATGATCAATCTGACCATCGAGCGTTACCGGGAAGACGCCCTGGCGCTGATCCAGAAGGTGCCCACGCCCATCACGCCCCTGAATATCGACAAGGAATCCCGGCACATCACGCTGGCTTACTTCGACCAGAAGAGCACTGTAGACTATATTGGTGTGGTACAGGGGATCCCCGTCTGTTTCGACGCCAAGGAATGTGCCTCCGATACGGTCCCGCTGCACAACGTGCACCCGCACCAGATCCGTTTCATGGAAGATTTTGAGGCCCAGCAGGGGATCGCTTTCGTGATCCTGCTGCTCACGCACCGTGACGAATGCTACTATCTGCCGCTGCGGCAGCTGAAAGTCTTCTGGGACCGGGCGCAGGCGGGCGGCCGCAAGAGTTTTACGTACGAGGAGATCGACCAAAGCTATCGGGTCGGGGCGGCTCCGGGCTGTCCGGTCCATTTCCTGACTATGCTTCAAAAAGACCTGGACGAACGGTAGGCCGCCGGCCCGCCGTTTTCGTCAGAAGGAGGCTTCATGCCCAGACAGTTTCCTCCGGCGCTGCCGGACAGTATCCTGAATCAGGTGGAAAAACCCGCCCGGTATGTGGGCGGGGAGCTGAACGCGGTCATCAAGGACCCGCGAAAGGTGTCCATCCGCTTCTGTATGTGCTTTCCGGACGTTTATGAGATCGCCATGTCCCATCTCGGGATCCAGATTCTTTACGACATGTTCAACCGCCGCGAAGACACCTGGTGCGAGCGCGTGTGCTCGCCCTGGACCGATCTGGACAGGATCATGCGGGAGCAGAAGATCCCGCTGTTTTCTCTGGAATCGCAGACGCCCATCCGTCAGTTCGATTTCCTGGGCGTGACGCTCCAGTATGAGATGTGCTATACGAATGTCCTGCAGGTGCTGGAACTGTCGCAGATCCCGCTGCTGGCCGCCGACCGTACGGAGGTAGACCCTCTCGTGATCGGCGGAGGTCCCTGCACCTATAATCCGGAACCGCTGGCGGACTTTTTCGATCTGTTCTACATTGGCGAGGGGGAAGTTTCCTACGACGAGCTCCTCGACCTGTACAGAGAATACCGGGACAGCGGCCGCTCCCGGCAGGAGTTTTTGCGGGCGGCATCCCACGTGGAGGGCATTTACGTACCGTCTCTGTACCGGCCGTCCTATAACGAAGATGGGACGCTGGCTTCGTTCGAGCCGCTGTACGATGACGTGCCGCGCCGGATCCGCCGCGTGATCGTGACCGATCTGGACCGCGTAGTGTATCCGGACAGACCCGTCGTTCCGTATACCCGGGCCGTGATGGACCGCGTGACGCTGGAGATCATGCGGGGATGTATCCGCGGCTGCCGCTTCTGCCAGGCCGGCATGGTCTACCGCCCGCTGCGCGAGAAGAGCGCGGCGACCCTGAAGAAAAATGCCGAAGACATGCTGGACGTGAGCGGTTACGACGAGATATCGCTCAGTTCCCTGAGTTCCAGCGATTACACGGAACTGGAACCGCTGCTGAACGATCTGATTGAGGACTGCTCGCGGCGGCACGTCAACATTTCCCTGCCTTCCCTGCGCATCGATGCCTTTGCGCTTGACGTGATGAGCCGCGTGCAGGACGTGAAGAAAAGCAGCCTCACCTTTGCGCCTGAGGCTGGCACACAGCGGCTGCGCGACGTGATCAACAAGGGCCTCACGGAAGAGGATATCCTGCACGGGGCGGCCGAAGCCTTCCGGGGCGGCTGGACCAAGGTGAAGTTTTACTTCATGCTGGGCCTTCCAACGGAAACAGAAGAAGACCGAAAGGGCATTCCCGAACTGTGCGAGCGAGTGGCCGAACTGTTCTACGAGACGGTCCCCAAGGAGCAGCGCCGGGGCAAGGTGATGATCACTGCCAGTTCCTCGTTCTTCGTTCCCAAGCCGTTTACGCCCTTCCAGTGGGCCGCTATGGAGAAACGGGAAGAATATCTGCGGCGGGCACATTTCGTGAAAGACACCTTCCGCGCACAGCTGAACCAGAAAGTGCTTCATTACCAGTATCATGATGCCGATGTGACGCTGCTGGAAGGCGTGATGGCCCGCGGCGACCGCCGGGTGGGCCGCGCGATCCTGCGCGCGTATCAGCTGGGCTGTCTGTATGATGCCTGGAGCGATACCTACCGCGACGATCTGTGGCAGCAGGCGTTTGCCGAGACTGGCATCGATCCGGAGTTTTACACACTGCGCGAGCGGGGCGCCGAAGAACTGTT
>JAGDDE010000125.1 GCA_017958185.1 Lachnospiraceae bacterium | reverse complement strand
GCGCTGAGCAGGATGCCGGCCAGGATATCGGTCAGCCAGTGAACGCCGGAAAAAAGCCGTCCCAGCACCAGCACGACGGTCAGTCCCAGCAGCGCGAGCCGGATGGGATTCAGAAAGCGCGTGTCTGTCACATAGCGGCCGATGGCAAGCGCGGCGGAAAGAAAGACCACGCAGGCGAGCACCGTGTGAGAGGAGGGGAAAGAGGCTTCCAGTTCTCCGTCCATCAGCACCGGCCGGCAGTTGACGACGACCTTTTCGAAAAAGACATAGATCGCGGCGATCACCACATACAGCGCGCCCAGCAGCCAGATCTGCAGGTCAACGCCTTTGAAACTGCGGCTGGTGATGAGCTGCCAGAGCCCGAGGCAGGCAAAGAACAGCATGACGCCGATGGCCAGGTACCCGAGCCAGTTCGTCAGGTGGTACAGCCACAGATGCGTGCCGATCAGCTGAAAGAAACCGTTGTTCAGTGTAGCAAGGCCGACGGAAGAACCTTCCGGTCCTACCGCCTGTACGTCCAGGAGACAGACAGCGGCGGTCAGCAGCAGGAACAGGGCAGCCGGCACCAGCGCGATCAGGAGAAGTCTGCGATTGATTTTCATAGGGGATCCTTTCCCGGGCGAGGCCCGCGTGATTCGATCCCAGTGTAACGCAAAAGAAACCTGCGGTCAAGGACTTGTGTTTCTTCGGGGAATAGGGTATAATCTAATTACCCCTATGCTTCGGGGATCTTACAGGATGGTGCTGGCATGTCTGCTGTGAAAAAATCTTCAGATAAAAAGAAAAAGAGCCTGGCCGGCCGCATTGCGGTGATCGCACTGGAAGTGCTGGCGCTGGCGGTGATCTGCGTCGGTATCTACGCGGTCTCGTACGTGAGCCGCATCCTGGCGCTCCTGCACACGGACATCACGCCCGGCGGGACGCAGGTCGTTGAGGAGACCGGTCCGAGGCGCCAGGGCCTTCCCGGTATCGGCGAAGCCGTTCTCATCAACGGGACGGAAGCGCCCACGGAGCCCCGCCAGCTGCCTCCGAACCTGATCGAACCCACCTTCAACTGGCCTTCCCAGCCCGGGACCTCCGCCGTCCCTACACAGTCCGGTCCGACGGCGCCGGATCCCACGGCGACCGATCCGACGAGGGCTACGCAGACAGCCCCCAGCTCTTCGACAGAGACTCAGCCATCCACGAAACCTCCGGCCACGGCGGCCCCCACGGCGGCGCAGCCTTCCACGCAGGCGCTTCCTCCGGATGTGCTGAAGGGCATGGAAGGGTATCTGACGCTGGCGGTCTTCGGCATCGACGGCGGCAAGACCTGGCGTGTGGATGACGCCGGCAACGTGATGGACTGGATGAACGGCGACGTGGTCATGATCATCACCGTCAACCTGAAAACCTATGAAGTCAAGATGGTCTCGATCTACCGCGACAACTACTTCATGATGGAAGACGGGAAATACGATAAGGTCACCGATATCTTCACCCGCTACTCATATTTCAATCACAACAGTGCCGCCGCCGGCGGCGCCGGAACGGCCAAAGCCCTCAACCTGAACCTTGACCTGGCGATCGACAATTACGCGGTGGTCGACTGGACCGTGATCGCGGACGTGGTAGATCTGATGGGCGGTCTGGAAGTGCCGGTCTCGCAGCTGGAGGCCGAGAGCATGAACGACTACATCGAGGAAACGGGCCGTATCGTAGGGCGCGAAGTCATCAAGATGCAGGGCAGTTACAGCGAGAGCAAGCCCACCAAGCTGGACGGGATCCAGACGGTCACCTACTGCCGCATCCGCAACGTGGGCCACGCGGATTACGCCCGCACCGAGCGCCAGCGCGAGGTCGTGGGCCTGATGCTCCAGAAGGCCCGCACGCTGAGCATCGGAAAACTGATGGATATCGTGGAAGTGGTCGCCAAGGAGATCTACACCGATATCGACAACGCCACGCTGCTGTCGCTGGTGATGCACGTGCTCACGGAGCCGCGCCTGAACATCACGGGCACGCAGGGCTACCCCAAGACGACGGCCTGGACCAACTACTACAAGGGGTATGTCTACTCCAAGAACGTGATCGAGAGCGTCACGGAACTGCATCAGTTCCTGTACAACGACTACGAGTATTCGCCGTCGGCTACGGTCCGGGCGTTCTATGAGCATATCCTCTATATGATGAGTCTTCCGGACGGATTCCTGTACTGACCTTCCGGACTCTCCGGGGCATGACCCCGCAAAAAGACCTCCTGCGGATCCATCGATCCGGCAGGAGGTCTTTTGTATAGAAGATCCGGCGGCGGGAGCGGTCAGCTTTCCCGGCCTTCGGCCAGACGCGCGAGAAGATCGCTCAGTTCGCTGACCGTGTGGACAAAATAACGCGGACGGGCCGCCAGCAGCTCCGTTTCGTTTCCGTATCCGTAGGAGACGGCGGCGCAGGGCACGCCGCAGGCGCGGGCGCCCAGCACGTCGTGCGCCGTATCGCCGATCATCAGGGCGCTTTCCGGGTCCTGCTCCAGCCCCAGACGGCGCAGGGTCTCCCCCACGACGATCGCTTTCCCGGCCTTCTTTTCATCCATCGAGGCCCCGACGATGGGGTCGAAGAACACAGACAGCCCGAAATGGGCGCAGATCCGCTGCACGTAGGGGTCGGGCTTGGAGGAAGTGACCGCCAGACGGACGCCGGTGCGGGAGAGACGCTGCAGCAGGCTTTCGATGCCGGGATACAGGCGGTTTTCCCACAGGCCGATCACGCCGAAGCGTTCGCGGTACAGGCGCACGGCCTCGCCTGCTTCCTCTTCGCTCATACCGGCAAAACTCATGAACTGCGAAAGCAGCGGCGGACCGATGAAGCAGCGCACCGCCTCGGGCGGCGGACAGGGACGGCCCATACGGATGAGTGCATACTGCACCGAGCGGATGATCCCTTCTCCGGACTCGGTCAGCGTTCCGTCCAGATCAAACAGAAAAGCCTTGTACATAGTTTCCTCCGCGGGGTCCCGGCCCCGGTCCTTTGTATCCAGTATGCCACAAAGCGGCCCGGAGAGCAAGAACAAAACGAGGCGGCGCCCGCAGCCGGCGGCGCCGGGGAGGCGAAAACCGTTGACTTTTCGGTCAGATCGCCTATGATAAAAGCAGAGGAGAGGGCGAACAAAGATCCATGCCGCGTGCGGCGGCCCTCCCCGGAAGGAGCGGTATATGACGATCGGATGTATCGGGATGGGAAATATGGCGCAGGCCCTCGTTCAGGGATGGCTGGACTGTAGCGCTTTGACGGCCGGCGAAGTCTTTGCCTACGCGCCGAATCAGGAAAAACTGGCAAAAAACGCGGCCCGCATCGGCTTTTGCCCTGCATCGAGCGTGCGGGAAGCGGTCCAAAAGGCCGAGGTGATCCTCATGGCCTGCAAGCCGTATCAGATCGGGAGCGTGCTGGAAGAGATCCGCGGTCTGCTGCCGGGGAAGGCACTGCTCTCCGTGGCGCTGGGCTGGGACCTGGCGCGTTACCGCGAAGCCCTCGGAGATGAAGTGCGCGTGCAGTTCATCATGCCCAACACGCCTGCCCGCGTGGGAGAGGGCGTCTTCCTCTTCGAGGAGGCGCATTCGCTGGCCCCGGGGGAAGAGGCATGGGCCCGGGAACTGTTCGGCCGCCTGGGCAAAGTCTTCGTCCTGCCCTCCCGTCTGATGGGGATCGGCGGGGCGGTGAGCGGCTGCGGTCCGGCCTTCGTGGATATGATCATCGAAGCGTTTGCCGACGCTGCGGTCAAGTACGGGATCCAGCGGGCCATGGCCTATGAACTGGTCAGCCAGACGCTGCTGGGCAGTGCCCGCCTGCAGCGCGACACCGGGATCCATCCGGCGGTCCTCAAGGACGCGGTCTGTTCGCCCGGCGGAAGCACCATCCGCGGGGTGACGGCGCTGGAAGAACACGGACTGCGTGCTGCCTGCCAGGCCGCGATCGACGCGGTCATGGCGTATTGACCGCTCCTTAGGCCCGGGGGGGCTCTGCCCGCTGGCAGGCGTCGGAACGCTGCGATGGGCAGAAAACAGGAAAACGGCACGTCCGCCGATGCGGACCGTGCCGTTTTTCAATCCCGGATCAGTGCTCCCTGCCCGTCGACGAAATATACTTCAATCTCGGGGAAGGCTTCGAGAAACGCCACGCCTGCCTCCTTCCCCATCACGAACAGCGCCGTGCTGAGGATATCGGCCACAGCGGAGCGTTCGGCCACCACGGTGACGGACTTAAGTCCGCTCTGTGCCGGAAGGCCGGTCCCCGGGTCGAGGATGTGGTGGTAGATCACGCCGTTCTCCTCGAAGAAACGCTGATACGAGCCGCTGGTGACCG
>JAGDDE010000124.1 GCA_017958185.1 Lachnospiraceae bacterium | reverse complement strand
GCATCGTAGGTAACACACAGAGCATGTTCGCCTTCGATCGCGCCAGGTGCTTCGTAGACTTTGATATTGGTGAAATCTTCATACAGGCGGGCCTGGTTCTCCAGATCCTGCGCATTGGTCACCGCCGTTGTGTCGAGCACCTGACGCATGGTCGTGGCATTGCCGTCGCGGCGGGCTGTAAAGAAACGATAGACCAGCTGTGCCAGCTCGGAGCCGCTGTCCAGTTCCTTCCAGACGGAATCATCCGGCGCCGAAGGCGCTTCGGTCGTGGTGCCGGGGTCTACGGGATCTTTCGAACAGGCTTTCACGAGCAGGAAGATCAGGGCGATCAGGATGATCAGCGCCAGTGCGACGAACAGGATCTTCCGAAGGTTGGAATTGTCTTTTTTGTCCATGTAGTCTTTGTCGTAATTATCCTTGTACGAAGCGGGCTCTTCCTGCTTCACCGAAGCATTCCTCGCTTCTCTGGCGCTCCGCGCGGCGCTCACCTCGCCCGCCTTGCGGGCCTTCACGGCAAACAGCGGCAGATCCAGGACATCGTCTTCGTCGTCGGAAGGAGCGGAGACGCTGCCGGAGGCGCGGACCCTTTCCGAGGAATCGTCGACGAAGCGATCAAGAAGCGAACCGGCATCCGACGGATCGTCCGCGGCGCCGTAACCTTCGCCATCCGCCTCGCTGAAATCAATATCCATAAATTCAGAATCATCATCCGAAGAATTGAGTTTCCATTCCCAGGTGCGGTTATTATCTTTGTCAGCCATATTTGCCTCCCTGTACCGCGGATCCGGCAGAGACCTGCGGCACTTTCTTTCAATTCCTATTTATCATAGCAAAGCATGATCGAAAAGTCAAAATGAATTTGAAGTTTTTTTGAAATTGTTCGGACACTTTCCCGGGAAAAAACTCTGCCCGGACTCTTGCTTTTTCGGCAGAAAAGTAGTATCATACCCGTTGTGCGCACCAGTAGCTCAGTGGATAGAGCGGCGGCCTCCGGAGCCACAGACGTAGGTTCGATTCCTATCTGGTGTACTTCACCCCCGATGCAGATCCCCGGCAACCCACCGGGTCATTTTCTGTACGGAGGTTTTTTTATGAATTCCAAAGAGTTCATCCGTTTTCTTCAGACCCGTCTCCCGGACCGTTTCCCCGAGGCGGCTTATTTTCATTTCTTTTCGCGCCCTTCTCTGCAGTGTTCTCCTGACCAGCTGCTGCGCATCGAAATGCCGGGCGAGCTCTCTTCTCCCGTCTTCTCGCTGTCCGCCCTGTACCGGCGCTATGCGCAGGGGGAACCCCTGAGCCGCATCGTGCACTATGTGGAGGAGGAGTACGCTGCCTATGAGCGGAACACGCTCTTTAGGGAGCAGCTTCCGTCTCCGGAAGAAGCCACCGGTCTGATCGTCTTCCGTCTGCGGCGGGGCGATACGGGAGACGGACTGGCCGCCCGCGGGTTTTTCGGCATGTGCGTCACCTACGAGATCAATCTTCCCGATGCGGCTCCCGTGGCGCTGACGCCGGATGGGGCTTCGCACCTGGGTCTCTCCGAAGAAGACCTTTTCCGCCTGGCCCAGGCCAATTCAGACCGGCTGCGTCCCGCCACGCTGCGCCATCTTACAGATGTTCTGTCGAAGCTGCAATCCGGGCGCGACGGCAGCGAAGCCCCCGATCTTCTGCCCGATCCCGCTGCGGGTCCCTCTCCGGCCGTTCCCTGCGCTGATGGCCCGCAGCTCTTTCTCCTAAGCAATCATATGGGACCCTTCGGCGCCTCCGTGATCCTTTATCCCGGGCTTTGCGAGCGGCTCTCTGAGCGCTTGGGCAGTTTTTATCTTCTTCCCTGCAGCATCCACGAATGGATCCTGGTCCCCTCAGCGGGGGAGGAAAACTGGGCGGAACTTTCCGAGATCGTACGGGATGTCAACGCGCTGATCCTCACACCGGAAGACTATCTTTCCGACACGATCCTCTTCTGCGGCGCAGACGGATCGCTCCGGCCAGCCGGAAGCTGAAGCCTGCCTGTCTCTCTTTCTGCGTGAAGAAGTGTCTTTTTTTCAAATTGTCCTTGACGAAGGCGCTGCTCGAGGGTAAAATTTTTTACTGTTGAGCACCAAGGACACGCCGCGCTCCCGGGGCGCTCTGCACAGCTGCCGCGTGCAGCTGACGGCCCTTGCGGACGCGCGTATCCGAACTTTCAGGGAGGCCTCATGAATCGGATCGGTTTTGACAACGAAAAATATCTCGACATGCAGTCGCGCATGATCGCCGAACGCATCCATGCTTTCGGCGGCAAGCTTTATCTGGAATTCGGCGGAAAACTCTTTGACGACTTCCACGCATCCCGCGTCCTTCCCGGATTCCAGCCGGACAGCAAGATCCGTATGCTCTGCCAGCTGAAGGACGAAGCGGAGATCGTGATCGTCATAAACGCCGGCGATATCGAAAAGAATAAAGTGCGCGGCGACCTGGGCATCACCTATGATCTGGATGTGCTTCGTCTGATCGACGCCTTCCGGGGGAACGGCCTGTATGTGAGCAGCGTTGTCCTGACCCAGTATACCGGCCAGTCCGCTGCCGACAGTTTCTGCCGGCGTCTGAATGAACTTGGGATCCGCGTCTATCATCACTATGTGATCCCCGGGTATCCTCTGGATATCGATACCATCGTCAGCGAGAACGGCTACGGCCGGAATGATTATATCGAGACCACCCGCTCTCTCGTCGTGATCACGGCTCCCGGTCCGGGAAGCGGCAAAATGGCCACCTGTCTGTCCCAGCTCTATCACGAGAACCAGCGCGGCATCAAAGCCGGTTATGCCAAATTCGAGACCTTCCCCATCTGGAACCTTCCCCTCAAACATCCTGTCAATCTGGCGTACGAAGCGGCCACGGCCGACCTGAACGACGTCAATATGATCGACCCCTTCCATCTGGAAGCCTACGGAAAGACGACGGTCAACTACAACCGCGACGTCGAGATCTTCCCGGTGCTGCAGGCGATGTTCCGCCAGATCTACGGTAGCTGCCCTTATCAGTCTCCCACCGATATGGGCGTCAATATGGCCGGCAACTGCATCATCGACGATGAAGCCGTTCAGGCGGCCGCCCGCCAGGAGATCATCCGCCGCTATTACATCGCGCTTTGCGACAAGCGCATGGGCTATGGAGATGATGGCGTGATCGCCAAGATCCGCCTGATCATGCAACAGGGCGGCATCCATCCGGAAGACCGTCCTGTCATCAAGGCCGCCCTGGACCGCTCCGAAGAGACCGGCAACCCGGCCATGGCCATCGAACTGAATGACGGGCGCATCATCACCGGGAAGACCACACCGCTCTTGGGCGCCGCCTCCGCCGCGCTCCTCAATTCCCTGAAGGCGCTCGGGAATATCCCCAAGGAAAAACTGTTGATGGCGCGCGATATCATCGAGCCGATCTGCCATCTCAAAGTCTCCCACCTAGGCAACCATAATCCCCGTCTGCATACGGACGAAGTGCTGATCGCGCTGTCCATCTGCGCGAATATGGATCCTACCGCGGAAAAAGCCATGGAACAGCTCAGCGCCCTCGAGGGCTGCGAAGCGCATTCTACCGTCATCCTCTCGCAGGTCGACCGGAACATCTTCAAAAAACTTGGCGTCCGTCTGACCTGCGAACCGCAGCATCAGACCAAAAAACTGTTCCACAAGTGATCCCGTCCGGGAATTGAAAGACCCCCGCAGTCTCTGTGCTGCGGGGGTCTGTTTTGTCCGTGCGGGCCGCTTGCCGGTCCGAAAGATCACTGCAGGGAGGCACGGTCTTCGTCCGTGACGTCCTTCATGCTGAGGTTCACACGGCCGAGTTTGTCGATCTCCACGACCTTGACCACGACTTCATCGCCTACGTTTACTACGTCTTCTACCTTGGCGACGCGCTTCTTGTCCAGCTTGGAGATGTGGACCAGACCGTCTTTGCCGGGCACCAGTTCCACGAAAGCGCCGAACTGCATGAGACGAACGACCCTGCCCTGGAAGACCTGGCCGACTTCCACGTCGTTCACGATCGTATTGATGATGCGGATGGCCTTATGGATCATGGCCAGATCCGTGCCGCAGACGTTCACGCTGCCGTCATCTTCGATATCGATCTGTACGCCGGTATCCTCGATGATCTTATTGATGACCTTGCCCTGTTTGCCGATGACGTCGCCGATCTTCTCCGGATCGATGCTGATCTGGACGATCTTCGGCGCATACTTGCTAATCTCGGGACGGGGAGCGGGAATCGCCTTCAGGATCACTTCATCCAGGATATACTCGCGGGCCTCGCGGGTGCGCGTGAACGCTTCGCGGATGATGGCCGGCGTGAGGCCGTGGATCTTGATGTCCATCTGGATGGCGGTGATGCCTTTTTTGGTACCCGCCACCTTGAAATCCATATCTCCGAAGAAGTCTTCCAGACCCTGGATGTCGGTCAGGACGATGTAATCGTCATCGGACTCGCCGGTCACCAGACCGACGGAGATGCCCGCTACCGGAGCCTTGATGGGCACGCCGGCCGCCATCAGGGACATGGTGGAGGCACAGACGCTGGCCTGCGAAGTGGAGCCGTTGGATTCCAGCGTTTCGGAAACGGTGCGGATCGCATACGGGAACTCTTCCACGCTCGGCAGCACCGGGATCAGAGCACGCTCAGCCAGCGCGCCATGACCGATCTCGCGGCGTCCCGGGCCGCGGGACGGTTTGGTCTCGCCGACGGACCAGGCCGGGAAATTATAATGATGCATGTAGCGCTTGGTCGTGATGCTGACGTCCAGGCCCTCGATGCGCTGGGCGTCGGAAAGCGGCGCCAGCGTGCAGGCGTTGAGGATCTGCGTCTGGCCGCGGGTGAACATGGCGGAGCCGTGCACGCGGGGCAGCAGGTCGACTTCGGCAGCCAGCGGGCGGATCTGATTGATCGCGCGGCCGTCCGGACGCTTGTGGTCTTTCAGGATCATCTTGCGGACCGTCATCTTCTCAAACTTGTAAACTGCCTCGCCCAGCAGCGGGACCCAGTCGGGGTTCGTTTCGCTGTAGTGGGCTTCCAGAGCCGCAGTGATCTTACGGATATTTTCATCGCGTTCCTGCTTGTCGTCGGTGAATACCGCCTCTTCCATGGCATCCGGCGTCACGAAAGCGACCATGTCGTCATAGAGGTCCTGCGGCACTACACAACTCTCGTAGCTGTGCTTCGGCTTGCCGCATTCGTCCACGATAGTCTGGATGAAGGCGATGATCTGACGGTTCAGATCGTGCGCGGCCATGAT
>JAGDDE010000123.1 GCA_017958185.1 Lachnospiraceae bacterium | reverse complement strand
TCTGGAGAGGGCCAGCCGGCTCCCGGACGCGCGGCCCGTCATGGTGCAGGTCTACCGCGCGCATATCGCCCTGGCCCGTTTCGACGAAAAGACCGCGGACGGGATCATGGAGGATCTGCTGGCGGCACATTCGGAAGACTCTGTCTGTCTGTTCGAAGCCGCACAGAATTACGCGAAAAAAATCGAGTATCTCACAGCGATCGGGCTCTATGAGCGCTCCTTTGAAAAGGAGGAGCGCCGCCCGCGCTTCACCGACGAACTGATGGCTGTCGCGGACATTTATGAGATCATGGGCGATTACCGGAAAGCGGCAGAGACCTATGGGCGCATCATTGAGCTTCTGGAAAAAGAATGGGGCTTTACGGAGGACACCGGACTGAAGAAGGCCCGGGAAGAACAGGCGCGGCTGCTGGCGAAAGCATGACAGAGCCGCCCGGGGAAGAAAGCGGCGGTCATGACGGGCGGCCGTGACAAAGGAGGCGTTTTTTGAGGAATTATCTGGTCACCGGCGCAGGCGGGGGCATGGGCCGCGCGCTGTGCCGCGCTCTGGCAAAAGAAGGGCACCGTATCTGGGGGATCGACCGCGCCGGCGTCCCGGCAGAGGCGGGCACGCGTCTGATCTGCGCGGATATCACCTGCCCGGAGGAGATCGCTGCGGCGTTTGAAACGGTCCGGCAGGAAGCGGGAGAGCTGCATGGGATCATCCACACCGCCGGTATCTATGATCTCGGATCGCTCGCGGAGATGCCGGAGGAAGAGTTTCTGAGAGATTTCAACGTGAACCTGTTCGGCATGTTCCGTGTCAACCGGACGTTCCTGCCGATCCTGGCCGGGAAGGGCCGGATCGTGATGATCTCCAGCGAGCTCGCGCCGCTTTCGCCGCTCCCGTTCACGGGCATTTACGCGCTCACGAAGAGCGCGGTAGAGGACTATGCGAAGGCGCTCCGGATGGAACTGCAGCTGCTGGGCCATTCGGTCACCGTGGTGCGCCCCGGCGCCGTCAAAACGGCCATGCTGCCGGCCTCGGTGGAAAAACTCGAGCGCTTCTGCGCGGATACCCGGTTGTACCGGGTGAGCGCCGGCCGCTTTCGGAAGATCGTCGAGGCGGTGGAATCGCGCGGTGTTCCGCCCGAAAAGATCGCGGAGGTCATCGCCCGCGAGCTGCGGGCCCGCCGCCCTCGCCTGACCCGGAACGTCAACCGGAACCCGCTGCTTTTACTGTATCAGCTGCTGCCCGAACGCATGAAGTTATGGGCGATCCGGAAGATCCTGTCCTGAAACGCCGGAAGGACCGCTTTCCCGCGGGTCCTCCGGCCCGATGCGCAGGATGTCGGCAAGACGGATGACGGCGCCCTCCAGCCGCAGCGTGCGGCTGACTTCGGTATCAAGGCCCAGGCAGGGGGCAGTCAGGGTCCGGTACTGCCCGCGGGAGCCGTAGGCCTCGTGAAAAACATCGGCACAGGGGACGAAGTAGGTGACGGTGACCGGCGGCAGATCCGCTCGGCTGCGGCGGCCGCCGGCCGTCCGCCGGCGAAGCTCCGCCAGCTGTCCGTCCAGCCGGCGACGGTCCTCTTCGCTCAGTTCGCGCCGGGATTCGTAGGCGACGTTTTTGGCGGCGACCGCGTCGGAAAACCCTTTCAGCGCATCGTAAGGCGCGAAGATCTTAGCCCGTTTACCGACGGGCATGGCAGGATGCCGGCTCCGGAAGGAGTCGGTTTTTTGATGCTGCGGACGTCCCTGAAGAAAGATGTCCCGGTATTTGAAATCCCGCGGCATGGGGATCGTGCCCAGATCGCTCACAGGGAGCCTCCTTTCGTGCCGCCCGGCGCCCGGCGTCCCGGCCGGGCTCGCGGCAGGCGGCCGTATGTCCTGCGTCCGGCCGGGTCTACGCCCGGTGTCCGCCGATCTGCCGGTTCCGTTCGAGCGCGGTGGCGCCCTCCAGAAGATTTTTGCCCAGGAAAACGGCGTTGGCCCCGTAGCGGGAACGGATATCCCCCAGCGCTGCCTGGATGCGCCGCTCCCGGGCCAGCGCGGTCTGATCGGTGAACAGATCCAGCTGGATCATCCCGTCGTCCGGCGCGGTCTGCCCTGCGCAGACGTTCAGCCGGCGGAAAAGGAGACGGCGGTCCGTCTTTTGATCGAAAGCATGCAGAAGGGCTTCCCGCACGGGTCCGGGAAGATTGGAAGGCGAACGCAGACGCGCGGTACCGCCGGCGTGCGCCGGATGCAGGCGGCCGTAGAAGTCCAGCGTCAGCGGCCCCGCATAGGCCGGACAGACCTCCAGGCTTTTGTAATCGTAACTGACATGCCAGGTGAAGACTCGGGAGACCAGCGCGTTTTTGAACAGCTGGGCGCAGAGGCCGTCGATCATTTCGCTGAAGACCAGGCGGGCCTCCTCAAAACGGTACGGACGTGGCAGCACCTGGCCGGAGGACAGACTGCGGTCGTCCGTGCGGTAATTTTTGATATCCCGCATGGTCACGGGCTCGATGCCCCAGGCATGGTCGATCAGGATCTCGCCGTCGATCCCGAAGGTCTTATAGAAATATTCCTCGTCCCAGAGACTGCGGCCGGCCACCTCGCCCATGGTAGAAAGATGGGAGGAGAGCAGCCGCCGGGCCGTGCCGGGCCCGATCTGCCAGAAATCCGTGAGCGGCTTATGATCCCAGAGCAGAAATTTGTACGAGTCTTCGTTGAGCTCGGCGATCCGTACGCCGTCGCGGTCGGCAGGACGCTTTTTGGCGACGATATCCATGGCTACTTTGGCCAGATACAGGTTGGTCCCGATGCCGGCGGTAGCGGTGATGCCGGTCGTCTTCAGTACGTCGCGGATCATGGTCATGGCCAGGAGATGTGCCGGATGGATGCCGGCCTCGCGGGCCCTGGCCCGGTACAGATCCAGATACGGCGTACAGTCGATGAAGCACTCATCGATGGAGTAGACATGAACGTCCTCCGGAGCCACGTAACGCAGGTATACGGAATAGATGAGCGCGGAGATACGCTCATATTCCGCCATGCGGGGCACGGCGATTAGATAGTCCACCTTGGTCCGGTGTGTTTCTTCGTAGCGGCGGATGGCCCACTTGGCCTCGAACAGACGGGGCCGGGACGGTACGCCGATGGCTTTGAGCGGCGGAGAGACCGCCAGACAGATGGTCTGGTCGGAGCGGCTTTCATCTGCCACGAGCAGATTGGTCTTCAGCGGGTCGAGCCCCCGTGCCACGCATTCCACGGAGGCATAATACGACTTCAGGTCGATGCAGAGACAGACCTGTTCCATACGTTTTCATCCTGTTCTCCCCCGTAGACTGTGATACTGTTATTGCGGTGCAGGGGCTTTCGGCTCCCCCGCAGACTGTGTGATATTGTTCCTGCGGCGCGGGGGCTTCCGGCTCCCTAGCAGGATTTGATGCTGTTATTGCGGTGCGAGGGCTTTCGGCGGCCGTCAGCCGATGATCTGCGCCGGATCCAGTATGCCGACGACGCGGCCGATGAGGCGGATGCCGGCTTCTTCGTCGAAGCGCAGCGGCGGATAGGCCGGGTTCAGCGATTCCAAGACGCCCCGGCCGAGCACTTTGATATACGTTTCGTTGCCGGCCAGGAAAGCGCCGACCTCGCCGGGCTGCAGCGGCGCCGCGTCCGGGATGCGGGAGACCAGTACGCGGTCTCCATGACAGTAGGCCGGCTCCATGCTGTCGCCGCTGACGGTGAAAACGCAGTCGGCGCGTTCCGTTTCGCGGCCGGCGTATACAAAGAGCGGCGAAGCGGTCCCTTCCCACTCCGTGGGATCGCCGATACCGGCCGCCAGCGGACGGTCAAAGAAAAGCAGTTTTCTGATGCGGGGCGGCTCCGGAACGTCCTGCGCGGCCAGCAGCGCTTCCGTCAGTCCTTCGACAGCCGTGCGGTGCGCCGGTGTGAGCAGAAGGAAACGTTCCAGAAACTGCTGCTGAGCCCGGGGCACGGACGGCTGCGGCGCGCTCTGCCCGAACAGTTCATAAAAACTGATGCCGAGCTCTCGGCAGAGGGCGGGCAGCAGATTCAGGTCTGGGCGGCCGCGGCCGGTCTCCCAGTTGCTGACGGCGCCGGCGGTGACGCCCAGACGGGCGGCCAGTTCTTTCTGTTCCAGGCCGGCCCTTTCGCGGAACAGGCGGATGCGCGCGCAGAGCGCGGGCAGCGGAGAATTGCCGCTAAGGCGGTCTTCCGCGGTCTTTGCGGCGGACGGTGCTTCAGACGGCAGGATCTTTCGGCGGGGCATAAGAGGGACCTTCCTTTCCGGGGCGGCGCGTGCGGCGCTGTGTGGAACTGATACATCAAGAGGATGCATCTATCATAACACATAAATGCGCGTATGTAAAGCGAAAAACGGAAGGAAATACGCACAAAAATGTTTTGTTTGACAAGAGACGCCGGGGAAGGTACAATGATGCCGGAGAAAGCGCGGCCGTGGGACACAGACGGCGCCCCGGAGAAAGCACGCAGCAGAGAAGGGAATGACCCATGAACGGACACAGCGTGCGGGAGAGATCCCCGCATAAGATCATAAAGAAAACCGCGGCGGCGCTGGCGCTGATCCTGGCGCTGACCGCTTTTTCCGTACCGGGTGCCGGCCGGGCGCAGCCGGCTCTTTGGCGCGCGGCCCTGGCCGGCGTCCCGGAAGCGCCGGCGGAGCAGACGCCGGCCGGATGGCCCGTGACGCTGCCCGCTGCGGAGGATCCCTCGTTCCTTACCGAAGGCAGCTGGCAGTTCACCGCGACCGATACCGGCGCGCCGGCGCAGGACCGCTTCCTACTGCGGGAGGACTGCTTTTTCCGTTCGTCCTTCGAGGGGTGCACGCATCTGGCGGAACTCTCGATGCAGGCGGCGCTGGCCTCCTCCGAAAAGATCGGAGAGGGAAGCGAACGCTACGCGCAGGGCGGCGGAAATATCACCGCGCTGCTTTCGGCCATGGGCTTTGAGGATGTGGAAACGAACGCGTATTATCAGACGGAGCCTCTGGCGGATTCGGCGGCTGCCGCCGCGGGACACCGGACGCTGCGGGCCTTCGGCCGGACCTTCACGCTGCTGGCCGTGATCCCGCGCAGCGGCGGATATGAAGACGAGTGGATCGGCAATCTGACCGTCGGCAGCGGCGGCCTGCATGAGGGGTTCTTGGCGGGGCGCGACGAGATCCTGCGCTTCGTGAAACAGTATGTGCAGCGCCACGGCATCAGCGGCGATATCAAGATCTGGACGGCGGGCCACAGCCGCGGGGCGGCGCTGGCCAACCTGGTCGCAGCGTTTTTCGCCGACGGAGGAGCCGGATATCTGGGCGCCGGGGTGCGCATCGCGCCCGAGGACGTTTATGCCTATACCTTCGCCACGCCGCGCACCGTACGCACGACGGCTGCCGACAGGGAGCTTCGGAGCGTCGCGGGAGCGCGCGGCGGCGTCTACGCGGCGGATACGCCCGGCGCGGCCTACACCGCCGGCTCGGAGCGCAGCGTCGATCCGCAGGCAGCAGTTTACGGCGGGATCCGCAATTTCCTGCTGCCGTATGACCTGATCCCCGAAGTACCGCCGGCCTCGTGGGGCTATACCTGGTTCGGCCGGGTGTTTTCCGCAGAGGGTAGCCGGACGCCGGAAGAGATGCTGCAGGCGCTCGGCGGGATCTCGCCGACGATCCGCGCCCAGGCAGAGGGCAGCGGCGACGTCCGCGAGTTCCTCCCGCAGACGTGGGATCTTTCCGCTTTGAAGAAAGTGCCGGCGGAAGGAGAAACGGGCGCCGCCGGATACACGGCGTTCCTTGCCCGTCTGCTGGCGGGGCTGACGGGCAATGTGCGTTCCGCCGAGATCTACGCAAACGGCCGGGTGCAGGAGACGCTGCAGGCGCTTGCGGTCTTTGCGGGCCGCCTGCGCGAGGGGCTGATCGTCCCGCAGGCCCCGGAAGAAGGCGCTGCGACGCCGGATCCCGCCGCCGGTACGGGGCAGAAACCTGCGGCGCAGTCTGCGGAGAACCCGGAGCCTTTCGGGGAAGCGGGCCTGCCGGCGGAGGCTCTGCGGCCGCTCGCCTTCACGTATCTGGCCTATGCGGCCGAGCGTCTGAAGGCGGAACACCGTGCCTCCTCGGACGGAGAAGCCGCCGCGATCGTGATCGAAGAACTGCTGGGGCTTTTGACCGGAGAGCCGATCGATGAGACGGACTTTACCGTCGATGATTTCCTGGTCCTGGCGGCGAGGGTCCTGACCGGAGAAGAGGGATCGCCGGCTGCCGCCTATCTGGCGGACGCGCTGACAGGCCTGATCCCGGAAGAAGGCGGCGCGGTGCTGACGTTCCTGCTGGAGCAGTTCCGCCGCCCGGACGAAGAGGACGGGACCTTCCGGGATCTGCTGCTGACGCTGCTGAAGGCCTGTGCGGAGGGACCGCAGCCGGGAACGACGGCAGCGTTCCTGCTGCGCGATGCGGCCGGTGTGCGTAAGGCGCTGTATCTGGCGTTGCCGCTGGTCTTTGCGCGTCAGGTCCCGAACATGGCGCAGCTGCTGGGTCATGACCGCTGGGGAGCCGAGGACGGGAGCGCCCCGTTTTCGGGTCTGGTCAGCGCGTTCCTTCCCGGTTTTCTGACGGAAAAGGACGCGGAGGGGACGATCCTCCACGAGTATGCCTCCCTGGCCGAGGCCGCCGATGCCGGGCTGGCCGTACTTCTTGCGGTCTGGCTGACAGAGGAGACGGCGGAGCCCGGGACGCCGCCGGGCAGCAGCGCGTCTTCCGGCGTGCCGGACGGCCCGGGGGCCGGGGAGCGCGAGGCGCTGCTGACACTGCGGGAAAACGTGCGCACCCTGCGGGAACTGATCACCTACGGCCTGTTTTACGAGAGCGGAAAACGATTCAGTACGGCGTCCGATCTGCAGAGCCTGGCCACGCTGACGGACTGCGCGCCCATCGCCGCCTGCGCACACTACGGAGAGGTGTACCTGGCCTGGGCGCGGGCGGAGGATCGGGCGGCGGAAACGCGGCACCGCGTGCTGTATGCTCCGGAGATACCGCCGACCCTGACCGAAGAAGGCCGGACGGCCTGTTATATCTGGGTGGACGGCGGGACGGTCCGCTATTTTGCGGACCGTGAGCTGTCGCGTGAGATCCGCCCGGAGGAGGCCGTGCTGGCTACGCTGCCGGCGCCGGCCGATCCCCGGGAAGAGACGCCGACCGTTTCCGCATCGGCCGCGGAGACCGCTCCGCAACCGGAGAGCCCGGGGAGCCCACTGTGGTGGGTGATCGGCGCGGCGGGCATGGCAGCCGTTCTTTCCGCGGTGCTTTTCCTCCTCGGGAAAAAGAAAGAAGAAGAGGAAGATCCTCCGGGAGACCGGGAAGAGACCGGTCCGGGGGAATAGGAAGCGGCGGATGCGGACCCCTTCCCGGTCCGCAGGAAACGCACGGTCATTACAGAAAAACGAATACCGCCTTCCAATCGCGGTACAAAGCCCTGAGGAGGCCTGTACCGCCCGGAACGGCGGTATTTTTGCGGTATGAAGCAGCCGGGGATTTACAGCCGGGCGATCCCGCCCGCGCGAAGGATACGTTCCTCCAGCCGGCCGGCAGCCGGGAATCCCAGGGAGGAAAGCTCCTGAGCCGATGCGCGCAGCGCCGGCACGAAGTGTTCGGCCAGACGGTCGAAGCGGGCCAGCGCCAGCCGGGAGGAGAGCCCGACCTGCGCAGCGGCCCGGGCAAAACTGCCGCGGCCGATCGCCTCCAGCCGGGTGTCGCCTCCGATGCTGAAGGCCATGTCCCGCGTGCTGCTTTCGTAAACGGCGGTGCTGAGCTGGTCGTAGGCGGGCGCCAGGCGGATCTCCCGGCCGCCGGGACCGTACAGCAGCGAAAAGTTTTTCAGGTGCGCGTCGGTATTGCCGGCCAGATAATTGAACACGAGCCTGTCCCAGAACTTCAGCTGGTCCTCGATGGGATTGGAGGAGACGCGCCGCAGCAGTTCGAAGACGGCGCGCAGATAGCCCTCGTCGGGGGATCGCTCGTATTTCCGCGCGGCCGGGATGCCCAGCGCCTGGGCGAGATCCTCCTGATGGAGGCGCAGCGGGCGGGGCAGACCGTCGATCAGGACCGGCTCCTCTGGGAAACGCCGGTCGAAGCGGGCCGTAGCCAACAGAACGTCTCCGTCCGCGCCCGCACCGGTATTGACGATGAAGCTTTCCGGCACGTCCAGTCCGCAGCGGGCGGCGGTCATCTGGATCAGCTGTTCGTTGGTGACGATATCCCTCAGCCGGATATGGCTCTGCTTGACGATATGCGTGCTCGGCGCGGTGCCGTGCGGCAGGTACCAGCAGTTTTCGTCCGGGTCGTAGTACAGGCCCACTTTGCCGGAAGCGCCGGTCAGGGACAGATGCGCCCGCGTCACGAGCTCGGCCGAACGGGTGGCGCCTTCTTCGGCCAGAGCCCGGACCTGCGCGTGCGAGATGCGCTCGTAGCCGGCCTGCAGCGGATCGCCGGGACGGCTGATCAGCAGCGCCCCCAGACATTCCCGGCCCAGGCCGTGCAGGATCGCGAGGTAATCGTCCTCGTCGGCGCGCATCCATTCGGCTACGGCCCGGCGGGTGAATCCCTCCGGGAGCAGCCCTTCGAAGAAAATGCGCGTGGCGGCGGGAGAGAAGGGTTCTTCCTGCAGCGGCAGACGGACGGAAACGGCGGCAGCGTCCGGCCGTTCGCGGTATCGGGCCGAATAGGCGAAACGGGCGGAGTAGGAATCTTCGCCTTCGATGGTCCCCACCGGGACCCAGGAGCCGTGCTGCTCCATACTGACATAGTAGCGTTCCATAGCTGTCAGCTCCTTTTGCGGATATGGCAGTCCAGACCGAGCAGTCCGGCCAGATACAGGGCTTTTCCGAGCTCGGCAGTCTCCTTGCCGTTTTCCAGATCGGAGATGAAGCTGACGCTGATCCCGCTGGCTTCGGAAACGAAAGACTGCGTATATCCCAGTTCGCGCCGGCGCGCGCGCAGCGCTGCGCCGAATTCCCGGGCATCGAGGACCTTCATGGGGAACACCTCCCTGAGAATGTGAGCCGTACGCACAAATCCAGTCAGATCCGGACAAGAATAAGCCGTACGGCGAAATCAAGATGACATCATTATAAAATAAGCCGTACGGCGAAGTCAAGAGGAAAATGCATCGGATCCAGAGCCGAAAGCAGCCACAGCCGCCGCCCGCTTCGTTTTGACAGAGCGCGGCGAGGGTGATATACTGAAACGGCGGGGGCGGCTGCAGCGACCGCTTCCGGGAAGCAAGATCTCGGACAGGACAGAGGATCATGGAAACGAAGCGCGAAGAGAAGAAAGTCGAATATCTGGAACTGATCTATGATCTGATCTTCGTATATATGACCGGCCGCAGCAACTCTCTGCTGGAGGCGGCCGAGGGGGGCTTCCCTTCCGGCGAGGTGCTTTTCGCCTATCTGCTGGGTCTGATGGCCGTGATCCAGATCTGGACCTTTTCCACTTTCTATATCAACCTTTACGGACGCAACGGTGTGCGGGATCACATCTTCCTTTTTGCGAATATGATCCTGCTGTATCATATGGCCGAGGGCACCGTCCTGCACCGGCAGGGATCGCCGGTGCGCTACTATGTTGCCTGGACGCTGATCCTGTTCAATATCGCGCTGCAGCATTTCCTGGAGATGCGTCATCACCGGGAGACGCCTGCGGAATACCGCCGGATCCTGAAAAAGGGGCTGATTGTTGCCGCCGAAGCGGTGCTGGTGCTCGCAGGCCTCCTGGTTTACCGCCTCTCGGGCGCGGCGGTCACCTGGGTGCCTATCCTGTTCGGACTGGTTGCGGTCGTGATCCCGGATCGGGACGACAGGCCGCTCATCCCCATCGACTTCGCGCATCTGACCGAACGGGCCATGCTCTACGTGGTCTTCACCTTCGGAGAGATGGTCCTGGCGATCGCCCCGTACTTTTCGGGCGAACTGACGGCGCGGAGCCTGTACTTTTCGCTGATGACCTTCCTGATCGTCGTCGGGCTGTTCCTGAGCTACGAGGTGATGTACAACCGCGTGATTGACCGGACGCGGCGCACCACGGGCAGTGCCTATATGATGATCGGCAGTTTTCTGGTCTTTGCGCTGAACACGGTCTCCGCCGGCTTGGAATTCATGCGGGAGGAGAGCATCGCCGTACTGCCGAAAACGGTCTTTCTGGCGGGCGCGCTGCTGGCGTATTATTTCTTCCTGTTCCTTTCGGGCCTCTATGCCGGACGGCGGCCGAAGGACCGCGTGTATATCCTGTTCCTGGCGGCGGCTTTCCTGGCTTTCTTTGCGCTGATGATGATCCTGAGGGAACAGATGGTGCTCAATATCGCCCTGACGGCGCTCTTCGTTTTCGGCATCTTCGCGGCGCTGTACCGTTACGGAAGAAACGAAGACCGGGACTGAAAGCGCGCCGGAAAGAGAGGTGCGGCGGCCGGCTGCCGGCCGGAGGATCGTACCGGGGCGCTGCCCCCGGAACGGAAAAAAGAAAACTGCGGCGGGCGCCTGCCCGGGGCAGAAAGGACGAATCATGAGAAAGATCGCGGTGCTCGGTTCGACCGGGTCGATCGGAAAACAGACATTGGACGTGATCCGCCGCACGGGCGGATTCCGCGTGACGGCCCTGGCGGCCGGCGCCTCGGTGAGCGCGCTGGAAGCGCAGGTGCGGGAGTTTCAGCCGGAACTGGTCTGCCTGTATGACCGGGAGGCGGCGGACATCCTGCGCGGACGTCTGGCGGATCTTCCAGGCGTGCGGGTCGTCTCCGGCCCGGAGGGGCTGCGCGAGGCGGCCGCAGGGACTGAGGCGGACCTGGTCTCCGTTTCGGTGCTGGGCATGATCGGGATCGGCCCGACGCTGGCTGCCATAGAAGCCGGCCGCGATATCGCCCTCGCGAATAAAGAGACACTGGTGACGGCCGGTCATCTGATCGTGCCGCTGGCCCGCAGGAAGGGCGTGCGCTTGCTGCCGGTGGACAGCGAGCACGGCGCGCTGCTGCAGTGCCTGGCGGGCGAAAAACGGCCGCAGGTGAGACGCCTGCTGCTGACCGCCTCCGGCGGCCCGTTCCGCGGGATGACGCTGGAGCAGATGCGCGGCATCACACCGGCGGATGCCCTGCGGCATCCGAACTGGGACATGGGGGCGAAGATCACCATCGATTCCTCCACGCTGGTCAACAAGGGGCTGGAAGTCATGGAAGCGCACTGGCTGTACGATATGCCCTACGACCGCATCGACGTCGTAGTACATCCGCAGAGCATCGTGCATTCCCTGGTCGAATTCATCGACGGTTCCGTGAAGGCGCAGCTGGCCGTGCCGGATATGCGCCTGCCCATCGAATACGCGCTGTACTGGCCCAGACGCCGGGAAGCGGTCGCGGACCGGCTGGATCTTACCGGGATGAGCGCGCTGACCTTCGAGGAGCCGGACACAGTGAATTTCCCGGGGCTGGCGCTGGCGTACGAAGCGGGCCGGGCGGGAGGCACCCTGCCGACCGTTTACAATGCGGCCAATGAGTGGGCAGTGCGGGAGTTCCTGGCCGGTCGCCTGGGCTACACGGAGATCGTACCGCAGCTGGAGGCCGCCATGGAGGCGCACCGTACGCAGCCGGATCCTTCCCTGGAAGCGATCCTCGAAACGGAGGCGTGGACCGTTCGCTTCCTGGAAGAGCGGCGGCAGACGGGACGTCCGTGATCCCGGGGAGGGCAACCGCGCCCGGACACTCAGGACAGGATAACCTAAAACCAGGCCCCGGAGTGCTTCCTTGCGGAGAGCGCTCCGGGGCCCGGTTTTTCATCCGGCGGCCGGACCCGGCGGGTCCGGCCGTTGTTTTTGAACGTGCGTCTTATCCCTCGGGAGTAGCTGCGGGAGCCGCCGTGTAGTTGACGGTCTGGGAGAAGACGGTCTCATAAGTGGACGGGTCGATGATGTTGATTTTGACCTTCAGGGCAGTCAGCGGACCGGTGAACTCCTCGCTGTCCAGAGAGAAGGAGGAGTAGCTCTGCGCGCCGGCCGGCAGCTGCATGCCGAAGAAGATCTCGACGGATTTCCCGTTGGCGACGCCCTCTTCCAGCGAGACGCTGATGAGTTTGCCGCTCTTGTTGCGGAGATACAGGCTGAAATCGGTGCCCCAGCCCCAGTCATCCGCTTCGGCATCCATCAGGATCAGCGTCAGCTGTTCGTTGTCGAGCAGGGTGGCGTTGATCGCGCCGGTCTTAACGGCGGGGCGCTGACGGTCTTCGGCCTTCTTGCCGGTCGGAGCGATCGTGGCGGAGCCGTCGAAGATCTTCGCATATTCGCTGTCGCGGATATCGATCCAGAAGGTGATCTCGTCGATCGAGGTGATGCCGGCGTCCAGCATATCGTCGACGTCCAGACGCAGCACCGGGACATCATTGTCATCGGTGGATTCATAGCAGCTGATGAGATACCCGTTGACGGAGGCGGTGACGTTCCAGAGGTTCAGCGGGACTCCTTCCTTCTTGCTTTCCAGCGTATAGTACAGGTCGACATAGTAGGTGCCGTCCTGAATGGAGGTCACGGTCATCTTCGCATTGGCGTTGTCGAACAGGACCCAGGGAGCGTTCACGTATTCATCTTCGGCCCAGGGATTGGGCTCGTCTTCCCAGGGAGTGCCGCCGCTGGGGGTCTCGCCGCGGGCCGGGCCGTCTGCCGGATCGCCCACGCGGGTCATATGGTAATTGACCGTGACGGGATTGCCCTCTTCGTCGATGTTCTGCATGGCCAGCGTCAGGATGCCTTCTTCCTTATTCAGGCTGTAATTGATGGACGATCCGTCGGCCATGACCAGAGCCTTGTCGGTCCAGGTCAGTTCATACTCCGTGCCGAACGTGTGGATGAAGCCCTTGCCTTCGGCTTCCAGAACGACGAAGAACTTCAGCCCCAGCAGTTCCATGAAAGCGATCATGGAAGAGGATTCTTCATCGTCGGTGCCGGAAAGCACATAGTAGCCTTCGGTCTTCTCGGAAGGGACCGGCGTAAGGCCGGGTTTGACGGGCTTGTATTCGCCGCGTCCGGGGGCGGGTTCGTCGCTGAGCGTCAGGATCATGCCCACCTGTTCCCCGTCATAGAGGGCCAGAGCGCCGTCTTCGTACTTGTACTCCATAGAAGAGACATCTTCCCCGTCCGTGACCGTGATGACCTTGTCGTTCCAGGTAAGTTCCATTTCCTGTCCGTACATGTGGACGTAGCCTTTGCCGCCGTCTTCCAGAACGAAGAAGATCGTCATGCCGAGCGCCTCCATGAAGGCCAGCGCGTCCACGTCGGGATCTTCGGAATACAGATAGCTGATCTTGTAGTAGCCGGGAACGGCTGCGGAGGTTTCGCTGCCGGCCGTTTCGGCACCGGGAGCGCTGATCTGCGCAGACGGGGCGCTGAGGCGGATGCCCCAGAAGTTATAGGAACCGTTGGAGTCGCTGCCGCGGGTCAGAACGATGGTGTTCTCCCCCTTCTTGAGGTTCACATAGCCCAGGAAGGTGTAGGCGTTGGAAGAAGTGTATTCGGTGCCGCCTTCGGGAGTCTCGGGCATGGGGACCGCACAGGCCACTTCGGTGCCGTTCACGCTGAGCGTGCCGAAGGCAGCGAAGGTCTGGGCCGTGCTGCGGAAGCAGAACTGGCCGTACAGGCCGGCTTCGGTGTCCTCGGAGGCAATGACCGTGAAGGTCAGTTTGGCGCCGTTGGCGCTGCGGAAGCCGCCGACACCGGTGTAGCCGTCCAGGTTGGTGCCGCCGTTCGTGGGCGTGTTCCAGTTGGTGAAATCCTGGATCGTGAAATACGGAGCCAGTTCCTTGTCGACATCCTCGCCGGGACGGGCCTTGGCGTAGAGGTCATAGCGGGTCCAGGAAGCGTCCTTTTCCGCAGTGCCCTTGTGGGTGTCCGGGACCTTGCTGTCCGTCAGGATCTTGCTGCCGCCTTCGGGAGGCGTCACCGGCTCGGTAGGAGCGGGCTGCGTGGGAGCGGGCTGCGTGGGAGCGGGCTGTGTGGGAGCAGGCTGTGTGGGAGCGGGCTGCGTGGGCGCCTGAGTAGGAGCCTGCGTAGGTGCCTGAGTAGGAGCCTGCGTGGGCGCCTGGGTAGGAGCCTGCGTGGGCGCCTGGGTAGGAGCCTGCGTAGGAGCGGACGTCGCGGGAGGTGCCTGCGTCGGGGTCGGCTGAGGGCCGCAGGCGGCCAGGCCGAGGCAAAGGGCCAGGCTGAGGCAGATCGCGAGGGCGCTCTTCAGGATGCGATGGGTGAAGAGTTTCATGGCGTTTCCTTTCTTCATTCTTCCTCAAGGGAAAAGAGGGATCGTGCGCCGGCTGCAGCCGGCGGAACAAATTTGCATTTTATTATACAGGAAAACCCGGAAACTGTCAATACACTTCCGGGTTTTCTGTATTTTTCGGGCGTATTATTAGCCGGAGGATCCCGCGAAGGCGGCGGAGCGCCTCACCAGTCCGGGACCTCCCCGCCGTCCGTATAGCGCTGTCCCAGCGCGTTGGCCCAGTTTTCGGGATACATCCGGTAGTAGGAGAAGCGGTGCTTCTTCCGGAAACCGCCGCCGAAGGCGACCCAGAGCGTGGAGGGCAGAGCCACGAGCGGCAAAAACAGCGGGCCCAGGAAGATCGACTGGATCGTATGGCCGTATTCGTGGTTCAGCACCTTGGCGTCGATGGCCGAAAGGTCCTCCGCGGCGATCTTCTTGCGGCGCAGGAAGCGCTGGTCCCGCACACCCAGGAAAATGTACATGCCGACAGCGGCGCTGCTCCTTTTTTTCCACAGGGTCACGTAAGCGCCGCGGTAGGAAAAGTGCGGGCGCCTCAGGCAAAACAGCAGCCGGAGAGCGCCGCTGAGGTTCTGCGGCAGGCCCCAGGTCCACTGGAGCAGCCGGTAGGTTCGTTCATTCATGGAGTCACCTTCCGTCAGGGTTCTTCCGGCGCGGGCCATCCGATCGTCCCGTCGTCCGTGACGACCTTCTGGCCGGTCATGGTGCCGCTCGGGTCACTTTCGGAGATGCGGATCTTCTTCACGCCGTCTTCTTCATAGTATTCCCATTCGGTGCTGCCGAGATAGGTGTGGTCGTCATCACGCAGCGAGCGGCGCTCCACGATCATGCGTCCGTTCTGGTACGTCCTGTCATACAGGCGGTCTGTTGTATATTCGTACTGGTGGACCAGGAGGCCGTCTCCGCCATAGGCGCGTTCATCGGAGGTGCCGTTCGGACGCCGGACGGTCCAGCGGACCCGGATCCCTTCTTCCGTAAAGGCTTCCTCCAGTACCTTCAGTCCGTCGGCGTTCCACTCGTAGCGGCGGTCGAGCGAGCCGTTCTCATACCAGTATTTCTGAGAGCTGCTTCCGTCTTCGTGCCGGATCATCTCATCGGCGATCTGCAGACTGGCATAGAAATGCTGCTCCAGCGTTATTTCTCCGAAACTGTCCAGTTCGCGGTAGGTGACACCATGGCCGCTTTCATTCCGGCGGTACGTGGCCATCTGTTCATTCTCATGATAGGTGATGATCTCTTCGGAGAGCATGGCGCCTTCTTCGTCATAGGTGTAGCACTCGTAACCGGTGCGGCGGCCCTCCCCGTCCCAGCGGTCGATGGTCCGAGACACGAGCTTCTCATCCCGGTATTCCTCGGTCCAGATGTAAAGACCGTTCGGATCATAGTAATAAACGGTGGAGCGGTTATCCTGCGGATACTCTACCGAATAGTAGGTCAGTCGGCCGTTGTCCTCGGAATACGTCTCTTCCGTATAGCGGATCTCGTTGCCTTCGTCATCCCACTCCCGCGTGCTCTGGAAAGAGCACCAGCCCTGAACGGCATAGTACTGAAATTCGATGCGGAAGGTCTTGACCCCGGCCGCGTTCCAGTACTCGTGAAGGGTCACATTGTGGAGGGCGTCGTATTCCTTGCGGTCGCGGGTCCCGTTCGGGTCGCGGGAATCGATCAGGATCTCGGTCCCCTCCTCGTTATACCAGGATTCCGAGGAATAGTAGGCGCCTCTATCTTCATCCAGATAGGTATAAGCGGTGTAAGTGTAGAAGCCGGTCGTTTCGTTATATTCGCGGATCTGCCGGTAGAGCAATTCACCTTCGGCGGAGAACCTTTCATCCAGCAGATAGCGGCCTTTTTCGTCCATGCGGACAAAGGAGCGTCCGCCGTCCGCCTTCAGCCAGGTGTGCTCGCGTTCCCGGTTCTCTTCGTCATAGGAGAGGATCTCCTGGGAGTGGCCTTCTTCGTCCCACAAGTCTGACGTCCGCGCACGGCGGGTGTCGGTCTCTCCGTAGTATTCTGTGACTGACCGGGCGTGGTTCTCCCCCTGCAGCTCCCGCCACTCGGAAACGACTTCCCGACCCAGCGGATCGTATTCATAATAAAACTCCCGGCCGGGATCCCAGGAGGGGATGTAGCGGTTTGTCCGGGTGGTTCCGTTGTCATAACTGGTGATCTCGCTTCGGGCCGTGAGCAGGCCGTCCTCGGCCCAGCTGTAACTGGAGGTGGCCGTCAGGATGCCCTCGCTGTTGTAGAACCGGGCATAGTGCCGCTGCATGAGGCCATTTGGATAGAATTCCTCCTCGAGGATCAGGCGGTACTGCTCATCATAGGCGGCCACATAGCGGGAACCGTCGTCATACGTCCGGTCCTGCCGTCGCAGGGTACCGCTTTCGTAGTATTCTTCCATGCTGTGACGGGTGAGATTCCCCTCCTCGTCCCACTCGTCGACGCGGACGTAGGCGTACTCTGTACTGCCGGGATAGTATTCCGCCAGAAAACGGTGGGACAGAGCACCGCCGGCGCGGCAGGTCTCATAGAGGGTCTCCCGGCCTTCTTCATCGTAACGGGAGAAAGAGGAGGAGCCGTCCGCGTAAGTGGTTTTTTCGGTTTTTCTCTTCCCTTCGGGGTAGTATTCCTTCTCGTTGGCGCTGCGCAGGGCGCCGTCAGTCCCGTAGGTATTAGAGGCATCCGTACGGATGGTATCCGATCCAAAGAAGTAAGTGATCTGCCGGGCAGAACTGAGCGTCCCATCCGCGTAACGGCGGACTTCCTCTATGAGACGGGCGTTTTCGTCGTAGCGGCGCAGATAGGATGTTCCGTCCGCGCCGGTGCCGGTTTCTGTGTGTCCGGAGGCAGGTTCCGTAGGAGCAGCCTGCGTAGAGGCCGGCTGCGTGGGAGCCGGCTGGGTAGGCTGTACGGGCTGAGTAGGGGCCGGCTGGGTAGGCTGCGCGGGTTGAGTAGGGGCCGGTTGGGAAGGTATCGGTTGAGTAGGCTGCGCGGGCTGAGTCGGAGCCTGCGTGGGAACCGGCTGAGTAGGGGCCGGCTGTGTGGGCTGTACAGGCTGAGTAGGAGTCTGCGTAGGAACCGGCTGGGTAGGCAGTACAGGCTGAGTAGGTGTCAGCTGTGTAGGCGGTACGGCCGCCTGCTCAGACGACTCATCAGCGGATACGGAAGACGGCGCGGGGGAATCGGTCGAGACGGCCTCCTGTGTACGGGGAACAGTTCCTATGATCAGCGGGATCAGCTGGCAGCCGCTCAGCAGACAGCTGACGGTCAGAAACAATGCGGAAAAGATAGCCAGGCGCTTCATAAAGCAGGTCCTCCTTAGAAAATAGAACGATGCGAAACGGAACCATTCCGCTCCGGCGGCCGGAACGGAGGAGCGTTTTGCACCAGGTGTTTCTGAATATTCCGGCAAAGGAATGCCGGACAGAGATCCGCTTTTACAATACCACAGACGCGGTGTGAAAACAAGCGATGCGGGAACCGGATAATCTCAAAAACTGGAACCACCTGCGTCTGAAAGGGGGGAACTCTTTGCGGAATCTTCCGACTGCGTCCGTCTCTGACAACCGTATCGACGGTCTGTGCTGCCGCAGGTTCCTCTGTCAGCCTTATACTCGGATCTGATCGATATGATTCCTCCGCTGCAGAGGGTCAAGAAGATGTCCTATGCTATAGTTCCTGTCTCAGAAACGAACATAAACGCGACTTGACTTTTATATTATAAGCACTTGCCTTAAAAAATAAGGAATTTGACGATAGAACTTTCATAACAAAAATAACTTGTGAGCTATTACAATTTTCGAATCTTTTTGATATTATTATAGTGAAGGGTGCTCTAAATGTCCTTCAAATTCCGCGAAAGGAGATCATAAATGAAAGACCGTCTAGTAACTTTAAGGAAGAAGAAAAACTAAAACAAGGGGAGGTCGCATGTATGAGGAGGCGATTCGTTATAGGAGTGCTTATCCTCTCCCTGCTTATTTCAGAGATTTGTTTCACTGCCGCCATGAAGCCATCTGCTGTTGTTGGTCCACAGAATGATGAAGGAACACTTCAGTTTGAAAACCAGTCAGCAGAGAATGTATTTGCCGATAATCATGTGATAATTGTTCTGACACACGAAGCGAGTCTGTTGTCTCATGATTATGGTCCGGATGATTTCCCCGAGATCAATTGTGAAAAGGTGCGTGATTTGACGGGATTGATCTATCAACAGATTCAGGAAAAATTGTATTATTTAAGACAAGATGATATAATGTCTTTCGATGCAAGTGGAAATATGCCGGAGCGCCTTAAAAGTGTCTCAATCGATACCTATCAGAGGATCCTTTGTTTGGAACTGATGGATCATGGAAAAGAAGCTGTTCTGGGAGCAATCGACAAGTTAACAATTCGTGCAGATGTTCAATCTGCCGAGCCGGACTATAAACTGACGGCTTGTTCTATCTATCCGAACGATCCATTGTTCCAGACAGAACAATGGGGCCATAATAAGATCCAACTGCCGCAGGCTTGGGATACCACCACGGGATCATCAGCTGTTCTTGTCGGTGTTATTGATTCCGGCATAGACAGCACCCATAGCGAGCTCAGCAATCGGGTAAATGTTTCCTTAAGCAGAGATTTTCATCTCGGGGATGAGATGACGCTTGTCGGGTCAACAGATGACCCGTTTGGACACGGAACGAAAGTCGCAGGTATCATCGGTGCTCAGGGGAACAATAACAATGGAATAACAGGAGCGTGCTGGAACGTCACTCTTGTTTCTTTGCGGGTCTTGGATGAATATGGTAGCGGTTTGACCTCAGATGTTGCTCAGGCGATCTTTTATGCCCAGTATTGTCAAATCCCCATTCTGAACCTAAGTTGCAGGTGGTACTATAGTACTCCCGGTTATACTGATTCCATGGAAACGGCCATTTCACAGTATTCCGGCCTTCTGATTTGCTCTGCAGGGAATGAGGGCCTTGATAATGATCAGTACATTGAATTACCAGGGGCTTTTGGCTTTGCAAATGTGATCACAGTGGGAGCCAGTTCTCAGAATGATACAGTCTGGGAGGAAACAATAGGAGGAATAAGATATTCTTCAAACTATGGTTTACAGACTGTTGATATTTTTGCTCCGGGAGAATCCATCTACACCTGTTTGAATCAAAACGGATCATATGGGTATTCTCGTGGAACATCGATTGCCACACCGTATGTTACAGGAGTTGCAGCATTGCTACGTGCTGTGTATCCTGGTCTTACAGCAGCTATGATCCGGCACATTATCATACATAATGCCGATGTCGTATATGACAATAACGAGAATGTGTTTGGTGACATATGTGTCAGTGGAGGCAGGCTGAATGCGTATAACTCTTTAAGCCATGCATCTTCACAGTTTCAGTACTCAAGTTTGGGAGTGCATATTGGACACAAATGCAGTTGTACATCTTGTTATGAGATGCTTATTACAGCAGCGCATAATTGGCTGCAGCGCCCTGGCGGGTGGATTTGCGGAACCTGTGGACAATGGACAAATGCCATTCCGACACCGCTGGAGTAATATACCCTGGCTGACCGCTTATAGACTTCTTTAAAAACATTACAGATAAGTGAGAAAGGATATTGGTATTATGAAAAGCTTTTTTACTAAGACAAGCAGCATCGTCGTACTCGCCGCGCTCAGTGTTGTTTTAGTCGTCCTGTTGACGGCTTTCGGAATGTCGAGTCGGAATGAGCCGGAGAAGATATCCAACGAGCAGCAGACGGAAACGGAGGTATCGAAATATAAGATCGCCTTGGGATCCGTTTTCGGGTGTCACGTTTTAGAGGGGGT
This sequence comes from Lachnospiraceae bacterium, assembly GCA_017958185.1. GTDB lineage: Bacteria > Bacillota > Clostridia > Lachnospirales > Lachnospiraceae > UBA6987. The sequence continues at coordinate 27,155 of JAGDDE010000123.1, read as the reverse complement.
TTCGGCATCAGATCCTCTTGATCTGGAAACGTATTCTGAGCAGAAACGACAGGCTTTGAGCCAGGATATCCGCGAAATATCAGAAGAAACGATTAATGACATAACAGAAGCGTGGCCTCTGGTCTCGGGCAGCACTCAGCCATTATTCTCGGATAAAACCAATCGAATTCTCGGCCAAAACTTATATTTTTTAGGTGAATATGGTGAGATACTGGTGTTTTTTCAGGATCTTGGGGGCATCATGGCACTTCCGACAGGGGATATCACCGGTATGACGATCGGATCTCATGTCATAGCAGGCTACTTCAGGATCTATGTTTGGAATAATCATGAGTGGATGGGGCTCAACGTTGCCTACGAGAAGGGGCTGTTGACAGATGATGAGATAGAGGTGATTGCTACAGGCGTCAGCCTAAACGACCCGCTCGGTTTCTATCACTGGGACGACAGTCGATGGGAGATCGAAAAGAAATTGCATCCGGATAGCTATCAGCGCCTGCGCAGTATGTTTGAAGCATGAAAAAAGAGACTGCCGGCCGGGAGCGGTTTGCTTCCCTGACAAAGCTGGCGGATCTAAAAGAAAAGCGGGGCGGGACCGGAAGGTCCCGCCCCGCTTTTTGCGCAGGGTCATGCTCGCGCCGGCCTTTCGGCGGCTTCCTGCTCCAGGGCTTTGGCGCGCGCCTCGGCGGCCATGCTGTCCTGGATCTTCATGAGGCGGACCTGCGAGCTGCGCTCGTTTTCGTCCAGCTTCATGGTGATGAACTTGATCTTGGCCTGTGCGTCCGGAATGATCACGTATTCCAGCGCGTTCACGCGGCGGCGGGTCTTTTCGATCTCGGCCGCTATGAGCCGGCAGGCCTTTTCGACTTCGGCCAGCCGCAGCATCTCCGGCAGTACCTGCGCCAGGGAATCGACGGCGTCATCCAGCTCGGAAGGCGTGAAGGCGTAGCCGTAGCTGAAGATATCGCCTTCGCTTTCCGTGCGGGTGCGCGTCTCAAAGACCGGTACCTCCACGCTCATCACGTTGCGGGAGGAGACCTCCAGCGTGATCTGCTGCTTGGGAGCCAGGAGCGCGGTGTTCAGATTCTGGTCGGACGAGGCGGCTTTGGCCAGCACGAAATTACCGTTTGCGGCCCGGATGCCGGTCTCGACCTTCTCGCGCAGCTCTTTATTGAGCCGCACCAGGTCCAGAAACTGCCGCATGAGTTCGTCACGCTTGTCCTTGAGCAGTTTGTGGCCCCGCTTGGCGGTCGTCAGGCGCTTTTTCTGTTTGCCGAGTTCCATCCGCGTAGGGATGATCTGGGAACCTGCCATGGCTTCGGTGCTCCTTTGCTTGTGCCCTTTGCCGGCCCGCGGGCCTCATCAGGCTTCGTAATAGAGATTGAGGTATTTTTCGTCGATACGCTTGAGTTCGGTGCGGGGCAGCATGCGCAGCAGCTTCCAGCCGATCTCCATGGTCTCTTCGATGCTGCGGTTCGTAAAGTTGCCCTGCGAAACATACTCGGCTTCAAAGGCATCCGCGAACGCGGCATACTTCTTATCCATGGCGGTCAGGGCGGCTTCACCCAGCACGACCATCAGCTCCTTCTGCTCCTTGCCGCGGGCATAGGCCGCGAACAGCTGGTTCATGACGTTGGCGTGGTCCGCGCGGGTCTTGCCCTCGCCGATACCCTTGTCCTTCAGACGGGAGAGGCTCGGCAGAACGTCGATGGGCGGCGTCACATTCTTGCGGTAGAGGTCGCGGCTCAGGATGATCTGGCCTTCCGTGATATAGCCGGTCAGGTCGGGGATGGGGTGCGTCTTGTCGTCTTCCGGCATGGAAAGGATGGGGATCATGGTGATGGAACCGCTCTTTCCGCGCTGACGGCCGGCGCGCTCGTACATCTGCGCCAGGTCGGTATACATGTAGCCGGGATATCCGCGGCGGCCGGGCACTTCCTTGCGGGCGGCCGAAACCTCACGCAGGGCGTCGGCGTAGTTGGTGATGTCCGTCAGGATGACCAGCACGTGCATGCCTTTCTCAAAGGCCAGATACTCGGCGCAGGTCAGGGCCATGCGCGGCGTGGCGATACGCTCGACCGCCGGGTCATTGGCCAGGTTGACGAAGAGGACGGTACGCTCGATGGCGCCGGACTCGCGGAAGCTCTGTACGAAGAAATCGGACTCTTCAAAGGTGATGCCCATGGCGGCAAAGACCACGGCGAAGGGTTCACTGGTGCCGCGCACACGGGCCTGACGCGCGATCTGAGCGGCCAGCTGGGCGTGCGGCAGACCGCTGGCAGAGAAGATGGGCAGCTTCTGGCCGCGGACGAGGGTGTTGAGGCCGTCGATGGCCGAAACGCCGGTCTGGATGAATTCCTGCGGGTAGGCGCGGGCGGCCGGGTTCATGGGCAGGCCGTTGATGTCCTTGCGCGCGTCCGGGAGGATCTCGGGGCCGCCGTCGATGGGACGGCCCAGACCGTCAAAGACGCGGCCGAGCATGTCTTCCGAGACGCCCAGCTCCATGCTGCGGCCCAGGAAGCGGACCTTACTGTTGGAAAGGTTGATACCGGCGGCATTTTCGAACAGCTGCACCAGGGCGGTCGTCCCGTTGATCTCCAGTACCTTGCAGCGGCGGCGCCGGCCGTCGGCCAGCTCGATCTCGCCCAGTTCGTCGTAGGCAACGTTTTCCACGCCGGTGACCATCATCAGAGGGCCGGCGACTTCCTGAATGGTTTTATATTCCTTCGGCATCAGTTGGCCTCCTTCCCGAGGGCGGCGATCTCCTTCGTGAGCTCGGTGATCACCTCGTCAAACGCGGGCGCGATATCGGTCTCGTGGGTGTATTTGTAGCGGCCGATCTGCTCGCGGACCGGCAGGTCCACCAGATCGTCGATATCGGCGCCGGCGTTCAGCGCCTTGACGCATTCATCGTAGTAGGCCAATACCAGGCGCATCATACGGAACTGCTTTTCCAGAGAGGTGTAGGTATCGATCTCGTGGAAGGAGTTCTGGTGCAGGAAGTCCTCGCGGATGGAGCGGGCGGCTTCGAGCTTGAGGCGGTCCGGCGCGGAGAGGGCGTCCATACCGACCAGCTGTACGATCTCCTGCAGTTCGGATTCGTCCTGCAGCAGGCGCATCATGCGGTTGCGGCAGTTCATCCAGTCGCGGTTCACGGCTTCGTTGAACCAGCCGGCCATGCTGTCCAGGTACAGGGAGTAGCTGGTCAGCCAGTTGATGGCCGGGAAGTGACGGCGGTAGGCCAGCGTGGAATCCAGGCTCCAGAACACTTTGACGATGCGGAGGGTCGCCTGGGATACGGGCTCGGAGATATCGCCGCCGGCGGGAGAGACCGCGCCGATGACGGAAAGGGCGCCTTCGCGGCCTTCTTTTCCGAGCGTGATCACGCGGCCGGCGCGCTCGTAGAACTGCGCCAGACGGCTGCCGAGGTAGGCGGGGTAGCCTTCTTCACCGGGCATTTCCTGCAGGCGGCCGGACATTTCGCGCAGAGCCTCGGCCCAGCGGGAGGTGGAGTCGGCCATGAGCGCCACAGAGAAGCCCATATCACGGAAGTACTCCGCGATGGTGATGCCGGTGTAGATGGAAGCCTCGCGGGCTGCCACGGGCATATCGGAGGTATTGGCGATCAGAACGGTGCGCTCCATCAGGGAACGGCCGGTCTTGGGGTCTTTCAGTTCGGGGAATTCGTTCAGAACGTCGGTCATCTCGTTGCCGCGCTCGCCGCAGCCGATGTAGACCACGATATCCGCGTCCGCCCACTTGGCCAGCTGGTGCTGGATCACGGTCTTGCCGGAGCCGAAGGGCCCGGGCACAGCCGCCACGCCGCCTTTGGCGATGGGGAACATGGTGTCGACCACGCGCTGCCCGGTCACCAGCGGATTGGAGGGCGGCAGCTTGCGCTGATACGGCCGGCCGGTACGGACGGGCCAGTGCTGCATCAGCGTCAGCGGCGTTTTGCCCTTGCCGGTATCCAGCTGCGCCACGGTCTCGGTCACGGTGTAGTCGCCTTCCGCGATGGAAGAGACGGTGCCCTTCATTCCCGGAGGGACCATGATCTTCTGGGTGACGACCTCAGTCTCCTTGACGGTGCCGATCACGTCGCCGGCCTGTACCGTATCGCCGGCAGAAACGCAGGGGATAAAGTGCCACTTCGTTTCGCGGTTCAGGGAAGGCACTTCCACGCCGCGGGTCAGAAGATTGGTGCCGGTCACGCGGAGGATCTCCTCCAGCGGACGCTGGATGCCGTCATAAATGCTCTGGATCAGGCCGGGGCCGAGTTCCACGCTCAGCGGCATGCCGGTGGAGGTCACCGGTTCGCCGGGACGAAGGCCGGAGGTCTCTTCATAGACCTGGATGGACGCCTCGTCGCCGTGCATCTCGATGATCTCGCCGATCAGCCGGCGGTCGGACACACGCACCACGTCGAACATGTTCGCGTCGCGCATGCCGGAGGCGATGACCAGAGGTCCCGCGACCTTCTTGATGATTCCTGTGCTCATATCGGTTTCTCGTCCGCCTTTCTCTTAGTCGTTTTTGAAAATGATGTCCGAACCGACGGCCCGCTCCACGCAGCGCCGCACCATCGCCATGCCGCTGCCGGTATTGCCGGAGATGCCGGGGATGGGGATCACGGCGGTCAGGGCCGTTTCGTCGTAGGCGGCCACCTCCTCGGAGAGGGCGGCGGCCAGGGCTTCGGTCATATAGATGACGGTATAGCCGTCAGCGGTCAGCCGTTTGAGGAGCGAGGCGCCTTCCGAGGCGTCCGCCGCCGGGAACACAGCCAGGCCCAGCGCGGCAAAACCGTAGATGCTGTCGTAATCGCCGATGACTCCGATCTTATACATACGTCATCCTCAGACTTTCCCGCAGGACCTCGTCCGGCAGATGATTCTGCTTGCCGGTGAGGATCATGCGCACGCATTTGATCTCGTTTTCCCGGGCCAGAAGGTAGGCGGCCAGCGGACCCAGGGTAAAGGAGTTGTTCTTCTGGGGCTTCATGTGCTCGATCAGAAGGTCGTCGCAGCTCTTTTCGAAGGCGGCCATGGAACCGGAGAGCGAGGGGACGAGCGCCGCAAAAGGCGTGGTCTCCAGATACTCCGCCACGGCGTCTTTGCCCTCGTAGGCAGCCTCGGCCAGCGCTTTCGTATCCAGTTCCTCCATGGGGAGCATGGAGTCGAGCAGGAAGGAGAGCGGCCGGCGGCTGCGCGCGGCGCGCAGGGCGATGCGGATGTTGGCGGCCGCGCAGGTCACGACGGCGTATTCCTGCAGGACTTCCTCGGGGGAAGCCTTGCCGGCGCGGTAGAGCTCGCCCAGACAGGCCTTATCGATCAGGGAGTCGCAGAGCTGGCCGTCGCCGGTATGCGCCAGCAGCACCGAGGCTTCCTCGGCGGTCTGAGCCAGCGGGGCGGGCAAAAGCTCCCAGTCCTTTTCCTCCACGGCTTTCAGGATGACGCCGGCGTCCAGCGTGCCGCCCGGCTGGAACAGACGTTCCGCGGGGAGCGAAGAACCGGTGTAGACCTGCTTGACGGCGGCCTTAAGGTTATGATAGTCCTTGCCGAGCTTCAGCACGGACAGGGCGGCGGGATCCTTTTCCAGGTCGTTGACGACCTCCCAGGCGGCTTCGGCTTCGTGCCGGAGCATATTCTCCGCCGTCAGTTCCTGTTCCGGATCGCCCCAGCCTTTTTCCGAAAGCAGCTGCAGAGCGGCGCGTACGTCCGCCGCGCCCGCCAGCTGCTCCAGATCCGCCCGGGTCAGGAGCGAGAGCTCTTTGACGTGGATGCGGGCGGCGGCATAGGTGTAATCGGTCTTCATAGACGCCTCCTATGCCCGGGCTGCGGGGAATAATCTCTGCCGGATCATGTCTTTCAGGACTTCTTCTTCGGAAGCGAAGATCGCATCCAGAGAACAGTTTTCCAGCGTGCCTTCGTAACGTAAGATCAGCCCTCCGTCGATGTCCGCCGGTTCCCGGGAAACGGTCAGGCTGCCGCCTTTTTCTGCGGCGATCCGGGCGGCCCGGGAAGGGAAATCCGCAGGGAGCCGGTCCAGGTCGCGGGCGGACAGGAGCAGCGTCCCGTTCCCGATCGTTTCCTGGCGCTCCAGCAGAGAGCAGAGAAAATCAAAATAGGAAGAAGCGTCTTCGCTCAGGATCTGCGCTCTGGCGCCTGCCAGGACCTCCTCCACGAGTTCGCCCTTGGCAGCCAGCAGCGCCTGGCGGCGCTCCATGGTCAGGGAGCGCTGCTTCTTTTCGGCAGCCTCGCTGAGGTAGGCGCTGCAGCGCGCGTCGCTCTGCGCAGCGATCTCCCCGCACTCCGCACGCGAGGCATCGGCGATCTTCTGCGCCTCTTCGCGTGCAGCCGCGAGGATCTGGTCCGCCTGTGCGCGGGCTTCTTCCCGGATATGCTGCAGGATTTTTTCGGTTCCTGTCATGAGGTTGCTCCTTCAGGAAAAGATTCTTACAGGTTTGCGACGGTCAGGATGGAGACCAGAAGAGCCAGGATGGCATAGGTCTCGACCATGGCGGGCAGCAGCATGGCGCGGCCGAAGGTCTCCGGCTTTTTGCCGACCAGCGCGATGGAAGCCACGGAAGCCTTGCCCTGCTGGATGGCGGAGATGAGGCCGACGATGGCGATGGGCAGGCAGGCGGCAAAGTACAGCAAGCCCGCTTCCGGCTCCAGAACGGCTTTGCCGAACTGGATCTTGCCGAGCGCGATGAAGGCGACCAGCAGGCCGTAGATGCCCTGCGTACCGGGCAGCAGCTCCAGGATCAGCACGCGAGCGAAGAGCTCGGGTTTTTCCGTCAGGACGCCGGCAGCGGCACGGCCGCCCTGGGACACGCCGATGGCGGAGCCGATACCGGACAGGATGACGGCCAGCGCGATGCCGACCAGAGCGTACAGAGTGCCGTTCGAGATAAGGGCCGCAGGGGCGGCGGCTTCAGCTACGAGAAAGGTTCCCATTTTCATTGATCCTCCATGTGAAAATATTGAGTGTTTTCCGCGGAGAGAGGGGCATATTCCTCACCGCCGCCTTCATAAAACTTACCGAAGAATTCCACGTACTGCAGACGGTTGGTGTGCACGTAGGCACCCAGCAGGTTGATGGCCATGTTCAGCACGTGCCCCACCAGGAAGATCGTCGCGAACAGAATGACGCTGACGATGGTGGAAAAGACCGTATCCGTGTTCACCACCATGGCGGCCATCTGGTTGAACACGGTCGCGATGACGCCGGTCGCGAGACCCAGGGCGAGCAGACGCGAGTAGGAGAGTATATCCGAGAGCCAGCTCGTGGCTCCGTAGAGTTCGTAGGCGCCCATGGCGATGCGCAGACCGAAGTTCTTGCGCCGGTGGGCGGTGAAGAAGATGATGCCGAGAGCTCCGATGACGGCCAGGATGACGGCCAGAACGGAGACGGCCTTCGGCAGCGGGACGGCGGCCCCGGCGATGGACGCGTAGATGTCGGTGGGCAGCAGCATGAGAAGCAGGCCGATCAGCAGGAAATACCAGCAGAGCACCCCGGCAAAGAAGTCCAGCCACTGCTTATCGCGCAGGAGCATATACCCCTTGATGCCCAGCCCCACGAAGAGATGGACGATCCCGAAGGCGAAGCACCAGATCAGCAGGGTCATGGGCTCCTCCAGCGGGACCAGCCAGAGCGCGGGGACGGTCACCGTGGTGTGGAAGAACTTGTCCGCGATCACGGGGATCGCGTCGCCGAAGTAGCTGCCGAACATCACGCCCCAGAAGGTAGTCGAGACGCCGCACCAGAAGAACATCTTCAGCATCTGCTTCAGCCCGCTGCCGATCTTAGGGAAGAGTCTCAGCACCGCGAAGCAGCCGATGGCCATGACCAGCCCGTACCCCGCGTCGGAAAGCATGAGACCGAAGAGGAAGTAGTAGAAGAAGGACATGATGAGCGTGGGGTCGACTTCGCCCTTGTGCGGGGCCCCGTAGGAGAGCACCACGCTCTCGGTAGGCTCCGAGAAAGGGTTGTTCTTCAGGAGCACCGGAGCCTCCGGGTCGTCCGAGGCATCGGACAGCTCCATGCTGCACACGAAGGCATCCTCCAGCTGTTTTTTGACGGCTTCCGCCGATCCGGCCGGAAGGTAGCCGCTGAAGACGATGACGCGTCCGGTGGAAAGCGCTTTGCCGAGCGCATCTTTCCGTTGCGCCTTGAGGACGTTGTCGTCATAACAGAACTGCAGCAGCGTGCGGGAACCGCCGCAGGCGGCCAGTTCTTCCCGGGTGGCTTCCTGCTCCTCCCTGGCCCGGGCGATCTGCTTTTCCAGATCCCGGCGGTATTCGGAGGGAAGGACGCCTTCCGGCGCCTGGGCGGGGCGGGCAAAACCCTTGCGGCGGAGCACATCTTCCAGCCGGTCGGCCTCGCTGCGCAGCGCGAGGACCATGAGGCAGGTCTGGGACGGTTCCGAACTGATGACCTCGGCGGTGAAGCTTTCCGCTTCCGGCGCTTCCTGCGCCAGGAGCTGTTCCACCGAGTCGGCGGTCCACTGGCCGGGCAGGGCCCCGATGATCGCTTTGCAGTTTTTGGTGCCGCCGTAGTCCAGCGGTACGGGCAGGCTCGCCCAGGGGACCAAAGGCTCCAGCGCGGCTTGCAGCCGCACCTCGCGCGCGGTCTGCTCGCTCAGCTCCTTCTGCAGGCCCTGGATACGGGCCGCAGCCTCCACCGCCTGCGCTTCCAGTGCGCTGCGCTCTTCCCAGCGGCCGCTCGTCAGCGGCTTCCGGCCTTTCAGAGAGTCCAGAAGGCCCCCTTTGGCGGGCGCGTAGGTGTCGAGCACGGTCAGAGCGTTCAGCATGTTCTGCGCGATCTTTTCGCAGCTGCTTTTTTCCTGGGCCGAGGCAGGCGGCCGGAAGGAGGGATCCTCCGGCGTCTGGGCTTTGAGATGGAGCTGTCCGTTTTTCTGCAGAGCCTTCAGCAGCGGCTCGCGGTCCGATTCCAGGCCGCAGAGCAGGAATTTCTGCATTTTCACAACAGACATAAGATAGGATCCTTTTCTAGAATGTGTCGGGTGTCTGCTGCCTCAGATAGGCAACGACGGCGCTTACGGCCTCCGGGATGCGGGGCGCGGCCTCTTCTTTCAGGGCCTGCACGGCGCGGGCCGTCATTTCCGCTTCGTAAGCGGCAGCCTGCTCGCCGTCGCGCAGGGCGTCCTCGCGGGCGCGGCCCAGTTGCTTACGGCCGGCCTTGGCGACCTGCTCCTTCTGACGGGCGGCCTGCTCACGTGCCCGGGAAACGAGCAGCGCAGCCTGTTCGCGGGCATCGGACAGAGCTCTGTCGGCGCTCTGTTCTTCCGCCAGGATGGCGGAGATGATCTCATGATCCATAGTATCCTCCCTGCGGCGTGTCCCGCCGCGGTGATCGCCGGGCGGAAAACCGCAAAACCCGACTTATAATTTATACCATCGATCCCGCCTGCTGTCAATGCGAACCGGGCAAATAGCACGGAAGACAGACAAGAATCCATCAAGTTCTCGAGACACACTCCGCGGGGAAGTTTCCCAAACCCGCTTTCCTATCATAAATCCCGGTGCGACGGGCTCGCCCTATCCGCTTCAGAAAGGGCTGCTGCACAGTATCCCTCGGTATTATAAATGAGAACATAATATTGTTAAGCGAAAGCACGCTGAAACATTAGATTCTTCATATTTTTAAAACCTTCGGATTCATGTCCGATTATTCCCATTTTTGGATGATTTTCCCAATTCTATGGACGTTCGGTTTTCAGGGCCCTCCGACGGGAGCATGCCGGTCGCAGAGGAGATCGATCCCTCGATCTTTTATACACACTTCGATGAAGACCGGAGCAGAATCCAATCGGGCTTCGATCATCTTATGGGAGTAGTCCCGTCCAGGGAACTGCCAGGTTATCAGCCCCGGCACATACACCGGATCCGGTGATCCCTGAGCCATGGACGACGCCGGTGCCCATACAGTGAGCACATATTGAAATGATCCCAAACGAAAGGGTCGACCCGGGGGCAGGTCGCAGGAGGGACCTTCTGTGGAAAAACGACCCGGACAACTAACTAAAAACAGAGGGCGGCACTTCCTTGCGGATTGCCGCCCTCTTTCGGTCGCTTATGTGCCGGGGGCCGGAAATCCGCTTGCCAAAACGCGGCCGGCGGCGTATAATCAATAAGGCTGTTTTCCAGCCGCCACTACACCGACAGGAGCCTCGGACATGATCGACATCAAATTCTTGCGGGAAGACCCGGAGACCGTCAGACAGAATATCAGAAACAAATTCCAGGACGCTAAACTGCCCCTGGTGGATGAAGTGATCGCGCTGGACCGCGAGAACCGCAGCATCAAGCAGGAAGTGGAAGACCTGCGCGCCCTCCGCAACCGGCTATCCAGGCAGATCGGCATGCTCATGGGCCAGGGCAAGCGGGAGGAAGCGGCCGCCGTGCGCGCGCAGGTCGCGGCCGACGCGGACCGCATCAATGAACTATCCGCCCGCGAAAAGACCGTCGAGGAAGAGATCCGCCGCCGCATGATGCTCATCCCCAACATCATCGATCCGTCCGTGCCCATCGGCCGCGACGACAGCGAGAACGTGGAAGTCCAGCGCTTCGGCGAACCGAAGGTCCCGGATTTCCCCATCCCCTATCATACGGAGATCATGGAGCGCTTCCGCGGGATCGATATGGATGCCGCCGGCCGCGTGTCCGGCAACGGCTTCTACTATCTGATGGGCGATATCGCCCGCCTGCATGAGGCGGTGCTGGCCTACGCGCGCGACTTTATGATCGATAAGGGGTTCACCTTCTGCTTCCCGCCGTTCATGATCCTCGGGAAGGTGGTGGAGGGCGTCATGAGCCAGAGCGACATGGACGCCATGATGTACAAGATCGAAGGCGAGGACCTCTACCTCATCGGCACCTCCGAGCATTCCATGATCGGCAAGTTCATCGACCAGATCCTTCCCGAAAAGTCGCTGCCTCAGACGCTGACCTCGTATTCTCCCTGCTTCCGCAAGGAGAAAGGCGCCCACGGCATCGAGGAGCGCGGCGTCTACCGCATCCACCAGTTCGAAAAGCAGGAGATGATCGTGGTCTGTCGTCCGGAGGATTCCATGGCCTGGTATGAGCAGATGTGGAAGTGGAGCGTGGAACTGTTCCGCTCGCTGGATATCCCGGTGCGCCAGTTGGAGTGCTGCTCCGGCGACCTGGCCGACCTCAAGGTCAAGTCCTGCGACATCGAAGCCTGGTCCCCGCGCCAGCAGAAATACTTCGAAGTCTGCTCCTGCTCCAATCTGGGCGATGCGCAGGCCCGCCGCCTGCGGATGCGCGTGAAAAGCGAAGACGGCCGCAGCTACCTGCCCCATACGCTCAACAACACGGTGGTGGCTCCGCCCCGCATGCTGATCGCCTTCCTGGAAAACAATCTGCAGGAAGACGGACGGGTGCTCATCCCTGCCGCGCTGCAGCCGTACATGGGCGGGAAAAAGGAACTCCTCCCCGGCTGACATCTTAGTTAAGGAAACAAGACGGTCCGCCGCACGGCGCCGGCCGCCGAAAAAACGGCGTGAATTGCTAAAAATTGAAAAAAGAAAAGTTGACAAGCGTGCTTCCTGTGAGTATAATAGGCAAGCACGCTTTTTCAGCGCCTTTTCTTTGCGTGCGCAAAAAGGTCGGTCTCCGCGCTGGGAGCCCCCTGAAAAATCTGGAAAAAGGAGGAAATCGTATGCCTACATTTAACCAGTTGGTGAGAAAAGGCAGAGAGACTTCGGAGAAAAAGTCTACGGCGCCCGCCCTGCAGAAAGGATTCAACTCCCTGCACAAGAAGGCGACCAACCAGTCGTCCCCTCAGAAGAGAGGCGTCTGCACCGCCGTCAAGACCGCTACCCCCAAGAAGCCCAACTCCGCTCTTCGCAAGATCGCCCGTGTGCGTCTGTCCAACGGTATCGAGGTCACCAGCTACATCCCCGGTGAAGGCCACAACCTTCAGGAACACAGCGTCGTCCTCGTCCGCGGCGGAAGAGTGAAGGACCTGCCCGGCACCCGTTACCACATCATTCGTGGAACGCTGGATACCGCCGGTGTCGCCAATCGTAAGAAGGCCCGTTCCAAATACGGCGCCAAGCGGCCGAAGGTGAAGAAGTAATTCCGACCCTTGGGCAGTCATTGCGAATCGCATCCATGCTGACTGCAGTGAATGCCGGATGTCAGGCATAAGTTTCCGAAAAGAAATAAGTGTCCTGCGCCGGGCATGAACACATTTCGCACATGTGAGTACCGATGATCTAAAAAAATTTTTAAGGAGGGAAGCAACGTGCCGCGTAAAGGACATACTCAGAAAAGAGATGTATTAGCCGATCCCATCTACAACGACAAGGTCGTTACCAAGCTGATCAACAACATCATGCTGGATGGCAAGAGAGGCGTCGCGCAGAAGATCGTTTACGGAGCCTTCGAGACCGTGGAACGCAAGGCCGGCAAGCCGGCTCTGGACGTGTTCCAGAACGCCATGAACAACATCATGCCCGTGCTCGAAGTCAAGGCAAAGCGTGTCGGCGGTGCCACCTATCAGGTGCCCATCGAAGTGAAGCCGGACCGCCGTCAGGCGCTCGCGCTCCGCTGGCTGACCGCGTACTCCCGTAAGAGAGGAGAAAAGACCATGGAAGCCCGTCTCGCGGCGGAGATCCTGGACGCCTCCAACAATACGGGTGCCGCCGTCAAGCGCAAAGAAGACATGCACAAGATGGCTGAAGCCAACAAGGCTTTTGCCCACTACCGTTTCTGATGCCGCCTGAGGCAGACGAACGAAACAAACTTTAGGAGGTCGAAGTCGTGGAAGGCAGAGAATATCCGCTGGAGAGAACGCGCAACATCGGCATTATGGCCCATATCGATGCCGGGAAGACCACTCTCACGGAGCGGATCCTGTATTATACCGGCGTGAACTATAAGATCGGCGACACCCACGACGGAACCGCCACCATGGACTGGATGGCCCAGGAACAGGAACGCGGCATCACCATCACGTCTGCCGCCACAACCTGCCACTGGACGCAGGAAAAAGAGCACGTCAAGATCCCCGGAGCGCCGGAACACCGTATCAATATCATCGATACGCCCGGCCACGTGGACTTCACCGTCGAGGTGGAGCGCTCCCTGCGCGTGCTGGACAGCGCCGTCGGTGTTTTCTGCGCCAAGGGCGGCGTGGAGCCCCAGTCCGAAACTGTCTGGAGACAGGCCGACAAATACCGCGTGCCCCGCATGGCGTTCATCAACAAAATGGACATCATGGGCGCGAACTTCTTCAACGCTGTGTCGATGATCCGCACACGCCTGGGCCACAACCCCATCCCGGTGCAGCTCCCGATCGGCAAGGAAGACAGCTTCCGTGGCGTGGTCGACCTGTTCGAGATGAAGGCCTACCTGTACAAGGATGACAAGGGCGAGGTGATCGAGATCACCGAGATCCCGGCCGATATGCGGGACCAGGCCGAAGAGTACCGCCAGAAGATGATCGAGGCCATCTGCGAGACGGACGAAGAACTCATGGAGATGTTCCTGGAGGACGAAGTCCCCACCGAACAGCAGCTCAAGGGCGCGCTGCGCCGCGCCACCATCCGGATGGAAGCCATCCCCGTGCTCTGCGGAACGGCCTACCGGAACAAGGGCGTGCAGAAGCTGCTGGACGCGATCGTGGAATATCTGCCCTCCCCGCTGGACATCCCGCCCGCCAAGGGCACGGATATGGACGGCAACGAGATCCTCATCGAGTCTTCGGACGACGCCCCTTTCCGGGCGCTGGCCTTCAAGATCATGACCGACCCCTTCGTCGGCAAACTGGCGTATTTCCGGGTCTATTCCGGAACGCTGAATTCCGGCTCCTACCTTTACAACTCTACCAAGGGCAAAAAGGAACGGGTGGGCCGCATTCTGCAGATGCACGCGAACAAGCGCATGGAACTGGACAAGGTCTACGCGGGCGATATCGCCGCTGCCGTCGGTCTCAAATTCACCACGACGGGCGATACGATCTGTGATGAACAGCATCCGGTGCTGCTGGAATCCATGGAATTTCCGGAGCCGGTCATCGATATCGCCATCGAGCCCAAGACCAAAGCCGGTCAGGACAAGATGGGAGAAGCCCTCGCCAAACTGGCCGAGGAAGATCCCACCTTCCGCGTGACGACCAACAAGGAGACCGGTCAGACCGTCATTGCCGGGATGGGCGAACTCCACTTGGAGATCATCGTGGACCGTCTGCTGCGCGAGTTCAAAGTCGAAGCCAACGTGGGCGCGCCGCAGGTCGCCTACAAGGAAGGCTTCACCAAGACGGTGGAAGTCGACAGCAAGTACGCCAAGCAGTCCGGCGGCCGCGGCCAGTACGGCCACTGCAAAGTGCGCTTTGAGCCGATGGATGCCAATGCGGAAAAGAGCTTCGAATTCAATTCCGAGGTCGTGGGCGGTGTGATCCCCAAAGAGTACATCCCCGCCATCGGCGCCGGTATCGAGGAAGCCACACGCTCGGGCGTGCTGGCCGGATATCCGGTGCTGGGCGTGAAGGCCACGGTATTCGACGGCTCCTACCATGAGGTCGACTCCAGTGAGATGGCCTTCAAGATCGCCGGTTCCATGGCTTTCAAGGAAGCCATGCACAAGGCCGGCTGCGTGCTCCTCGAGCCGATCATGCGCGTCGAGATCACCACGCCGGACGACTACCTGGGCGACGTCATCGGCGACCTCAACTCCCGCCGCGGCCGCATGGAGGGCATGGAGAGCGTGAACGGCTCCCAGCTCATCCGCGGCTACGTACCGCTGGCCGAGATGTTCGGTTACGCCACCGACCTGCGTTCAAGGACTCAGGGCCGCGGAGCTTACTCCATGTTCTTCGATCACTACGAAGCCGTGCCGAAGAATGTGCAGGATAAGCTGATTTCCCAAAAATAATACTTGAAAAAGGTTGAAACACCTATTATAATCCTAAGGTGATGCCTTGGATTACATCGACTGTCCCTTACAACTGGGGCAAGAAAATTAGGAGGAATTATTCCAGATGGCAAAAGCTAAGTTTGAAAGAACCAAACCCCATTGTAACATCGGTACCATCGGTCACGTCGACCATGGTAAGACCACTCTGACGGCTGCCATTACCAAGACCCTGCACGAGAGACTGGGCCTGGGCAGTTTCGTCGCCTTCGATCAGATCGACAAGGCACCCGAAGAGAGAGCCCGTGGTATCACAATCTCCACCGCTCACGTCGAGTATGAGACCGTTCACCGCCACTATGCGAACGGTGACTGCCCCGGCCATGCCGACTCCGGCAAGAACATTCTCCCCGGTGCTGCCCAGATGGACGGCGCTATCCTGGTCGTGGCTGCTACCGACGGTGTTATGGCTCAGACCCGCGAGCACATCCTGCTGGCCCGTCAGGTGGGCGTTCCCTACGTTGTTGTTTTCATGAACAAGTGCGACATGGTCGACGACGAAGAGATCCTTGAGCTGGTCGAAATGGAGATCCGTGAACTGCTCGATGAATACGAGTTCCCGGGCGATGACACTCCCGTTATCCGCGGCAGCGCTCTGAAGGCTCTGGAAGGCGATCCCGTCTGGCAGGATAAGATCCTGGAACTGATGGATGCTGTCGACAGCTACATCCCGGATCCCGTCCGCGCTACCGACAAGCCTTTCCTGATGCCCGTTGAGGACGTCTTCTCCATCACCGGCCGCGGCACCGTGGCTACCGGTCGTGTGGAGCGCGGCGTTGTGCACGTATCCGACACCGTCGAGATCGTGGGTATCAAGGACGAGAGCCGTCAGGTCGTTGTGACCGGCGTCGAAATGTTCCACAAGCTGCTGGATGAAGGCCAGGCCGGCGACAACGTTGGCTGCCTGCTCCGCGGTGTTCAGAGAAACGAGATCGAGCGCGGCCAGGTTCTGGCCAAGCCCGGCAGCGTACATCCTCACACCACCTTTAAGGGTCAGATCTACGTGCTGTCCAAAGAAGAAGGCGGACGTCATACTCCGTTCTTCAACAACTATCGTCCGCAGTTCTACTTCAGAACCACTGACGTGACCGGCATCTGCACGCTGCCTGAAGGCACCGAGATGTGCATGCCCGGCGACCACGTCGAGATCAAGGTCGAACTGATCTCCCGTATCGCCATGGAGCAGGGTCTTCGTTTCGCTATCCGTGAAGGCGGCCGCACCGTTGCTTCCGGTACCGTGACTCAGATCATCGAATAATACCACAATACCCAAAAAGCCGGGGCGCCGCAGAGCGGTGACCCCGGTTTTTTGTTGGCTCTATATCGATCCACAGTGAGCCGCTCTGGTTTTATACCATTCGCGGGACGAAAGAATTGAAAACGTCCTATGTCAATCATTGAAATATATTGCCACAAAAAGCTGTGCTTCTTCTCAAGTTCTTTGGCTGATGGAGAATCATAATGAAATTTCCGTGATAGAGTATTGACAACCTGCATAGACTGTGTTATAATCAAAATTAGAAAAAATTACTTGTATGAAGAAAAAACACTTATTCCTGCTGTTTTACTTGTAATATTAGTGACAGTTTGTTTTGCAAGTGCCAGCTTCAGTGAGTATAACACAACCTTTCCTGTCCTATTTCATTCTACGCTTCAGGAAGGCGTAAAGCAGACAGACCATACTTTTGCGCGTCACAGAGTTATCTCGACAGATATCGACGGATACATTTGCTGGATCGATTATGCTCCGGCTGATACGAATAATTTCACACCGTGTACGGATAATTTTATTTGTTACATCGGACTTCCAAGCATTCCTCCAGAGTATCAGACGATCCCTTATCTTGCTACGCCGGCTACAGGTAGCAGAATGAGACTTCGTACAGAGACTTTTGCGGGAATCTTTACCAAATGGGTACATGGAGAGATCCTGTACTGACCCTGCCGGCTGCGCAGGCCTGTTTTGAAAGCGTGATCAGTTATGTGGAAGGCCGAGCTTCAGGAGATCTGGTCAAATATCCTGACGTGGATCGCCGTTTCCGTCGGCACAGTGTTATCAACGCTGGCGTTTGTTTTTGATCTGGTCGGAAAAAC
Source organism: Lachnospiraceae bacterium (assembly GCA_017958185.1). GTDB lineage: Bacteria > Bacillota > Clostridia > Lachnospirales > Lachnospiraceae > UBA6987. Next base: position 10,101 of record JAGDDE010000123.1, on the reverse strand, counting down.
ACAAAGAACAAAAGTCCTTATTCCGGAGCATCTCACCATGCTGTTTCGATCCGGGTTGGGTGATCTGACACTACTGTTATTTCTGACGGTATTAGCCGCGCTCCCCGCGGCAGCCTCCTGGAGTTATGAAAAAAAAGCCGGCTCCGCGGCCCTGATGCTGAGCCGGACTTCCCGCGGGAGACTGTTTGGTATAAAAGCGGTCAGTACGGCAGTATCGGCATTTCTTATCAGTGCATTCCCCTTTCTGCTGAATTATCTTTTTTGCCTTATCGCCATCGGCCGCGATGGCTGGGTCCTTGTGGATTATGCCGGCGCGGAAAGTGTTTATTCCTCATTGTTTGATCAGTCGATCCGGCGGGGATTGGCGCAGATGCTTTTTCCTTCTCTGTATTTGAACAGGCCTGCCGTCAATATGCTGCTGCATATTCTGCTGGTGGGCATTTATGGAAGCGGGGCAGCTGTCCTGACGTTCTCTCTTTCTCTCTTTTTCCGGCTCACGCCCTTTCAGACACTGGTTCTTCCGACGGTCGCGGTGCTGGTGATCGAAATGCTGCTCAGCGCGTTCGATAAGGGGGCGTGGATCGCCGCGGATCTGCTTCGTCTTTCTTCGCCTTCTGTCGGGACGGAAAGTGGGGTCGTACTGGTCGTTTCTCTGATTGTTCCCTTCCTGATCAGCAGTATTCTGCTCTGGCTGAAGACCCGTGTATTCAGAGATGAACTATGAAACGCAGAATGATGACGGAACTTGCTTCCGGGGACCTGTGGAAGGTTCTAATCGTATATCTTGCCTACGTCATACCGGTATCCTTTGCCGCGGATGTTCCGCTCTCTGAACGGTATTCCTTTTCTCCCTATCTGCATTTTGTGCTGATGATGGGCTTTTTATTGTATCTGGATCTTCATAACGGGCTCTTTTTAAACAAATACTGCCTGATAAGGTTTCAGAACAGAAGGAAAACCATTCAAAGCCGACTCGGCTTTCTGTGGAAGGAGGTCCTCCTCTTCTGGGGGCCGCAGTTTCTGATGATGGTATTCAGCTGTGGTCTGGGCGGAAAGCCGCTCCTGGCTTCCCTCGCGGCCTCGCTGTTTTGGCTTGCAATGCTGTATTTAACGGGTGTTTTTGTCTGCTTCACTGACGTAAAACTGGAAAAACGGCACTGGGGGGAGATCCTGGCAGGATTATTGCTGAACGGGGATTATCTGATATATACCGGACTGATATGGCAGAGAGAACGGTCGCTGTTCTACGAACTGGCATTCCCGGTTTTCCGGCCGGCCGGTCTGCCGGATGCCTTATTAAAACTATTCGGCATTTCCTGCATTCTGCTGATCCTGATCGTTTTTGTGTTTTGGGAGAAGATAAAAGAATGGTTCATTTCTCATTCCTTTATTCGGTTCTATTTCCTTCCGGCACTTGCAGGGATCCCGGTCGGAGTTTTGATCGGAGCGATGCAGTTGCATAGAAAGGCCGCGTTTCTGGAGGTGTTCTGGCTCTACAGTTTTGGGATGGAAAAAGCGCAGGGCAGTTCTTTTTTTCACTGCTGTTATTTCAGGTGCTTCCGTTCTTTCTGGAATTGCTGCTGCTTGGATCGCTGATCTCGTCAGACGAAGGGAATAAAGCCATTCTGCTGCTGACACGCGGAGGGTCCCGGAAAAAGTGGTGGCGTTCCAGGCAGGCAGGTCTTTCGGCGGCCTGCCTGCTCTATTCTTCGGGGATGCTGGCCGCCGTGACCGTCGTCGGAGTGCTGTCCGGCCTGAAACTGTACCGGACTGAAACCGGGATCGCCGTTCTCATCGGGCTTTTGGCGACCAGGTTCCATATGGAAGCGCTTTTGATCAGCATCGCCAATCTGTTCAGCTTCTACGGAGACCGGCTGTCCGTTACCTTCCTGGTGACCGGAGCATTCAGCGGGGGGTATCTGATGACTTTTCTTCCCGAGGGCCCGGCCGTACAGGCGCTGCTCACGGTATTCCTGCCCGCACGTGCAGCGCTTCTGGCCCACCGTGCACCGGAACGCCTTCGGGTGTTGGAAGGACTCTTTGCGGATCCGGTATCGGGGTTCCGCATAGAACATACCGCATTGCTGGCAGTGGCTGTTTGGGTGCTGCTTTTCGTTTTTGGCCACAAACTGACGGAAAAAGCGGATCTGTTCTGATCCGGGGAAGGGAGACGGTATGGAGCAAAGGATCCTATTGAGAGATGTCTGCAAGACGATCCGGGGGAAAACGATCCTGGATCATATCAATATCGAGCTGGAAGCGGGAAAAAACTACGGGATCTGCGGTCGAAACGGTTCCGGAAAGACCATGCTGCTCCGCGCCATCGCCGGATTGATCCAGGTTAGAGGAGAGATCATTGTCTTTGGGCAGAATATCACAGCGGAACACTGCTTTCCCGATCACATGGGTCTGGTCATAGAGAAGACGGAGCTGTGGAGCCGGCTTTCCGCCATGGAAAACCTTCGCCTCCTGGCCGCGATCCGGAACGTGATCGGCGATGCCGAGATGGAGCAGGCCCTTGTTCGTGTAGGTCTGGATCCGGCGGACCGCCGGCCCATTCGAATGTATTCCATGGGAATGAAGCAAAAACTGGTGCTTGCCCAGGCGATCATGGAGAAGCCGCGCCTGCTGCTTCTGGATGAGCCGACCAACGGACTGGATGACGATACCGTCCGGAGTTTCCGTCGGATCCTGCGGGAAGAACAGGAAAAAGGCTGCACCAGTCTGATCGCAACGCACCAGAGGGAGGACGTGAGCGATCTGTGCGACAGGATCTTTCGTATGGAACAGGGGAGATGCCGGGAGGAAGGATCGTTATGAAAACGAGAAACATCCTGCTCGCCGTGAGCGGAGGGATCGTCCTCTTCGGGTTGCTATTGGCGGTGCATCACCGTTTGTCCGCGGATCCTGTGCGGACGGTCTCTGATCCGGAGGCAGAGAGTTTTACGGTAAGGGTCGGTACGGTCGCTTCCGGTTTTGAGATCCCGACATTGCAGGACCTGGAGAATACGGCGCAGGAGATCATACGCGTTATTCCGATCAAGCGCATTTCAGCGCCCGGCCAGGATCTTTTGACGACGACGCGGGTACAGGAAGTGATCCGCACGTCCTGCGGACTCGCTGCGGGTGATGAGATCCGTATCTATGAACCCTGTCTGTTTTATGTCAGAAGCAAACAGGACAGTTTTCCCGGCACGGTACCGGAACCCGGCTGGTTTGATATCCGGTATGGATCTCTTCCCATGAGACAGCAGGAAGAGTATCTGGTCTTTCTGGTCCCTCATCAGATATCGGAACTTTATTCAGAGACCGAAACGGACAGAAAAACGTTTCGTTACGCAAATCCGTTCGGCTCCGCTTTTCCCGGACAAAACGGGGGCGTCTGCCTGTCCGGCGGTTCCGTTGTCCATGAAATGACCGAAGCAGAGAGGGAACTACAGCAGCTTCTGGCTGCCGCGGAATCCCCCGGACGCAGTGAACGGATAGAGGAGCTTTCCGCTGTAGTCGCTGCCGAGCAGGCAGCCAGACTTCTGAAGTGGAACTCCGTAAAAGGGTACGCCTTCCTTGCTTCTTCATCCGGAGAGAAGGATCGCCTGGAGCGTCTGATCCATGAGGTGAACGAAAAATACTATCCCTGACGCACCGGCTGTGCGAAACGGCAGACGGACAGACGGTGCCCTTGAGTGGGAGACAGAAAAACAAGCCGACGCGCCCTGGAAAGTGGCGGCGGCTTGTTTTTTGATCCTCTGACGCTCGTTGGGGCCGGATCTTCCGGGTCAGACGGTTTTCCAGCGGCCGCTGCAGCCGCAGGGGAGCGCTAGCCCCAGCCGGCGGGACTCTTTCGTGCCGGTGACCGGAAGACCAAGCTCTTCCGAACAGGTCTGTCCGCCGAAACGTCTTTCTACCTCCAACTTGAGGAAGTAGGTCAGTACGCTGGCAGAAAGGCCCGTCGTATACGAGTTGATAAGGAAGAAGAGCGGCTGCGGGGTAAGGATCTGAACGCAGGAGCGGATGAGGGTATGGACCGTGTCCTCGAGCTTCCAGAGTTCCCCTTTCGGACCGCGGCCGTAGGACGGCGGATCCATGATCACGGCGTCATAGAAGCTGCCGCGCCGCGCTTCGCGTTCCACGAATTTCTGGCAGTCATCAACGATATAACGGATGGGCGCCTCCTCCAGACCGCTGGCCCTGGCGTTTTCACGCGCCCAGCCGACCATGCCCTTGGAGGCATCCACGTGGGTGACCTGCGCGCCGGCGGCAGCGGCAGCCAGCGTGGCGCCGCCGGTATAAGCAAAGAGATTGAGCACCCGGACAGGCCGGCCGGCAGCACGGATCTTTTCCGAAAACCAGTCCCAGTTGGCCGCCTGTTCCGGAAAAAGGCCTGTATGCTTGAATTTGAACGGCTTGAGCCGGAAGACCAGTGTCCGGTAGCGGATCTCCCACTGTTCGGGCAGATCGAAAAACTCCCATTCGCCGCCGCCCCGGCTGCTGCGGTGATAGTGGGCATTGGGAGACCTCCAGCCGGGCAGGTCCCGGGGCGTGTTCCAGATGACCTGCGGATCCGGCCGGATCAGCGTATACTCGCCCCAGCGTTCCAGTTTTTCCCCGCCGGAGCAGTCCAGCACTTCGTAATCATTCCAGTGATCGGCCAAAAGCATAAGCAAGCCCCCTTTTTTGTTCTCTTAAGATGTAGCACGGAACCGGGCTTTTTTCAAGCCGCTGTGAAGAAACACTTGAGAAAATCCTGAAAACAGCGTATGATAAGGGCGGTCCGCTCCGGATAAGGAGAGTGATCGTCCACACGGCGGACAGGTATAGTCCGCGGGGCCTCGGGGAGTGTACAGCATGAAACGGAAATGGAAACAGCTGGCAACAGCCGGCATGATCGCGGCACTGTACACGGTCCTGGTCTGGGTCGGGCAGCCGCTGGCTTCGGGTATCATTCAGCTGCGCTTCGCGGAGGCCCTGACCGTCCTGCCGATCTTTACGCCGGCAGGGATCCCGGGCGTTGCGCTGGGATGCTTCCTGGCCAATCTGCTGCTGGGCAGCGTGCCGTTTGATATCGTCTTCGGGACGCTGGCGACCCTGATCGGCGCTGCCGGGACGTATCTGCTTCGAAAACAGCCGGCAGCCGCATTCCTGCCGCCCATCCTCAGCAACGCAGTGATCATTCCGTTCGTGCTGCGCTACGGCTATGGGATGGAGGGGAGCCTTTGGTATTTTGCTCTGACTGTGGGGATCGGAGAGATCCTGTCCGTCGGACTGTTCGGAGGAGCCCTTTATCTGTGGCTTCGCTCCCACCGGGAGATCTTTGACAGAGAATAAGATGGGGCCTTTGGTCCAAAAGGAAAGATATGATTCGTATCGATTTTCAAAAACCGGACTGGGTCCATTTCATAGGGATCGGCGGGATCAGCATGAGCGGTCTCGCGGAATTGCTGCACAGCTGGGGCTTTCGCGTCAGCGGTTCCGATATCGCGGAAACACCGCTGACCCAGAAGCTGCGCCGCCGCGGCATTCAGGTGACCATCGGGCAGCGGGCGGAGAATATCCGCCCGGGCATGCATATCGCGGTCTATACGGCAGCGGTGCATCTGGACAATCCGGAATTCCAGGCGGCCGTGAACGCCGGTCTGGCAGTCCTGTCCCGGGCGGAACTGCTGGGGCAGATCATGGAAAACTATGCCGATTCCATCGCGGTGGCCGGCACGCACGGCAAAACGACTACGACCGGCATGCTGGCGGAGATCCTGCTGGCCGCCGGCACCGACCCTACCGTCTCGCTGGGCGGCATGCTGGATTCCATCGGCGGGAATCTGCGGATCGGCCACTCGGAATACTTCCTGGCTGAAGCCTGTGAATACACGAACAGCTTTCTTTCCTTCTATCCCCGCACGGGTATTATTCTGAACATCCGCGAGGATCATCTGGATTTCTTCAAGGATCTGGACGATATCCGGCGTTCCTTCCGCCTGTTTGCGGAAAACATCCCTGCCGGCGGACGGCTGATCATCGGCAGCGGCATCGAGGACGCGGAGCAGCTCATGGCGGGCATCGCCGCGCGGCTGATCCGGGTCGGCTTCCAAGATGACGATGAATACCGTGCCGTGAACCAGCGGTATTCGGAGATGGGACACGCGGAATTCGACCTGTACCACCGAAACGAGGATCTGGGGCATATCTCCCTGCAGATCCCGGGCCATCACAATATCTATAACGCGCTGGCCGCCGCCGCGGCCGTGCTGGAGGACGGGATCCCGTTTGAAGCCGTGCAGCAGGGTCTGGCCCGGTTCGGCGGCACGCACCGGCGCTTTGAGATCAAGGGTGTTCTGCCTTCCGACGTGCTGATCGTGGATGACTACGCGCATCATCCGGATGAGATCGTGGCGACGCTCAAGGCGGCGCGCTGCTACCATCGCCGCATCAACTGCATTTTCCAGCCGCACACCTACAGCCGCACCAAGGCGCTGTTTTCGCGCTTCGCGGAGGCGCTGGGCATGTGCGACCGCGTGGTGCTGACGGATATCTATCCGGCGCGGGAGACCGATACGCTGGGCATGCATTCCTCGCAGCTGGCGGAGCGCCTGAGCGCGGACGGCACGGAGGCCTATTATCTGGGAGGCTTTGAGCGGGTTGTCGAATATGTGCGCCGCGAAGCGCGCCCCGGCGATATGTGGATCACGATGGGCGCCGGCGACGTCTTCAAGATCGGCGAAGAACTGGTGAAACGATAAGATGCTGCGGCATGCTGCAGACGGAACAGAGCGGGGTCTCCGGGAGGAAGGCCCCGCTTTTTCTGTATCGGACGAAGCTGCCGGCATGTCCCGGCCGCGGGACTGCAGTTCGCGCGGAGGCTTTGGCAGTCCGCGTTGAAAGACTTGCAAAACACCGCGGGGGTACGTATACTGAAGAAAACGGCTCCGCGGAGCCGGAAACGGACGGGTATCAAAAATGCAGAAACAACAGGTCTTTAATCCCTATCTGCCTTCCTGGGAGTATGTCCCGGACGGTGAACCGCACGTGTTCGGAGACCGTGTGTACGTATATGGCAGTCACGACGCTTTCGGCGCCCCGATCTTCTGTGTGAATGACTACATCTGCTGGTCTGCCCCGGTGAACGATCTTTCCGACTGGCGCTATGAGGGCGTGATCTACCGGAAACGGCAGGACCCCGGCAACCCCTTCGGAATCCGCAGCCTGTACGCGCCGGACGTGACCTGCGGCCCGGACGGACGGTACTATCTGTACTATGCCTTCGACTTTTTAGGAGAGATCGGCGTGGCGGTCTGCGACACCCCGGCGGGAGAGTATCAGTTCTACGGCAAGGTGAAGCATAAGAACGGAAAGGTCTGGGGCAAGAAGAGCGGCGAGCAGTTCCCGTTCGATCCCGGCGTGCTGACGGATGACGACGGACGGGTATGGCTGTATGCCGGCTTTGCGACCAAGGTGCCTTTTGTGGCCTCGCGCTGGCACGACCTGAAAAATGACGGCGGCGTCGTCATGGAACTGGAGCCGGATATGATCACTATCCGGCAGGAGCCCAAGCTGCTTTTCCCGAGAAAAGGCCTGGAGGGGGCTTTCCCGGGCCACGCGTTCTTCGAGGCTTCCTCGATCCGGAAAGTGGATGGAAAATACTGCTTCGTCTACAGTTCGGAAAACAATCACGACCTTTGCTACGCCATGAGCGATCGGCCGGACGGCGGCTTCGAATACGGCGGAGTGCTGGTGGATCTGGGCGATCTGTATCTGGACGGCAATACCGATGAGCTGCATGCGAAGAACTATCTGGGCAATACGCACGGCGGCATGCTGAATATCGGCGACGACTGGTTTATTTTCTACCACCGGCAGACGAACCGCTCCAGTTATGCCCGCCAGGCCTGCGCCGAAAAGCTGCGCCGGCGGCCGGACGGCGGGTTTTATCAGGCGGAGGTGACCAGCTGCGGTCTGAACGAGGGGCCGCTGCGCGGAAAAGGCCGCTATGAGGCACGCATCGCCTGCAACTTGTGGAGCCGGGAGGGGACCGGGCGCATCGACGGCCCTTCGCCGAAAAAACGTCTGGCCGATCATCCGTATTTCACACAGACCGGCCGCGACAGGGAAGGTGACGGCGATCAGTACATCGCCAATATGCAGGACGGCGCCGTGGCGGGCTTCAAATCGTTTGCCTTTGACACAACGGAGAAGAGCCTCCGCATCGAGGCGGACGGCAGCGGGTTCTTTGAAGTCTCGCCGGATGAGTCGTTCGGGGAGCTGTGGGCCAGTGTGCCGGCCGGCGGCCAGGCGCCGTTTACCGCCAAGGCAGGCACCTATCCGCTGTATTTCCGCTACCGCGGGGGCGATGCGGCCGCTTTTCGGGCTTTTACCGTAGAATAAGAAGAAACAGACGGGGCGGCACGTTTTACGGCCTCTTCGGAACGTTTAGGCAACAGAAAAGCCGGGACCTTTGACAGGCCCCGGCTTTTTGCGCGATACGGACGGTGATCGGACGCTGTGCTGTACGCCCCCTCCCGGCGGAAGCTGTTCATGGAAGATGCCCGCCTGCGGGAAGGGCGCTCCCGGCGGATCAGCTGTTCACGCGGATGGTCGCGTTCTGGGTCGTATGCATGTGCTCTTCCAGCTCTTGCTCATGCAGGTGGTTGTGGCGGATGAGCGCTTCCAGTTCATCGGTCCCGGGCGGCAGTTCGGCAAAGGAGAAATCGCTGCAGCGGCTGTAATCGCTGATCGAGCGCCCCCGGATGGTGCCCGAAGCGGGAGTGCTCCAGCGGGCGGAGTTCAGCGAGGAGGAAGAGTGCTGCGTGGAATACGTCGTTTTACCGACGCTGCTGTAGGGGGCGCGGCTGGCGGCCGCATTCCCGGGCGTGTGGTTAGGGTAGGAACCGGAACTGCGCGCGGACGAAGAGTACGTGCTGGCAGACGAAGAAGAGCCGGACGACGAAGAAGAGTACGTGCTGCCGGACGAAGAAGAGCCGGAGTCGGAATCCTGGCCGGCTGCCTTCTGGCGGATCACGTTCAGGACGACTACGATGATGATGATAATGACGACAACAGGCATTGGCTGACCTCCCTGATAAAGTACGGAACACATTACCAATGATTACTATACCAGAAAAAGCGGCCGGAGGCAAGAGGTTTTGCGCGAAGGAAGGTCTTCCTGCGTCACCGGGCCGCCGGCGCTGTTTCAAACCGTGACGCTTTTATTGCCGAACCGTGCGTTGACAGCCGAAAAGGCGGCCGTTATCATGGGATCAGACGGGCGGGGCCGCCAAGGCCAAGCCTTTTCACTCCCGAACAGAAGAAAAAACGATTGAACCGAGGTCTATGAAACTGAGACTCTTCTTTTGTGCACCTTTTTGGCCGCCAGTGCCGGCGACCTGATCCGCCGCCGCATCCCGGCTGTTTGTCTGACGCCCGCCGGGAGCCTTGCCGATTCTTTCCACGGCATGGATATCCTGCAGGAGGTGCTGGACGTGCCGCAGCCCGCCTCCCCGCAGGAGAACGAGGAGGAAAGCCCTTCGCTGCGGGAAGAGACGGAAGGCTTCTGGAGCCGCCTGTTCGGCCGGAAAAAACGCTGAAGGGAAGCCTCGGGCGAGCCATTTGCTCCTTTTCCGGCTGCTTTGCTCCGCCGCCGGTTTTTTTCTTGCTTTTTCTTTTCCTTGAAGATATAATGAAACCGAAAGAACAGTGGGGGGCGGCGCACATGGAAACAAGATGTGTCCGGCTTGTCGGAGACGGGCGGGATGAAGCGGTTTATGAAGAAGCGGGAGCGCTGATCCGTGCCGGCAGACTGGTGGCCTTTCCTACGGAGACCGTCTATGGACTGGGCGGCAACGGACTGGATCCGGCTTCCTCTGCGGCGATCTACGCTGCCAAGGGGCGCCCCTCCGACAATCCGCTGATCCTGCACATCGCCGATCTCCGGGACCTTCCGGCGCTGACGGAAAGCATCCCGCCGGAAGCCCTGCTTCTGGCCGATCATTTCTGGCCGGGTCCTATGACGCTGATCTTCCGCAAAAGCTCTGTCGTACCCTATACGGTGACGGGCGGACTGGATACCGTAGCCGTTCGGATGCCCTCGCATCCCGCGGCGCGCGCGTTTCT
>JAGDDE010000122.1 GCA_017958185.1 Lachnospiraceae bacterium | reverse complement strand
GCCGAGGTCAGTATCGAATGCAACCCCGGCACGCTGACGCCGGAAAAATGCGCGGCTTACCGGGAGATGGGCATCGGCCGCCTGAGCCTGGGCCTGCAGTCCGTCCACGCGGAGGAACTGGCCCGCCTGGGGCGGATCCACAGCTACCGGGAGTTCGAGGAGAGCTTTTACGCCGCCCGCCGCGCCGGATTCCGCAACATCAACGTGGATCTGATGAGCGGCCTGCCGAAACAGACGAAAGAGATGTGGCAGGAGACCCTGGAAACGGTAGCGGGGCTGCGGCCGGAGCATATATCGGCCTATTCGCTGTCGCTGGAGCCGGGAACGCCCTTTTACGAGCGGTACGGGACGCCCATCGGGCGGATGGAACTGCCGGGCGAAGAGACCGAGCGGGAGATGTACCGCATGACCGCGAAGATCCTCCAAGAGGCCGGCTATCACCGCTACGAGATCTCCAATTATGCCAAAGAAGGCTATGAATGCCGCCACAACCTGGCCTACTGGACCGGCGGCGAGTACGTGGGATTCGGGCAGAGCGCGGCCTCGTATCTGAACCGCCGGCGCTTCGTCAACCCGGCCGGCGCGGCAGAGTATCTGGCGTTTGCCAAAAACGCCTACGCCGCCTACCGGAACACGCGGCCGCAGACGGAAAAGGAGCAGATGGAAGAATACATGTTCCTGGGGCTGCGGACCAGCCGCGGTGTTTCCGCCGCCGAGTTTTCCGCCCGCTTCGGGAAACCGTTCCCCGAGCAGTATGAAAAAGTCATCGAGAGGTACACGGCGCTGGGCTTTCTGGGCCGCCGGAAGGGACGCATCGTTCTGACGGAACAGGGCATAGACGTGAGCAACCCCATCCTCTCGGAGTTTTTGCTGGACTAGAACCGCCGGAGCCTGCCTTTGACGGGCGTGCCGGCGGGAAAGGAGCAGACGCATGCCGGTCACTTTTATCCTCGGAGCCGCCGGCTCCGGGAAATCCACCCTGCTGATCCGCCGCGCGGCTGCGCGGGCGGCGGCTGCCCCGCAGGAGCATCATGTGCTTCTGGTCCCGGAACAGTTCACCTTTGAAACTCAGCGGCGGCTGGTGCGGGAACATCCGCGCCACGCCTTTCTGAATATCCAAGCGATCAGTTTTGCACATTTGGCCGCACGCGTGTTTCGCGAGCAGTCGGCGCGGGATCTGGACGTCCTCAGCGAGACAGCCAAGCAGATGCTGATCTGCCTGGCTCTGCGCGACGCAGAGCCTAAGCTTGGCGTTTACCGCCGCCAGGCAGGCCGCGCGTCTTTTGCCGCCGGCCTGGGCAGTCTGTTCGCCGAGTGGGATATGAACGGGATCACGCCGGAACGGATCGCGCAGATCTCCGAAAATGAGACGCTGACGCCGCTGCTGCGCGGAAAACTGCACGATATGGCGGCGGTTTTCGCCGCTTTCAAGGCGCGCCTGGGCGAAAAACAGATGACCGCTCAGGAGCGTCTCCCGCGGTTGCGCCGATTCCTTCCGGAGTCGCCGCTGCTGCGCGGCGCGCATCTGTATCTGGACGGATTCACCGGCTTTACGGCTGTACAATACGATATCATCGGGCAGCTCATGGAGCGCTGCCCGGAGACCGTGATCGCTCTGACGCTGCCGCACGGGGAAAATCCCTGGCGCCGCACCCAGCCGGGCGATCTCTTTTATATGACGCGGGAGGTCATCCGGAAGATCCAGGCGCTGGCTGAAGGCCTGGGCCAGGAAGTCCGGGCCGTCTGGGCCGAAGGAGGTGTCGGCCGGCCGGAGGACCTGTCTTTCCTGGAGAAGCATCTGCTTCGGGGCGGAAGCCGCGAGACGTTCGCGGGCGAGCCTTCCGCCATAACGCTCGTGACAGGGGCCGACGTGCGGGCGGAATGCGACGGCGCGGCGGCCCGTATCCTTTCCCTGGTGCGCGGGGAGGGCCTGCGCTACCGGGAGATCGCGGTGGTGCTGGGCGATACGGAGACGTATCTGCCGGTGCTGGAGCGGCGCCTTGCGGAAGCCGGCGTGCCCTTCTTTTCCGACCGCCGCGAGAGCGTTCGGCATCATCCGCTGGTGCGGCTGATCGAGGCGGCCGTCGAAGCCGCCGTGAAAAACCTGCCGCGCGAGAGCGTCCTGCGTTTCCTGAAGAACAGCTGCGGACCACTGGAGGCGGAAGAGACCGACATCCTGGAGACCTACGTGCTGGCGGCCGGCGTACGGCGCGGCACCTCGTGGGAGGGACCCTTCACCCGGGCACCCCGGCGCACGGCCATCGACCCGGCGCAGGCGGAAGCGCTGCGCGCGCGGGGACTGGCGCCGCTTCTGGCGCTGCAGAAGGCGCTGCGGCGGCCCGCTCCGGTGCCGGCATTCAACCGGGCCCTTCGCGAGATGCTGGGCAGCCCGGATATCGCCGCCCGTCTGGCGCGGGCGGGGCTTCCGGGCTTTGGCAGCGGACAGGAACCGGAGGCGGAAGCCGCCGGGGAAGAGAGGGACGCTGCGGAGACGGCTGCCGTGGCGGAGGCCGTGGCGCAGCTGCTGGACGATATGGACCGCTTCCTGAAGGACGCGGTCATGAGCGGCGAAGACTATGCGCAGCTTGTGCGCTTCGGACTGGACTCCCTGACGCTGGGCCGGATCCCGTCCCGTTTCGACCAGGTCGTTCTGGGCGATGTGGAACGGAGCCGCTACGGCGATATCCGCGCGCTGCTGTTTTTGGGTCTGAACGAAGGCCTGATCCCGCACGGACAGGGCGGCGGACCGCTGCTCACCGATCCGGAGCGGCGCCGTCTGGAAGAGATCCAGCCGGAACTGGGCTATACGGCGGAAAGAGCCGTGTTTGAAGAACTGTTTTATCTCTACGGCCTGTTTGCCAAGCCGACGCAGTCGCTGTATCTGTCCCGGCACCGTCTGGACGCCGACGGAAGAGCCGCGCAGCCTTCGCCGCTGATCGCGGAGATCCGCTCGCTCTTCCCGGATCTGAAAGAGACGGCGCTGGAGGCGGCGTCCCCGGTAGAGCGGATCTGCGATAAGAAGAGCGCGGTGAGAGAGCTGGCCCTGGCGATCCGCCGGGACGGTCTTTCCCGCTGCCGGGCGCTGTACCGCGCGGTCGCAGGCGATCCTTCGCTCGCGGAAGATTTGCGGCGCATCGAAGAGGGGCGCTTCTGGCGCTTCCCGGCGCATATCCTTTCCGAAGAAGCAGCCGCCGGGCTCACCCGGGGCTTTCTGACGGGCAGCATCAGCCGCCTGGAGACGTACGCGGCCTGTCCGTATCATTATTACCTGGAAAACATGCTGCGGCTGAAGCCCCGCGAGGAGTGGACGTTCCGCCGCAGCGATTTCGGCAGCATGATGCATGCCATGATGGAAAAACTGCTGGGAGAGGTCTCCCGGCAGCAGATAGCGCTTTCCGCCCTATCGGAGGAGGAACGCAGCCGCATGATCGCTGCGGCGCTGCAGGAGTATCTGAACGATCCCTCGACGGTCCTGCCGGACGGCGCTGCCGCCGCGTATCTGACGCAGCGCTGGCAGGGCGCCCTGGAGCGGGAGCTTGCGGCGATGGCCCGCTTCGAGGGAGAAAACGGCTACCGGCCGCTCTGGCTGGAACGCCGCTTTTCGGGCCGCGAACTGCCGGAACTGTACTTCCGGTACCCGGAGGGCCGCATGGAACTGACCGGGGTCATCGACCGGGTCGATCTGGCCGGCTGGGAAGACAAAAAACTGCTGCGCATCGTAGACTACAAGACCGGCAGCCGCGACCGGCAGGAGCTGGACATGACCAAACTCTGGCACGGCCTGCAGCTGCAGCTCCCCACCTATCTGGAAGCGGCCATGGCGCTGGTCCGCAGAGAACTGCCCGGGGAGACCGTGCTGCGCGGGGCCATGTGCTACGCGCCGCTCACGGATGCCTTCACGAGAGTCAAAGCCTGGGAAAAAAGCGGCGATGCGGAGAGTATCCTGCTGGACAGCCGGCAGATGAAGGGTGTGAATTCGGAGGAATTCCCGGCGCCCGGCGGCGACGGCGAATATAAGCCGTATTCCGTCCGTATCCTGGAGGCGATGAGCCGGCACTGTCTGTCCCGGATCCGCGAGTTCGGAGACCGGATCCTGAAAGGGGAGATCCCGCTTTCGCCGGTCCGCTGCCGCGATCTGGATGCCTGCCGTTACTGCGAGTTTGCCGCCGTCTGCCGTTTCGATGTAAGGCTTGGCGCCGAGGCGCGGGAGATCCCGGCGGAAGAGGAAGTGAGTGTCCGGGAGCGGCTGCTGGCCGAAGCGGACGCGGAAAAGGAGGCCGGCCGTGAAACTGACTGAAAAACAGCGGCAGATCCGCGATCACCGGGAGGGCTCCCTGCTGGTGTCGGCGGCAGCGGGCAGCGGCAAGACCATGACGCTGGTGGAGCATATCCTGGCCCGCCTGACGAACGAAGAATGTCCCGGCGAGATCACCCGGCTGCTGGTCGTCACCTATACGGTGGCCGCAGCCTCCGAACTGCGCAGCCGGCTGAAAAAGAATCTTTCCGAAAAACTGGCGGAACTGGCGGAGGCGGAGGTCCCCACGCCGGAGGAAGAGGCCGCGCGCGAGAAGATGGCGGCCCATCTGCGGCGGCAGTCCGCCCTGATCCCGCAGGCGCACATCGGGACCATGCACAGCTTCTACAGCTATCTGACGCGCAGTTATTTCCAGCTGCTGGAGGGCGCCTCGCCCGATGTGCGGATCGCCGATGAAAACGAACTGAAGATCCTGCAGCAGGACGTCCTGAAGGAACTGCTGGAGGACGAATATCTGGAGAGCCGTCCGGATCTTACGGCCCTGCTGGACGCCTATACCGGTGAAAAAGACGACCGGGACCTGCAGGAACTGATCCTGCAGCTGTACGAGTCGGCCGGCAACGCGCCGGACCCGGATGCCTGGCTGGATTCCTGTGCCGGGAGCGTTCCGCAGGACCCGGACGCCTTCTATGCCCAGGATTGGCTGGCGCCCTTTGACGAGAGCCTCCGGCGCGACCTGGCCGAGGCTGAAGCGTGGGCGCTCAGGCTGTCGGCGCGCTGCGAAGAGGAAGACCTCTCCTGGGCTGCCCGCTACCGCGATCTGGCCCGGGAAGACGCGGCGGTGATCCGCTTCGTGCTGGATCAGCCGGATCTGCGCCGCCGCAAGGCCGCCCTGCAAAGCGCCTCGTTCGCCCGCTGGCCGGCGGCGCGCACAGGCGACGATAAAGACTTTGCGGCGTGGTTCCGCCGCGAACGCGGAAGCGCGCAGGGGTATCTGAAACTGTTTCAGGAGGCCGGCGCCGTGTGGACGCAGGAACCCGAAGCGGAAGAGATCCGGCATGTGAAAATGACCGAGGAGCCCGTTCGCACGCTGG
>JAGDDE010000015.1 GCA_017958185.1 Lachnospiraceae bacterium | reverse complement strand
GAGCCGGAGGATGACCGCGCCTTCCTGTCGCGCCAGTGGGCCGTAGGGACGATCCTGGACGACCGCACGGTCAAGGCGATGGGGATCCTGGATACCGTGCTCCTGCAGGCGCCCGGCGCCCCGCTGAAGCAGGCACTGCTGGATGCCGGCGTGGGCAAGGATATCAGCGGCGGCTATATGCCCGGCGGTCTACAGCCGTTTTATATGATCACGGCTAAGGATACCGAGCCCGGGAAGGCGGAGCTCTTTGACCGGATCGTCTATGAGACGCTGGAAAAACTGGCGCGTGAGGGCCTGAACCGCAAGTCGCTGGAAGCTGCCATCAGCAGTGCGGAATTCCGGGTCCGGGAGGCGGATTTCGGCGGACTGGCCCGCGGACTGGTCTTTGGGCTCTCGCTGATGGACAGCTGGCTGTATGACGGAGAAGACCCGTTCCGGCCGCTCCGCTTCGAGCAGGATTTCAAGTTCCTGCGAGAGCATGTGGCGGACGGCTATTTTGAGGATCTGATCCGCCGCTGCCTGCTGGAGAATCCGCACACCTCCTTCCTTACCATGGAAGGGAAAAAGGGCCTGGCCGAAGAACGGGAAGAGGCGCTGGCTGAAAAACTGGCTGCCTATAAAGCTTCCCTGAGCGAAGAGGCCGTGCTGGACCTGGTCCGCCGCACGCAAGAACTGCGGGCTTTCCAGGAAGCGGAGGATGCGCCGGAAGATCTGGCAAAAATGCCTCACCTGGAGCGCTCGGACATCGAGACGAAGGCCCGTCAGATACTGAATACGGAAGAGGCTTTCCTGGGGACCCGCCTCATTTCCCGGAGCCTGCCGACCGTGGGGATCGCCTATCTGTCCGCCTGGTTCGGACTGGAGGCCCTTCCGGAAGAGAATATCCCCTATCTGGGACTGCTCAAAGCCTGCTTCGGCAATATTTCCACGGAAAACTACAGTTATCCGGATCTGTACAATGAGATACTGACGCAGACCGGCGCTTTCTCCCTGGACCTGGATACTTTCTCGAACGTGCAGGACGGCAGCTGGAGACCGGTCGTGAGTTTCTCCGTGAAAGCCCTGTATGAAAAGATGCCGGCAGCGGCCGCTCTGGCGGAAGAAGTATTCCTCCGCTCGGACTATACGGATGCCAAGCGTCTGAAAGAGATCCTGAACGAGCTGCTGACGACCATGCGGACCAATCTCACGGAGGCCGGGCATCAGACGGCCATCCTCCGGGCCTCGGCTGCGGGCAGCGATAAGGCGCTGTTCGGCGACCTCACCGGCGGTGTGTCGTTCTACCGTTTCGCCGCGGATCTGGCAGCGCATTTCGACGAAAAACGTGAAGAGATCACAGCGCGTCTGCGCGAAACGGCCGCGGCTGTCTTCGCCTCAAACCGTCTGATCTTCAACCTGACCTGTGAAGAAGGCTGCAAGGAACGTGTAAAAGACGCCCTGGAGCCGCTGGTCCGGGCGCTGCCCGTCCGTACGGCCGTGTGCTTCTCGATGCCGGCAGCCGGCGGCCCCGCCGAAGGCCTGAAGATCTCCGGCGGTGTAAACTATGTGGCGCTGGCGGGTTCCTATGCCGCAGCCGGCCCCTATACCGGTTCCCTGCGCGTCCTGAGGACGCTGTTGCGCTCTTTCTACCTGTGGCAGCAGCTGCGTGTCCTGGGCGGAGCCTACGGTGCCATGTGCAATTTCCCGATGACGGGGCAGTCGTATTTTTCCTCCTACCGCGATCCGAACCTGGACCGCACCATCGAGACGTACGAGAAGATCCCGGCCTTTTTGCGGGAACTGCAGCTGCCGGATCAGGCCATGCTGAATTTCATCATTTCCACCATTGGCGGCATGGATTACCCGTTCACGCCCAGCGTTCTGGGAGAGATGGACTTTAAGGCTCTCATGAGCGGGATCACCCAGGAGATGCTCCAGCAGGAGCGCAACGAGGTGCTGGGCTGCACGGTAGAAGAGATGCACCGCCTGGCCGCTTACGTACAGGCGATCCTGGATGGCGGAAAGATCTGCGTGGTCGGCTCGGCCGCGAAGATCGAGGCGGAAAAAGACCGTCTGGACGTGACGGAGACCCTTTTCCAGTAAGAACGGAGGAGATCGCATTTGACGCAGCAGAATGAGAGAGAGACGGTCCCGACGGAGCCGTCCGGAAACAGCGCCTTCCGTTCCGGTTTCGCAGCGATCATCGGGCGGCCGAACGTAGGAAAGTCCACGCTGATGAACCATCTGATCGGACAGAAGATCGCGATCACATCGGAAAAACCGCAGACGACCCGCGGAAGGATCCGCACGGTCTATACCGATGAACGCGGACAGATCGTTTTTTTGGATACGCCGGGCCGTCACAGAGGGAAAAACCGTCTGGATGACTATATGCTGCGGGTGGGCGATGCAGCCATCGGCGAAGCGGATCTGATCCTGTGGCTGATCGAGCCCCGCGGGAAAATGATCTCCGGCGATGAGGAGATCGCGGCCTTTCTGGCGAAGGCGCCGGTCCCGGTCTTTCTGATCGTCAACAAGACCGATGCCGCTGCGCCGGAGGCGGTCGCCGCGACGATCGAGGCTTACCGCGGCGCGGCATCCTTTGCCGAGGTGGTCCCGCTGTCGGCCCTGCGCAGCCGCAACACCGATACCCTGCTGGAACTGATCTTCCGGTATCTGCCGGAAGGCCCCCGGTACTATGACGAAGAGACGGTGACGGATCAGAGCGTCCGGGAGATCGCGGCGGAGATCATCCGCGAGAAGGCGCTGCGGAATCTTTCCGATGAGATCCCTCACGGGATCGCTGTCGTGATGGATCGGGTCACGGAGCGGGAAGACGGGCTGCTGGAGATCGATGCGTCGATCGTATGCGAAAAAGAATCGCACAAAGGCATCATCATCGGCAAAGGCGGCGCCATGCTGAAACGTATCGGGACGCAGGCCCGGCTGGATATCGAAAAGATGGCCGAACAGCATGTCAGTCTGAAACTGTGGGTGAAGGTGCGCAAAGAGTGGCGGGACAATGATCGGATGCTGCGTTCTTTCGGCTATAAGGATGAAAGCTGAAAGAACGCAGGAAGAGCACAGGGTGCCGGAAGAGCGGCCGGGGGAGAAGGATGAACGATACGACGACAGTCACGGGGATGGTGATTTCCGTGATGCCCATCGGAGAATATGACAAGAGGGTGCTGCTGCTCACGCGCGAACTGGGAAAAGTCAGTGCGTTCGCCCGCGGCGCCCGCCGCCCCAATTCGCCGCTGGTGTCGTCTGCCCGCCTGTTTTCTTTCGGAACGATGGAGCTTTCGGAGGGCCGTACGGCTTACGGAGTGCGCAGCGCGCAGATCCGGGAGCGTTTTGAGTATCTGGCCCAGGATCCCGAAGCGATGTGCTACGCCTCGTATTTTGCCGAATGGGCCGATTATTACGGCCGGGAGAATACGGACGGCAGCCGCCTCCTTCTGCTGCTGGTGCTCGCATTGCGGGCCCTGAACAACGAGAAACTTTCGCGGCCGCTGATCCGATATGTCTTTGAACTGGCGGTGATGCAGGCGGAAGGAGAGTATTATCCCGCGCCGCGGATCCCCGTCTGCGCTTCCGCTGCCTATGCCTGGCAGTATGTGCTGACTGCGTCTCCGGAGCGGCTGTTCGCCTTCGGACTGGATGAGACGGCGCTGGCGGATTTTTCACGCGCGGTCGATGATATGAAGGAAAACTTCATCGACAGGGAGTTCCGTTCGCTGGAAGTCCTGCGCGAGTTCCGGGAACTGATGCTTTCAAAATAATAGAAAAAACGGCCGTTTTTGTAAAAATGTGCTTTTCAGCCGGCGATATCTGTGATATAAATAAACATAGGGTGGAGAACACCAAAGAGAAAGAGAGGGGATAACATGGCGGACAATTATACTCAGGAAGAAAAGGATAACGGCAAAGTAATGGCGATCCTCAGCTACATCGGCATCCTGGTTCTGATCCCGATCCTTACGGGCGACGTGAAGAAATCCGGATGGGTAAGATTCCATGCGACACAGGGCGTCAACCTCTGCATTGCCGGTATTCTTTGCTCGATCCTCAGCTGGGTCCCGATCCTGAACATCATTCTGGGCATCGTCGGTCTGGCGATCGTGATTCTGTCCATCCTGGGCATTATCAATGTGGTAAAGGGCGAAGCCAAGGAACTTCCGCTGGTCGGACAGTTCGATCTGCTGAGCAAGATCATGTGATCGTTCCCGGGAGGGAGATCAAAAAAAGCCGGAGTTTGAGACTCCGGCTTTTTTGGGTTCTATGTCAACAGTTGGGGCGGGGTCTCCCGCTCTTTCCTGCGGCCTGGGGATCCCGAGGCCGCAGTGCAGGGATCAGAAGCCGATCTCCTTCAGGTAGTCGCAGGCGGCCAGGGCCGCAGAGGCGCCGTCGGAGACAGCGGTCGTCAGCTGGCGGACGGTTTTCCGGCGGCAGTCGCCGGCTGCGAAGAGACCCGGCACCGGCGTGAGGGCATCTTCACCGGCAGGGACATATCCCTCCGGAGTGAGTTCCAGGAGTCCCTGCACTGCTTCGTTCTGCGGTTTCTGTCCGACGGCCAGAAAGACACAGGCAGCAGGCAGATCTTCCTCCCGGCCCGTAGCAAGATCCAGCACACGAAGCCCGCAGGCGATCCCGTCTTCTGTCAGATAGGCGAGCGGACGGCGGCGCAGAAGCACGCGGATATTGGGGGTATTGCGGACCTGATCGACCAGCATCGCTTCTCCGCGGAATACGTCGCGGCGAAGGACCATGGTCACCCGGCGGCAGAGACCGGAAAGAAACAGCGCGTCCTGCAGGGCGGCATCTCCGCCGCCGACCACGATCACGTCACGGCCGCGGTAGAAGGCTCCGTCGCAGACGGCGCAGAAGGCGACGCCGAGACCGATCAGGTCTTCCTCATCCGGAAGGCCCAGGCCTTTGTGGGCAACGCCGGCAGCCAGGATCACGGCGGGCGCGCTGTCGCTGGCCTTGCCGGCTTCGACGAAGAATCCATCCGGCGTGCGGCGGATCGCCGTGACTTCGGCATAGCGGAATTCGGTCCCGAACGAAGCGGCCTGTTCTTCCATGCGGGCGGCCAGATCGGCCCCGGTCACATGCGGGACCGCAGGAAAGTTTTCGACCATCGGGGAGAAGACGATCTGTCCTCCGACGGTCTCTTTTTCATAGATCGCAGCCGTGCGGCCGGCGCGTGCAGCATAGATGGCTGCCGTCAGTCCGGCAGGCCCGCCGCCGATGATCAGGATGTCTTTCATAGGAATTCCTTTCTCAGGGAAGGAAAGCGCCGGTCGGGCAAAGAACCCGGAGACCGGCGCTTTCATATAGTTACGGTCTGTTCCTGCGGAGGCAGCGGCTGCCTGGGGGAAGGGACCGACCGGGAGACCCTGCAGACTCAGGCTCTGTCGGCCAGGAAACGTCTGACGGCGCCGACGCCGATCAGTTTTTCTCCGGCGGGGGTGATGAGCGTCGGAGCCATGCGGATGTCGTAACGGTCGACCAGCTCGGCATTTTCTTCCGCCAGCACTTTGGTATAGGCAACGTGCGCTTCGTCGAGCAGTTGTTCCGCCTTGCGGCAGTTGGGGCAGGTGCGCGTCGCGAAGAGCAGGATGCCGCCGTCGGCGGACGATCCGCTGCGGTCCAGCACGGTCGCGTCGGCTGTGGGCGCCTCGGCCGCGGGAGCGGGCGTTTCAGGCGCTGTGCAGGCACAGGCCTCTGCGGCAGGGTCAGCGGGCGCTTCACCGTCTTTCTTCAGATAGGAATGGCCGATGTCGTACACGCGGCGGTCCTTGAATTCCTGAAGTTTTCCGTCGTTCCAGTTCTGGACCGGGCGGTAGTAGCCGGTGATGCGGCTATAGACTTCGGTCGGCCGGCCGCAAATCGGGCAGCGGTACTGTTCGCCGGTCAGATAGCCGTGATCCTTGCAGACGGAGTAGGTGGGGCTCATGGTGTAGTACGGCAGCTTGAAGTTTTCGGCGATCTTGCGGACCAGATTCGCCGCCGCTTTCCAGTCGGGCAGTTTTTCTCCCAGGAAAGCATGGAAGACCGTACCGGAGGTATACAGTGTCTGCAGTTCGTCCTGGATCTCCAGCGCGGAGAAGACATCCTCGGTATAGCCGACCGGGAGATGAGAGGAGTTCGTGTAATACGGCGTCCCGTTCATATTCGCGGTGATGATATCCGGGAAGGCTTCCTTGTCGTGCTTGGCGAAGCGGTAGGTGGTCGACTCGGCGGGCGTGGCTTCCAGATTGTAGAGGTCACCGTACATTTCCTGATAGTCGCTGAGGCGCTCGCGCATGTGGTTGAGCACGTCTTTGGCGAACTGTTGGGTCTCCGGATGCGTCAGGTCCTTGCGGAGCCATTTGGCGTTGAGGCCGGCTTCGTTCATGCCGATCAGGCCGATGGTCGAGAAGTGGTTTTCGAAGGTGCCCAGATACCGCTTGGTGTAAGGATACAGGCCGCCTTCCAGCAGTTTGGTGATGACGGTGCGCTTGGTCTTCAGGCTGCGGGCGGAGATGTCCATCAGCTTGTCGAGACGGCTGTAGAAGTCCTTTTCGTCGCGGGCCAGATAGGCCAGACGGGGCAGATTGATGGTCACGACGCCGATACTGCCCGTCGATTCGCCGGATCCGAAGAACCCGCCGGATTTCTTGCGAAGTTCGCGCAGATCCAGACGCAGGCGGCAGCACATGGACCGGACGTCGGAAGGCTGCATATCGGAGTTGATGTAATTGGAGAAATAGGGCGTGCCGTATTTGGCGGTCATCTCAAAGAGCAGTTTGTTGTTTTCCGTTTCGCTCCAGTCGAAGTCCTTCGTGATGGAGTAGGTGGGGATGGGATACTGGAAGCCGCGGCCGTTGGCATCGCCTTCGATCATGATCTCGATGAAGGCCTTGTTGACCATATCCATCTCTTTTTTGCAGTCACCGTAGGTGAAAGGCATTTCCCTGCCGCCGACGATGGCGGGCAGATCGGCCAGATCCTTCGGGACGACCCAGTCCAGCGTGATGTTGGAGAAAGGCGCCTGCGTGCCCCAGCGGGACGGGGTGTTCACGCCGTAGACGAAGGACTGCACGCACTGCTTGACCTCCTTCTGCGACAGGTTGTCGACCTTGACGAAAGGAGCCAGGTAGGTATCGAAAGAGGAGAACGCCTGAGCGCCGGCCCACTCGTTCTGCATGATGCCCAGGAAGTTGACCATCTGGTTGCAGAGCGTGGACAGATGGCTGGCCGGCGAAGAGGTGATTTTGCCGGGCACCCCGCCCAAACCTTCCTGAATGAGCTGTTTGAGGCTCCAGCCGGCACAGTAGCCGGTCAGCATGGAGAGGTCGTGCAGATGGATGGCTGCGCTGCGGTGCGCTTCCGCGACTTCCGGATCGTAGATCTCGCTGAGCCAGTAGTTGGCGGTGATGGCGCCGGAATTGGACAGGATCAGGCCGCCGACGGAGTAGGTGACGGTGGAATTTTCCTTGACGCGCCAGTCATTGATCTTCAGATAGTTGTCTACGAGCTCTTTATAGTTCAGCAGGGCGGAATTCACGTTGCGGACTTTTTCGCGCTGCTTGCGGTACAGGATGTACGCTTTGGCAACGTCCGCATAACCGGCCTCGGAGAGGACCTTTTCCACACAGTCCTGGATATCTTCGACAGCGATGAGAGAATTCTTGATCTTGGGCTGGAATTCGGCTGTGACACGCAGGGCGAGCATATCCAGCACGCTGGGATGCGTCTCCTTATTCAGCGCGTCAAAAGCTTTGGAGATGGCGGCGGCGATCTTCTGGATATCGAATTCCGCCTTCGTGCCATCCCGTTTGATGACCTGATACATGGTACATGTGCTCCTTTATTTGAAATGGTGCTGCTTCCGCTTGAGCAGGAGGACCCTGACTGAACGGCGAATACGGTGTTACTATAGCATATAGAAAAGTGCCCGTCAACATATAGTTTACAATGCGTTGACGGACACAATATGTTGTGGTTTGCCTTGAGAAGAGGAAAACGAAGCGAAAACAGGAAATTTTCACCGGAGACTCATGGCTGTTCCGCCGTTCCGGCGGGTAAAAGTGGAATTATTGACAGGATGAGGCCTCAGATGCCCCGCAGCTGAGCCTCCGGGACGGCCCGGCGTACGGCTGACAGGTATCGCAGCAGATCCTCCCTCGAAGGGGCGGTCAGATCCCGGCGGGGAACGCTTTCCCGGTCGGCGAAGACCTGCAGGAAATACCGCCTGGCTCCGGCGATCTCCCGGGAGGCGAGCGTGAGAGATTCTTCGTCGTGGAACTGCGCGACCACCGTCGTACGGAACTCATAGTCGGCCGGACCGTTCATGAGCAGCCGGATGCTTTCCCTGAGGGGCGCCGGATCGACAAAGGGCAGTCCGCAGGTCTCGGCATACCGCTCGAAAGAGTTTTTCAGATCCATCGCGACGTAATCGACCAGCCCTTCGGAAAGAAGCGCGGCCAGAGGGCTGGGATGGGTGCCGTTGGTATCGAGTTTGACGGCGAAACCGCGCTCGCGTACGGCGCGAAGGAGCTCGGGCAGATCCGGTCGCAGCAACGGTTCACCGCCGGTAAAAGCCACACCGTCCAGCAGCCCGCGGCGCTTCTCCAGAAACGCCAGTAGGGCGGCATCGTCCATGACAGCCGGGGCGGAACCGTCGGCCAGACTGAAATTATGACAAAACGGGCAGCGCAGATCGCAGCCGCCCAGAAAGACCGTGCAGGCAACCCGGCCGGGGAAATCCAGCAGGGTCATTTTTTGCAGACCGTGGATCAGCATGAAGCCTCCCGAAATGGATCCGGGGAAAATTTTCCCCGAAATATGAAAATAACACGAGTATACAAGTTATAACGAGGAAAACCCGCGCGGGCGGGGCGTTACAGCAGTTCGATGCCGGCCGCCTCGCAGAGGCGATGCGTTTCCGCATCCCACAGAGAGACCTGGACTTCACCGATGTGCGCCTTTCCGAGGAGCAGCATGCAGATGCGGCTCTGCCCGATCCCTCCGCCGATCGTGGCGGGCAGTTTCCCGGCCAGCAGCATCCGGTGGTAGGGCAGGGCGCGGCGCTGGTCACAGCCAGCCAGCGTCAGCTGGCGGTCCAGCGACTCCGGAGAAACGCGGATGCCCATCGAAGAGATCTCCAGCGCGCAGCCCAGCGTCTCATGCCAGAAGAGCAGGTCGCCGTTCAGCTCCCAGTCGTCGTAGTCCGGCGCCCGTCCGTCGTGCGGCTTCCCGGAGGCCAGGCGGCCGCCGATTTGCTCGATGAACACTGTATGATGCAGGCGCGTGAAAGCGTTTTCGCGCTGTTTGGGAGTCAGATCCGGGTAGAGATCCTCCAGCTCCTGAGAAGTGATGAAGACTACGTCGCGGCTGAGAACGGTCTCAACTTCCTCATAGCGGTATTTGATCTCATCCAGCGTGTTGCAGATCGCCGTGACGATGTTCCGGACGGTCTTCCGGAGGAAGGGGACCGTGCGGTCGCTTTCCCGAATGACTTTTTCCCAGTCCCACTGGTCCACATAGGCCGAATGAAGGTTATCCAGTTCCTCATCGCGGCGGATGGCGTTCATGTCCGTCAGAAGGCCTTTGCCGACTTCGAAATGATAGCGGGAGAGCGCCATGCGCTTCCATTTGGCCAGTGAGTGTACGACGGCAGCGTTCATGCCGGCGGAAGGGATATCGAAAGTGACCGGACGTTCCACGCCGTTCAGATCGTCGTTGAGGCCCGAAGCGGGATCGACGAAGATGGGGCAGGTGACGCGCCGCAGATTCAAGGCCAGGCAGAGCTGTTTCTGGAGCGTATTCTTGATGTCGCCGATGGCGGACTGCGTATCATACAGGCTGAGAGACGAAGAGTAACCGTCGGGGATGATGAGGGTGTTCATGTCATCCTCCTCCTTTTCCAGCAAGATTCCACTATTCTATGTCAAAAACAACTAAAGCGCAACCGTTTTGCGGCGCTCTGCCGAAAAAACCTTACTCCTGCAGGGACTCCCACTCCGCAAAAAGGGCGGCGATCTCCTGTTTCAGGGCTTCCGAACGCTGTGTGAGCGGCAGCAGGCGGGTATAATCCCCCGCGACGTCCGGATCGGCCATCTCGCGGTCCACCAGAGCGCTTTCCGCCTCTTTCTTTTCCAGTTCCTCTTCCAGACGGCGGATCCTGGTGCGCAGGCGCGATTTTTCCGCCTGTTCTTCCTTGGCGGCGCGCCGGCGCTGTTCGGATGTGCTCACCGCCGCCTCCCGGATTTTCTGCGGCGCACTGGCAAGGTCCGTGCGGCGGGCCTTATCTTCCAGATAATCGTCGTAATCGCCCTGATAGGATGTGAGCACGCCGTGCTCCAGTTCCAGGATGCGCGTCGCGGTACGGTTGATGAAATACCGGTCGTGCGACACGTAGAACACCGTTCCCGTGTAGGACGACAGGGCCTGCTCCAGGATCTCGCGCGAAGTCATATCCAGATGGTTGGTCGGCTCGTCGAGAATCAGGAAATTGCAGGGGGAAAGGATGAGTTTGGCCAGGGAGAGCCGCGCCCGCTCGCCGCCGGAGAGCACGGAGACCGTTTTGAACACGTCGTCGCCCGTAAAGAGGAAGGCAGCCAGCGTCCCGCGCACCTGGGTGTCGGTGAGCGAGGGATAGGCCTCCCGCAGCTCCTCAAAGAGCGTGTTCGATTCCGTGAGCAGCTGCTGCTCCTGATCGTAATAGCCGATCGCGACCTTGGCGCCGGTGACGATCTCGCCGGATTCGGGCGAAAGCAGGCCGTTGACGATCCGGAGAAGGGAGGTCTTTCCGGTCCCGTTGTCGCCGATGAGCGCGCAACGCTCCCCGCGGCGGATCTCAAAAGACAGATCTTCAAAGAGCTGTTTGGAACCGAAACGCTTGCTGAGGCCGCGGACGGCAAGGACCCGTTCGCCGCTTATCACGTGCGGATCGAGCGAAAAACGCATGGCGTCGCGCACTTCCTGCGGACGCTCCAGCCGCTGCAGCTTTCCGAGCGCTTTTTCTTTGCTTTCCGCGCGTTTGATGGATTTTTCCCGGTTGAAAGACTTCAGGCGGGCGATGGATTCCTCCTGCCGGCGGATCTCTTTCTGCTGATCCAGATAATGATGCAGCTGCACCTCGCGCGCCTGGCGCTTCTTTTCCGCATACACGGAATAGTTCCCGCTGTACATGGTCACCGACCCGTTTTCCACCTCGATCACCTTCGTGACGAAGCGGTCCAGGAAATACCGATCGTGCGAAACGACGATCACAGCGCCGGGGTAGTCGCGCAGGAAACCTTCCAGCCAGACTACAGACCCGATATCCAGATGGTTGGTCGGCTCGTCCAGCAGGATCAGTTCCGGTCTGGTCAGCAGCAGTTTGCTGAGGGCGACGCGGGTCTTTTCTCCTCCGGAAAGAGAGCCGCAGCGCTGTAAGAAGCGGTCTTCGGAAAAGCCCAGCCCTTTCAGGACTCCGGTGATCTCGCTGCGTGCGGCATAGCCGCCTTGTAGTTCGAATTCGTGGCGCAGCCGGCTGTAACGATCCAGAAGGGCGTCAGGAGCGGCGCTCGCAGCTTCGGCGATCTCTTTTTCGAGCGTGGCCAGTTCCTCCTCCATACGGAAGAGGCCGGCCTTGGCCTTCGCCGCTTCTTCATAGATCCCGCAATCCTCCGCAAGACCCTGATGCTGGGAGAGCACGCCGGGACGGATGCCTTTGGCCAGCGTCACGCTGCCGGAATCGGCCGGGGTCTCCCCTGTCAGGATGCGGAGCAGCGTCGTTTTGCCTGCGCCGTTGATCCCGACGACAGCGGCTTTTTCTTTTTCTTCCAGCTGAAACCAGCCGTCCCTCAGAACGGGAACGGCTCCGAAACTCTTTTGTATCTGGCGGCAGGAGAGCAGCATACAGGTCCTTTCCGGCATCATGCCCCGGGTCGATGGCTACCCGCCGATTATAAATGAAGTTTCGGTGAACTGTCAACCTTTCAACGGGACGCTCTTGCGCACGCGTCCGAAATGTGATAGTATTACTCAGTCGGCCTGTGCCCGGCCGTCATACCCGAAGAAAAAACGGAGATTTCAGATATGAACAAAAAAACCAAGATCCTGCTTGCCGTATCCGGTGTGCTGCTGGCGGTCGTCGTGATCGCGCTGATCTCGCTGATCCTGCGCAGCCGGGGATACGACGGCATCGTCGGCTGGCTTTTCCCTGCACGGGAGACCCAGGTGCCCACGCAGCCGGCTCCTACGGAAACGCCCGGGCCGACGGCTTCTTCGGCGGTCCCGACCCAGGCCCCTACCCGTCCCTCCGCCACGGATCCGGTCCCTTCCACCGTGGCCCCCACCCTGCCTGTCCAGCCCGAAGCGACCGTGCTGCGAATCGGCGTCAACGGCTTCGAACAGAATTTCAACCCCTACCACGCGGTAACGGCCGCCGACCGAGCCGTCATTGAACTCACGCAGGCCAATCTGCTGACCCGCGACCGGGCCGGCCTGATCGTAGAGCACGCCATCGAAGGCGAATACCGCACGTTCAACGGGAACAATTACTATTATACCGGCCTGGCCGATATCAGCACCGAGTACGACGCGGAGGCGGATATCACTACCTACCACATCCGTCTGCGGGAAGACGTCAGCTTCAGCGACGGCATCCCCATGACCATCGACGACGTGATCTTCAATTACTACGTCGTGCTCCAGCCTCAGTACGACGGCCCCGGCGCCTACCGCACCTACGATATCGTTGGACTGCTGAATTATTACTACAACAAATCTACCGCGGAGTCCATCACGGTCACGGAACAGGACGTGGACGCCCGCCTGCAGAATGCTTTAGACGTCCCGCAGAACGACGTGGTGGCGGACTTCATCCTCGGTCTGATCCGCGACGTCCTGACCTCCGAGATGGCCCTCTGCCAGCAGACCTGGGACAGTTATCCCGGGTACGAACTGGGCAACAGCGCCAACGAATTCTTCTACAACATCTACGGTCTGGAGATCAATTACCCCCTGCCTACCAAGACCTCCGAGGAGGTTCTGGAAGACGTGATCCGCTCCTACGGTCTCAATTATACGCTGCTGGCGGACCGCTATGCGGTCGATCCGCACTATTTTGACGAAACGATCCGCAATTACGTGCGCGAACTGCGCAAATATGAATGGATCCAGGTTTCCGACGGCGACCCGGTCGATCACATCAGCGGAATCGTCAGGACCGGGACGTACAGTATGGATCTGAAAGTATACGGCTACGATCCCAACACCGTCTACGGCCTCCTGGACATCTACGTAGCCCCGCTCCACTATTACGGCGATACCCGCCTGTACAATTACGACGAGCACCGCTTCGGGTTCATACGCAGCAATTTCCGTCTGAACGACGGGCAGTGGACAATCCCGGTGGGCGCCGGGCCCTTCGTATACGGGACTCCCTACGACGCCGATCACGGGATCTGCAGTCTGGAAGCCAACCACCTGTATTATCAGGGCCCCCCCAACGTGGACAAACTGGAACTGATCACCGTCGGCAAAAGCATCTATTCTTCTCAGGAAGAGGCGTATATCTACGCGATCTTCCAGAATAAGATCGACGTCGCGGACATCTCCTCGACCCGCGCTCTGTACGACACGATCCGCCTGATGAACGCCAACGGCGAACTGAACGGCGACCGGATCCTCTCGAGCCGCTACGATACGGCCGCCTACTCCTTCATCGGGATCAATGCCGAAAAGATCAATATCGCGGGCCTGCCGGATTCCGAATCCTCCAAGTCGCTGCGCAAGGCGCTGGCAGTCCTGTTCGCGGCGTACCGCGACGAAGTCCGCGCCCAGCAGTACGGCGACTCCGCGACCGTGATCGACTACCCCATCTCGTACACCTTTTATGCGGCCCCGCACAAGAACGATCCCGACTATCACGCGGCGTATTCGCTGAATCAGGTGGGCGGAGAGATCTTCACGCCGGGCATGACGGCGGAAGATCGCGCCGCCGCCGCGCTGGATGCCGCCAAGGGCTACCTGCGGCGCGCCGGCTACGTCTTCGACGAAGCGACCGGACAGGCGACTTCGCCGGAAGGCGCTCCGCAGCGCTTCGAGATCCTGATCTGCGACGATCCTTCCGATCCGGCCTCCACCCTGTTCTACGTGCTCGACCGCGTGAAGAGCGTGATGCACTCGCTGGGGCTGGTGCTGGATATCCGCACCGTGAAGACCGAGATCGACCTGCTCGTGGCGCTCAATCTGGGCGAGACCTCCATGTGGTGTTCGGCCTGGACCGATACCGACCCTGCCTACTATCTTCAGTACCACAGCAGCAGCCGGTCCGAAGGCGGCTATAACTTCACCAATATCAACGATCTGGGCCTGGACCTTCTGCTGGACGAACTGAGCCGCCGTCCCGACAGCGAAGTCAAAGCGCAGCTGTACCGGGCCTGTATGGATCATATCCTGGACTGGGCAGTCATGATTCCCTGCTTCCAGCGGCAGAACGCGACCCTCTTCAATGCCGTGACCGTCAAGGCGGACAGCGTATCGCCCGATACGACTCCCTACTGGTCCTGGCTGCAGCAGGCCGCCTCTTTGGAGATCCGGAGATGAGCAGTTTCTTTGCGATGCTTTCGCGCATGAAATATATCGACCGCTGGGCGCTGATGCGCAATACGACCCGGGAAAACATCAGCGAACACTCGCTGGAAGTCGCGTTTCTGGCTCACGCGCTGGCGCTCATCGGCAACCGCCGCCTGGGCAAACAGCTGGACAGTGCCCGCTGCGCGCTGCTCGGCATGTACCATGATACGACGGAGATCCTGACCGGCGATATGCCTACGCCCGTCAAATACAAGGACGACGGCATCCGCGAGGCGTACCGGCACATCGAGACGCAGGCGGCCGAGAACCTGCTGTCCCGCCTTCCGGACGATCTGAGAGAGGAGTACCGCCCCTTCTACGAACCGAGGGAGGAAGACTCGTATCTGTGGCGCATCGTAAAGGCGGCCGATAAGCTTTCGGCGCTGATCAAGTGCATGGAAGAACTCAAGGCCGGCAATACGGAGTTTCGGAGCGCAGCCGCCTCCACGCACGAAAAACTGACGGAAATGGCTCTTCCGGAAGCGGACATTTTTATGGCAGACTTCCTGGAAGACTTCGGAAAGACGCTGGACGAACTGTAGGAGAGCCGCCATGAACTGGGCAGACAAGCTGAAAAAACGCTGGCAGTCGATCACCTATATGCAGGCTTCTCTGGCATTGCTGATCCCGGCCGCGGGCCTGCTGATCTACCTGCTGATCAAGACGATGGTCACGGGCGGAGGGCTCAGCCTGATCGATGCCGGACTCGGGATACTGGTCTTTGTGCTGGCGGTGATCGGCCTGATCATCCCGCTGTACGGACACTTCGTGGTCCAGGCCGAAGCCAGACACAGCTGGAAGATCCCCTTTTTCCTCCATCTGGCGCTGGCCGCCGTCATGATCGTTTTTTATCTCTTCGGGCTGTAGGGAACCTTTTTTCTTCCGGCCCGGAAAATTGTGCCCAAAAAACTTGATTTTCTGCAGAATATACTATATATTGTTATCTGGCGCGGACGTGCTTCGGCACTCCGGCCGAAGACCACCCGTTTCCGCAGCAGGAAAGGACCCGACATGAGTGAGATCAAAGTCGTCATCGATGCCATGGGCGGCGACAACGCCCCCGTTCAGCCCGTCAAGGGAGCCGTGGAAGCCCTGGAAAGGGAAAGCGGCTTTTCCGTGATCCTTACCGGCGATGAATCCGTTATCAAAGCGGAACTTGCCAAGTACACGTACGACGCAGACCGCGTCACGATCGTCCATGCGGACGAAGTGATCGAGACCGGGGAACACCCGGTGGCCGCCATCCGGAAGAAACGCAATTCCTCGCTGGTCGTAGGCGAGCGCATGCTCCGCAACGGAGAAGCGAGCGGCTTCATCTCGGCCGGCAGCACCGGAGCCGTCCTGGCCGGCGGACAGCTGATCGTCGGACGATTGCCCGGTGTGGAGCGGGCGCCCCTGGCCGTCCTGATCCCCACGCTGAAAGGGGTCTCCCTGCTCGTCGACTGCGGCGCCAACGTGGATGCGCGCAGCAGCCATCTGGTGCAGTTTGCCCGTATGGGCACCATCTACATGAAGAACATCATCGGTGTCGCCGAGTCGACCGTCGGCCTCGTCAACATCGGGGTGGAGGAAGAAAAAGGAAACGCGCTGTGCAAAGAGACGTTCCCGCTGCTGAAAGCCTGTGAAGACATCCGCTTCATCGGCAATGTGGAATCCCGCGAGATCCCGAACGGCGCCGCGGATATCCTGGTCTGCGAAGGTTTTACCGGCAATATCATCCTGAAACTGTACGAGGGCACCGCATCCGCTCTGACCAAAATGATCAAGCAGGGCATGATGAGCACTCTGCGTTCCAAGATCGGAGGCCTGCTGGTCAAGCCTGCCCTCAAGGAAACGCTGAAAAGCCTGGACGCCTCGGAATACGGCGGCGCTCCCATGCTGGGCCTGAGCGGCCTCGTCATGAAAACACACGGCAATTCCACTTCCAAAGAAGTCGCCAATTCCGTGATCCAGTGTGTCAATTTCGCCCGACTGGATCTTACCGAAAAAATAAAAGAAGCGCTGGCTCAGAAGCCGGAGCAAGGAGGAGAGAATGGAATTTGAAAAAGTCAAAGAGATCGTTGCGAAGGTACTGAATCTGGACCCGGAAGAGATCACTCCCGAGAAGTCCTTTATGGAAGATCTGGAAGCGGATTCTCTGGATCTGGCGGAGATCATCGTCTCCATCGAAGAGGAATTCGGGGTATCCGTTCCCGATGAAACGCTGGAGAAGATCGTTACGGTGCAGGATGCCTGCGATTTCGTGACGCAGTGGTTCGCGACCCACTGAGTTCAGTCTGCTCAGGCTGACCCGAGACCGCCCTCCGGTGACCCTCCGTCCGAGGGCCGCGGAGAGCGGTCGCTTTTATGATTCCCGGAAAGGAGGATTTCCCATGCCGCATAGTCTGGAAGAACGTCTCGGATACCGCTTCCGCGACCCGCGTCTGCTGCGGCAGGCTCTGATCCATTCTTCTTACTGGAACGAACACCGCGGCGTGTCCCCCGCCAGCAACGAGCGCCTCGAGTTTTTGGGAGACGCCGTGCTGGAGCTGGCTTCGAGCCGTTATCTCTATGAGAAATATCCGGACTACCCGGAGGGTAAACTGTCCCGGCTGCGGTCGCAGTCGGTATGTGAGCCCTCGCTGGCCGCCTGCGCCAGACGTCTGCGTCTGGGTGAAGAACTGAGACTGGGCCGGGGCGAAACGGCGTCCGGAGGCGCCGCGCGGGATTCACTGCTGTCCGACTGTCTGGAAGCCGTAATCGGCGCCATGTATCTGGATGCAGGCTTTACGGAGACGGAACAGTTCGTCCGCCGGGAGGTCATGGACTATACGGTGGACGCGGGCCTGTTCGACGATGCCAAGACGCGCCTGCAGGAACAGGTCCAGTCGGAAGGCGTGCGGGAGATCAGTTACCGCACCGTGCAGGAGACGGGACCGGAACACCGAAAGACGTTCACGGTCGATGTGTTCCTGGATGACCGTTATGCCGGGAGAGGCAGCGGACACAGCAAAAAAGCGGCCGAACAGGCCGCTGCCGCCGAGGCGCTCCGTCTGCTGAGCCCGGCCGAAAACTCTGACACCAAAGGTTGATCTATGTATCTGAAACGCATCGAGGCGCAGGGCTTCAAGTCCTTTGCCAACAAAGCAGTCTTTGACTTCGAACCGGGCATCATGGGGATCGTGGGTCCCAACGGCAGCGGAAAAAGCAAGGTGGCTGACGCGGTGCGTTGGGTGCTCGGCGAACAGAGCGCCCGCCAGCTGCGCGGTTCCAACATGCAGGACGTCATCTTTTCCGGCACGGAAAGCCGCCGGGCGATGAGTTATGCTTACGTCGCCATCACGCTGGATAATCACGACCACAGCCTCCCCGTGGAATATGATGAAGTGACCGTCTCCCGGCAGCTGTTCCGTTCCGGCGAGAGCGAATACCGCCTGAACGGCAGCGTCTGCCGCATGAGGGACGTTCATGAACTGTTTTATGACACCGGCATCGGCCGCGACGGGTATTCCATCATCGGGCAGGGACAGATCGACCGCATCCTCAGCAACAAACCCGAGGAGCGGCGGGAGATGTTCGACGAAGCCGTCGGGATCGTAAAATTCAAACGCAGAAAACAGATCTCCGTAAAGAAACTGGAAGAAGAACACCAGGATCTGTTGCGGATCACAGATATTGTGACCGAACTGGAACACCGGGTCGGTCCTTTGGCGCGCCAGTCGGAAACGGCGCGCAAGTATCTCGTCCTGCGGGACGAACTGAAAAACGCCGAAGTCGGCGCGTACTATCTGGAATCGAGCGATGCGGAGGCGCAGGCCGAAAAAGCCCGCGGCGACCTTGCGCTCGTCTCGGGCGATCTGGAAGACGCCCACCGCGAGGAAGACCGCCTGAAAGAGCACTACGACAGTGTCACAGAGGCACTGGCCGCGCTGGAGCAGACCGCGCAGGAGAGACAGGAGCGCCGCACACAGTTGCTGGTGCAGCAGGAAAATCTGGAGGGACGGATCGGCGTCCTGAATGAACAGATCCGCGCGGCGCAGAGCAGCCGCGAAGCATATCAGCGGCGAAGCGAAGCCCTGGCAGCGGAGGAAGAGCGACTGAGCTCGGAACGGGAAGATCTCTACCGGCAGAAAAACGAACTGGACAAAGTGCTCGACCGGACCGACGACAAAACGACGAAGGCTGAGGAAGACCTGGAGAAGGCCGATGAGACCATCCGCTCTCTGGAAGAGTCCGCCGAAGAAAAGAACGAAGCCATCGTGAACGCCCTGAATGAAAAGGCGGCCCTTACCGGCACGATTCGGGCCCTGGAGGCCCGCTGCAGCCAGATCCTTCTGGAAAAGAGCAGCATCAATCAGGTGCTCGTCACGGCCGCTTCGGAAGAACAGGAACTGAAAGCCGCCTTAGGCACTCTGGCGGAGACGCTGGCCGAAACGAAGCACAGCCTGCAGGAAAACGAAGCGCTCTCGCAGCGTCTCCAGCAGGAATCGTCGGAACAAAATGCCAGGCTGGCCGAACTGGCTGCGCGCCGGAGGGAGCAGGAGCAGACGGTCCACCGCGTGCAGAGCCGTTTTGAAGCGCTCAGCAATCTCACCGAGCGCTACGAAGGATATGGCAGCAGCGTCCGGCGCGTCATGGAGCAGAAAGACCGGCAGAAAGGCATCTGCGGCGTGGTAGCCGACCTCATCACGACCGAAAAAGCTTATGAAACAGCCATAGAGACCGCACTGGGCGGCCGCATCCAGAATATCGTCACAGAAACGGAAGAGGACGCCAAGGCGCTGATCCGCTTCCTGAAGACCAATGCTTTCGGGCGCGCGACGTTCCTGCCGCTCGATACGGTGACGGCCCGCAGCGATCTGGCGGACCATCCGGCCCTGAAGGAGACCGGATGTCTGGGCCGTGCCGCAGACCTGGTCCGTTTCGATCCCCGCTATCAGGCGGCAGCCGAATACCTGCTGGGACATATCCTGGTGATCCGGGATATGGAGAAGGCTTCGGCAATCGCCCGGAAATACCGTTATAAACTGAACCTGGTCACGCTGGAAGGCGAATACCTCAGCCCCGGCGGGGCGCTCTCCGGCGGAGCGTTCAAAAACGCTTCCAACCTCCTGGGAAGGCGCCGCGAACTGTCCGAACTGGAAAAGAGCGTCAGGAAAGAACAGAAAGAACTGGATAAGATCGAGGAGATGGGCGCTGAAGTCTCCCGCAGCTGCGCCTCGCTGCACGATCGCCTGGAAAGCGTGCGCTCCCTGACCGAAGAGGCCCGCCTCTCTCTGCTTTCCGTTCAGATGCAGCTGGAAGAAAAGCAGCGCGCCCTGAATGATCTGACGAGCGGCTGCGCCGATTCCCGACGCAGCGAAAAGGAACTGCAGCAGCAGCTGGCCGCCGCGGAAGCAGACAAGAGAGCCTCCGAAGAGAAAAACGAGCAGCTGGAGAAGGAGAACGCGCTGCGCCGCCGCGAGATCGGCGGTATCACGGCCCGCGTGGAACGCGAGAAGAACCGCCGGGCGGAAAAGGCCCGCGCACTGGAAGCGCTGCGCGTGGAGTTCGCGGGGCTGGAGCAGAAAAACAGCTTCATGGTCGAGAACATCCGCCGGCTGAACGGCGAGCTCGAACGATGCCGCTCAGAAGCGGAGCAGCTCCGGAAAGACTATGAGGGCAGCGCTTCCTCGGCAGAAGAAAAAGAAGCGGAGATCGCGGATCACCGCAGGACCCTGGAAGAGGGCCGCGCGGAATACGAAGCGCTGGGCGCGCAGATCACGGCAGACCAGAGCCTGCGCGACAGCAGGCGCAAGGAGCAGAAACGCTTTTTCGATGCGCGCGAGGAACTTACCCGCCGGATCTCGGAACTGGACAAAGAATACTTCCGCCTGCAGGGAACGCTGCAGCGGCTGGAAGAACAGATCGAAAAACAGGCCGAATATCTGTGGACGGAATACGAGATGACGCCTTCGCAGGCACGCGCCGCGTATGATCCGTCGATCCGCAGCCTGAGCGAGGCCCGCAAATTCATCTCCGGCAAAAAGAGCGAGATCCGTGCGCTCGGCCCCGTCAACGTCAATGCGATCGAAGAATACAGGGAAGTCTCGGAACGTTACGAGTTCCTGAAAGCCCAGCAGGACGATCTGCTGAAGGCGGAAGAGGACCTGAAGAAGATCATCCGACAGCTCGACGAAGGCATGGAGAAGCAGTTCAAGGCACAGTTCGAGGTGATCCGCCGGGAGTTCGATCTCGTTTTCCGCGAGCTCTTCGGCGGCGGCAAGGGGACTCTGGAACTCCAGGAAGGCGAAGACCTCCTGGAAGCGGGCGTGATCATCAGCGCCCAGCCGCCGGGCAAGCGCCTGCAGAATATGATGCAGCTGTCGGGCGGGGAGAAGGCCCTGACGGCGATCGCGCTGCTTTTTGCGATCCAGCGCCTCAAACCTTCCCCGTTCTGCCTGCTGGATGAGATCGAAGCGGCGCTCGATGAACCGAACGTGGTCCGCTTTGCGGATTATCTCAGCCGGCTCAAAGATACCACACAGTTCCTGATCATCACGCACCGACGCGGCACCATGGAAATGTCCGACCGCCTCTACGGGGTGACGATGCAGGAAAAAGGCATTTCCGTCCTGGTCTCCGTGACCCTGACGGATCCCGAAAGCAAAAAGATCCTGGATGAACAATAAGTATGGCATTGAATTTCTTTAAAAACCTGTTTTCCGTCAGCGAACTGGACGACGATTTTTATGACGAACTCGAAGAGACCCTCATCATGAGCGACGTGGGCATGAAGGCTTCGGCCGAGATCCTGGACGACCTGAAGGTGGGCGTTAGGGCGGCGCGCATCAAAAAAGCCGATCAGTGCCGGGAGATCCTGAAGCTTATCATGAAGCAGCAGCTCGAGGAGCTGACTCCGGAGTATCCCATGGAGAGCGAGAAGACCATCGTGCTCGTCGTGGGCGTGAACGGCGTCGGCAAGACGACCACCATCGGAAAACTGGCTTTCCAGCTGAAGCAGCAGGGGATCGAGACCCTGCTCGTCGCGGCGGACACCTTCCGCGCCGGCGCGGCTGTCCAGCTCGGAGAGTGGGCTGTCCGCTCCCGCACGGAGATGGTCTCGCAGAGAGAAGGCGCCGATCCGGCCGCCGTGCTGTACGACGGGATCCGGGCGGCCCGTGCCCGCGGAGCGCGCGTCGTGCTCTGCGATACGGCCGGCCGTCTGCACAACAAAAAGAATCTGATGGAGGAACTCCGGAAAATGCGCCGCGTGGCGGAGCGGGAAGCCGGCGATTACCGCGTTTTCACCCTGCTGGTGCTGGATGCGACGACCGGACAGAACGCCCTGAATCAGGCGCGGCAGTTCCTGGAGGTCACTCATGTCGATGCGCTGGCTCTGACCAAGCTCGACGGGACCGCCAAGGGCGGCATCGCCATCGCGATCCAGGAGGAACTGGGCATCCCGGTGGCCTATATGGGTCTGGGCGAGCGCATTTCGGACCTGAAAAAATTCGATACGGACGAGTATCTGGACAAACTGCTCGGTCTGGACGGAGACGAAGAGACCGAAGAGGAAGAGTAAACGACGGCTGGCCCGGCACCCGCCGCTACTCCCGGCAGCGCCGCAAAGGGATCCCGGCCTGAGGACCGCGGGGAGCCCCGGAGGAGAGGAACATGGCTTTTACCCATCTGCATCTGCATACCGAATACAGTCTGCTGGACGGCTCCGGAAAGATCAAAGATCTGGTGCGCCGCGCCGGCGAACTCGGCATGGATTCCATGGCCATCACGGACCACGGCGTCATGTACGGTGTGATCGATTTCTACCGCGCCTGCCGGTCGGCCGGCATCCATCCCGTGCTGGGCTGCGAAGTGTATGTGGCGCCGGGCTCCCGCCTGGACCGCGAACCGGGAGCCGGAGACGAACGCTACCATCATCTGATCCTTCTCGCGGAAAACAACACCGGCTACGCCAATCTGATGAAGATCGTCTCCCGCGGATTCATCGACGGCTTCTATTACCGGCCCCGGGTCGACAAAGAGATCCTGGCCCGCTATCACGAAGGCATCATCGCGCTGAGCGCCTGTCTGGCGGGGGAAGTCCCATCGCTCTTAAAACGGGGCTTTTACGAAGAGGCCGTATCGGCAGCGGCTCAGTACCGCTCGATCTTCGGCGAAAACAATTATTTCCTGGAACTGCAGGATCACGGGATCCCCGAACAGCGCACCGTCAATACGGGCCTTCTGCGCATCAGCGAAGAACTGGGCATCCCGCTGGTCGCGACTAACGACGTACATTATCCGCTGGCCGAGGATGCCGAGCCGCACGATCTGCTGCTCTGTATCCAGACCGGCAAGAAGGTGACCGATGAGAATCGCCTGCGGTATGAAGGCGGCCAGTATTACCTCAAATCCGAGGAAGAGATGCTGGCTCTGTTCCCGTATGCCCGCGAGGCGGTGCAGCGTACGCACGAGATCGCCATGCGCTGCCGCGTGGAGATCGAATTCGGTGTGACCAAACTGCCGCGCTTCCCGGTCCCCGAGCCGTACGATGCGCCTTCCTACCTGCGCCGGCTCTGCGAAGAAGGCCTTTCCGAGCGGTACTCTGAGGTTACGCCGCAGCTCACCGAGCGCCTCAACTACGAACTGTCCGTGATCGAGACCATGGGCTATGTGGACTATTTCCTCATCGTCTGGGATTTCATTCGTTTCGCCCGCTCGCGCGGGATCGCGGTGGGCCCCGGGCGCGGCAGCGCTGCAGGCAGCCTGGTCTCGTACACTTTGCATATCACCAATATCGACCCGATCCGCTACCGTCTGCTGTTTGAACGCTTCCTGAATCCGGAGCGGGTGAGCATGCCCGATATCGATGTGGACTTCTGCTACGAGCGCCGCCCGGAAGTGATCGAATACGTCACGGAAAAGTACGGAGCGGACTGTGTGGTGCAGATCGTGACCTTCGGGACGCTGCAGGCGCGCGGCGTGATCCGCGATGTGGGACGCGTGCTGGACCTGCCGTATGCGCTTTGCGACAGAGTCGCTAAACTCGTCCCCAAGGAACTGGGCATCACACTGGATAAAGCGCTGGAACAGAGCCGCGATCTGAAAGCTCTCTACGATACGGATGAGACCATCCGCAAGCTCATCGATTTCTCCAAACGTCTGGAGGGACTGCCCCGCCATGCTTCCACGCATGCGGCGGGCGTCGTCATCTGCCGGGAGGCGGTCGACAATTACGTCCCGCTGTCCCGCAGCGCCGACGGCCAGCTCACGACCCAGTTCACCATGACGACGATCGAGGAACTGGGCCTGTTGAAAATGGACTTTCTGGGTCTGCGGACGCTGACCGTCATCCAGCAGGCGCTGGGCTTCGTCAAAGACCGTACCGGATATACCGTCGATTTCGACGCCATGAGCTACGACGATCCGAAAGTCTTTGAGCTGATCGCTTCCGGACGGACGGAAGGCATTTTCCAGCTGGAAAGCGGCGGCTTCAAGACCTTTATGAAAGAACTGAAGCCGCATGATATCGAAGACGTCATTGCCGGGATCTCTCTTTACCGGCCGGGCCCCATGGATTTCATCCCTCAGTATATCCAGGGCAAACAGAATCAGGACAGTGTGACGTACCTCTGTCCGGAACTGGAGCCGATCCTGAAGCCTACCTATGGCTGCATCGTCTACCAGGAACAGGTCATGCAGATCGTCCGGGACCTGGGCGGATATACATTGGGGCGCAGCGATCTGGTCCGCCGCGCCATGAGCAAGAAAAAAGAGTCCGTCATGCAGAAGGAACGGCAGAATTTCGTCTACGGAAATGCTGCCGAAGGCGTGCCCGGCTGCCTTTCACGCGGGATCCCGGAGGACGTGGCGCATCAGATCTTCGACCGGATGACGGATTTCGCGCGCTATGCGTTCAACCGCTCCCACGCGGCCGCCTATGCCTTCGTCGCCTACGAGACGGCCTACCTGAAGCTGTATTATCCCGTGGAGTTCATGGCGGCGCTCATGACTTCGGTCATGGACGTTTCTTCCAAGGTCTCCGAGTATACCGCCGTCTGCCGCCAGATGGGCATCCGCATCCTTCCGCCGGACATCAATGAGGGGACCTACGGCTTTTCGCCTTCCGGCAATGCGATCCGTTACGGCCTCTCCGCCATCCGCGGTGTGGGACGAAGCGTGGTCGACCTGATCGCAGCGGAGCGGGACCGGGGCGGTCCTTTCAGCGACCTCGAAGATTTCCTGTCCCGCATGAATGTCCGTGAGATCAACAAACGCACGGTGGAGAACTTCATCCTGGCCGGCGCCATGGATACGCTGCCCGGATTCCGGAGCCAGAAGATGGCCGTGTACGGTGATATCATGGAGAAGCTCCAGCGTGAGAAGAAGGACCACGTCGCAGGACAGATGAGCCTGTTCGATCTGTTCGGCGGCGGAGAGATCGGCGAGCGCACAATCTTCCCGGACATCCCGGAATACCCTCGCAGCGAAAAACTGCGCCTGGAAAAAGAAGTCCTGGGGCTTTACGTTTCCGGACACCCGCTGGAAGAGGAGGAAGAGCGGCTGCGCCGGAATGTGACTGCCCGCCTTTCCGACTTCACGGTCGACGAGGAAAGCGGCGAGGCCGGCGTGGCCGACGGCTCCACCGTGATCGTAGGCGGACTGGTGCAGAGCTGCTCCTTCAAGAATACACGGAACGGAAAGACCATGGCCGTCGCGACCCTGGAGGATATGACCGATACCGTAGAGGTCATGTTCTTCCCGCGGGAATGCGATTCATACCGCGATCAGCTCACCGAGGGCAACCGCGTGTTCGTACGCGGGCGGGTCTCGATCGGCGACGATCCCAAGGGCAAACTGATCTGCGAGAGGCTCCTGCCGTTCTCCGGCATGCAGCAGGAACTGTTCATCCTGTTTGAAGACAAGGAGGACTACCGCCTGCGGGAGCGTCAGCTGATGCACCTGCTGCGCGGCGAACCCGCCGTCATCTATCTCAGGAAAGAACGCCAGGCCAAACGGCTGCCCGCCACAGCCTCGCTGGAGCTCACAGACGACGTGATAGCCGAGATCCGCGAGACTTTCGGGGAAAAAAAGGTCGCTTTGAAAGAAAAAAAAGTTGAAGAAATCTGGAAGACGAATTATAACTATACTGCGCGATGATGCGCCGATGCCGGAAAAAGCGGCAGGATGGCCCGGCAGGCCGTCAAAAAACAGGAGGAAAAAGAAATGAGCAATAATCCAGTCAAAACGATCGCGGTCCTGACGAGCGGCGGCGACGCCCCCGGCATGAATGCGGCGGTGCGCGCGGTCACGCGTGTATCCCAGACATACGGCCTGCGTGTGCTCGGTGTGCGTCGCGGTTACGCCGGCCTCCTGAAAGATGAGATGTCGGAGCTGGCGCCCAGCGACGTGGGCAATATCGTCGAGCGCGGCGGCACCTTCCTCTATACGGCCCGCAGCCAGCGCTTCATGGAGAAGGAAGGACGGCAGGAAGCCGCCGCCATCCTGCGCAGCCACGACGTGGACGCCCTGGTCGCCATCGGCGGCGACGGCACCTTCCGCGGCGCGCTGGAACTCTCCAAGGAAGGCATCAACGTGATCGCGGTCCCGGCGACCATCGATCTGGATCTGGCCTGCACGGACTACACCATCGGCTTTGATACCGCCGTCAACACGGCCATGGAGGCCATCGACCGCATCCGCGACACCTCGACGGCGCATGAGCGCATCAGCGTGATCGAGGTCATGGGCCGCAAGGCGGGCTACATCGCTCTGTGGACGTCCATCGCCTGCGGCGCTGAGGAAGTCCTCCTGCCGGAGACCTACGATTACAATGACCGCGCCCTGATCGACCGGATCAAAGAGCGGGTGGCCGCCGGCAAGAAGCAGCACATCATTGTCAATGCCGAAGGCATCGGACAGTCGGAAAGCCTGGCTGCCCGTATCGAAAATGCGACCGGCATCCAGAGCCGCGCCACCAATCTGGGGTATCTGCAGCGCGGCGGTTCGCCCACCTGCAAGGACCGTGTCTATGCCTCCCTGATGGGAGAAAAGGCCGTCGACGCCCTGCTGGCCGGCCACCGGAACCGCGCCATCGTTCATCTGGACGGCGAATTCAAAGATATCGACCTGGCCGAGGCGCTGAACATGACCAAGGAGATCCCCGAGAACTATCTGGCGTTGACAGTCAATCTGGTCCGCCACTTCCACAAATAAACGCGATCCCGTGCGGAAGGTACGGTCTCCGGGGCATCCCTGCGGTGCCGGGAGGCTGTACTTTTGATTTGCAGAATCCGGCCGCATCCCCGGCCTGGGACCTGCCAAAACAACGGAGAAAGGAGGACTGCCCATGACAGAAGATCTCCGTCAAACCGAACCTGAGCTCAGAGAAACCGCGCCCGTCCCGGATGAAGCGGACAGCGAACTGCGCCCCGAGATCGAGACCCTCATGACGCAGCACACGCTTTCCCTGTCCGATGAAGACGAGATGCTGCAGTCGTTCACGCCCGAACAGGACTCCGACCAGCTCTTTGCCCAGCTTCTGGCGCATGTGCGACGTTACCATCCTTCCGACGACATGTCGCAGATCGAGGCGGCCTACCGTCTGGCGAAAGGCTCGCATGACGGCCAGCTGCGTCGCTCCGGAGAACCCTACATCAATCAT
>JAGDDE010000121.1 GCA_017958185.1 Lachnospiraceae bacterium | reverse complement strand
GACTTTGAAGGTCACCGCGAGTTGACGGGCATGCAGCCGGGCGATGTGCCGCTGACCTATGCCGACGCCTCCGCCCTGGAGAGAGATTACGGTTTTACTCCAAAGATCGGGATCCGGGTGGGGCTGAGAGCTTTTGCCAAGTGGTATGCAGGGTATAAAAAGTAAAAA
Source organism: Lachnospiraceae bacterium (assembly GCA_017958185.1). Taxonomy (GTDB): domain Bacteria; phylum Bacillota; class Clostridia; order Lachnospirales; family Lachnospiraceae; genus UBA6987. Next base: position 6,443 of record JAGDDE010000121.1, on the reverse strand, counting down.
ACGAAGAGGCGGACGTGAGGTCCGCCTTTTTCTTTGGACCGGCACTTTCACAGGACAGTGCGTGAAAGCAAAAGCCGAAAAAACCCCTTTAAAAAAATAACAGGAACTATTGAAAAATTAGACTGCTTAAGGTAAGATATTGAAAAGAAATAATAAAGGAGACGGCATAGCTCCATGATCGATGTCATTGTTCCTGTTTACAACGTACAAGCCTATCTGAGCAATTGCATAGATAGTATTCTTAAACAATCTTATGGTGATTTAGAGCTCCTTCTGATCGACGATGGTTCTGATGACGGTTCTGGGGCAATTTGTGACAGTTTTGCGGAACAAGACTCCCGTGTTCATGTGATACATACTGAAAACAGAGGTGTAGCGGCTACCAGAAACCGCGGATTGGAATGGGCAATGGCTGGTCCTGCCGAGTATATCATTTTTGTTGATGGTGATGACTGGCTGGAAGTAAACATGCTGGAAGTCTTGCTTCGTAAAGCACAGGACCAGCGCGCAGATGTAGTTTTCTGCGGGATCACCTTTGAAAGAAAAAACAGATCAACGCCTTTATCATTGACAAAAGAGGTGTATTCTATCAGAGAAGCTTTGATTTCTGTGATCGATGGCCCTATCAGCAGTCGTCTTATGAACAAACTATGGAAGAAAGAGTTGTTCAATGGTATTTTTTTCCCAGAGGGGAGAACCTATGAGGATATTGCTGTTACATATAAATGTCTTTTGCATGCCCGCCGTATGGAGACGGTCGCGGCGCCTCTGTATCATTACCGGCTGCGAAACAGCAGTATCGTTCATGGGACGAGCATGAAAAATCTGACGGATGCCTGGATTTCGACACATGAAAGGTGGTCGTTCTTTAATGATCATGACGAGTATCGTCAGGACACAGAGTTTCAGAAGACGCTCCTGAAGAGAATCGCTTGGCGGTTGACTTTTATCTGGAGACAGGTGTTGTTGTGTGATAAAGAGGATCGAGAGGTTTACCGGCCGCAGTTAAGGGAAATGGCTTGTTTCGCGCAGAAGCACTTGCCAGTCTGGGGAAGGGGCATGACGTTTGCCCAACGAGTGCGAAACTTCCTTTTGCATTACGACTCTTGGCTCTCTTTTGCTATTATTCGGATGGGCCGAAAAAGGAATGAAGAACCGGAAGATCTCTTCCCTTAGAGAGAGTTTTTTCTGCTGTGATAGCGATAAATGAGAAGGCAGAAAAGCAGTGCTGGAGTAGTCGGGTATCAAAAATGATCTTAGAATTATTCTTCTAATCAAGGCAAAAGTGACGCACAGATAGAGCATATTTAAGGGAGACAGCATTATGAAGATCCGTAACCGACTGCAGCAAGGAAACCAACAATTCCTGAAGGCAGCAGACATAAAGCGCCTGGAGGAGACTGCCTTCCATGGCCAGCACCCCTACGCGATCGTCCTCTGTTGTTCGGACTCCCGCGTGATCCCGGAGCTGATCTTTCAGGCTTCCATAGGGGATCTGTTCGTGATCCGCGTAGCCGGCAATGTGCTGGACAACCACCAGATCGGGAGCATCGAATACGCGGCCGGGCATTTGCACTGCGGACACATCATCGTTCTGGGGCACACCGGCTGCGGCGCCGTAGCGGCGGCGCTTTCGGGCGGGGGAGACGGCTTTATCAGGTACATCACAGATGATATCCTGGCGGCTGTCGGCAGCGAAAAGGATCCGGAGAAGGCCTGCTGCCTGAATGTGCAGCACGCGGTGGAGAGACTGAAACGGGAGTTTTCGGAACATCCGGAGGCCGGCGAGGCGGTCATTGAAGGCGCCGTCTATGATATCCGGACCGGTCAGGTCCGGTGGTTGTAAGGCGGAAACGGGAACGGCCGAAATACGGAAGCAGTCCTTTCGCGGGACGGGAAGAAGAGATTCTGTCAGAGAAAGGCGGAGGCATGATCCGCCTTTTTCTTTGATCAAGGCGCTTTTGCAGTGTAGTGCACGAAAGTATCCGCCGCCGGTTGAATTCCCCTGCGGGACATGTTACAATACCGTTACAAACACCGCCCTCCCTCGGATGGAGGCAGATCCACCAAACGATCCTACAGCAAAGGAGCCATAAGAATGAAAAAACTACTGTCCATGCTTGCCCTGGTCCTTTTTTTGTGCGCAGTTCTGGCGGCCTGCGGCCCCAGTGAAGAGATCCTGGCCGAGATCGACTCGCTGAAGGCCCAGGTATCTGACCTGGAAAAGCAGGGAAATGAGCAGAAAAGCACCATCAGTACACTGGAGACTTCGCTCAAAGAAGCCCGGGATGCTTTAAATGAAAATACGCAGCGCCAGGAGGAGTTTGACGTCTGGCTGCAAGACCGTCTGACCCGTCTCGGCACGCGATACGGCATCCCGGCGGACGTCATTGCCGGCCTGCTGGACGGCACTTACATCCCCCCGGAGCTTCGGCCGGAAGAGCCGTATGACAGGGATCTGAGCGCGGTCATGGCGGCGTATACCCGTCTCGATCGGATGGACGATCTTTACGCTCATGCGGATCTTGCGAACCGGATCGTCCTTCGGGCTGACCGCACCTGCAGTGTGGGCGGAAAGGAATATACCTGGAAGCCGTTTACCTCGGACGGCGTGTTCATCAAAGTCCTGAGCGGAGAACAGGTCGTCGGGCGGATCCGGTGGACGGAGAAGGCAGACGGGACCGTATCCCGGATCGCCTATACCCCGGAAGACAGCGCGAAAGCGATTATGATGGATCGGGAAAATTTTGCAAGCAGCATGGCCGGCACATTCGTGCTGGCAGCCGATCATACGGGCGATTCCTCCGCTGCGGCGCAGATCGTGATCCGGGAGGACGGGACGGCTCAGATCGGCGGGGAGGAGTATCGGCTGATCCTGACGGAATACTGTCCCGGGTTTTATGATCAGGCAGGAAATCGGAAGTATTTCTTCACCGGAAATGCGGAGGAAGGTTCTTTCAGAGGCACGTACATCATCGTTCCGGATCAGGCCGTACAGCTTCAGGACGGGGTCCTGACGCTTCTGGAGTATAAAAGCGACAGTTACGATCAGTACGCCTTCGGCACATACATAGATACTGCCCGGTATGAAGCAATCGAGCTGACAACGGAGAATTTCTGGGATTATTTCACAGCGCTTGACAACTCCCGTGAGATCACCGTGAATAAGGATGCCTTCGGCGGCGTGGAATCCTTTATGTTCAGCCCGGATCGGCTGGCGCCCAGGACGGCCTACGCCTTCTTCTCCTATATCGCGGAGATCCGGGGGACAGGCACGAGCCGGTTCCGGAAAGTCACGTACGATGCCTCGGCGGATGTTTTTACACAGGAGGATCTGTATGACAGAATGGACGTCAGAGAAGGAAGAAACACGATCCTGACCGACCATTCCCGTTATTACACCGACCGGGCGGCCGAGCTGCGGGGCAGGACCGTTTTCGCTGACTATAGTTTCACAGAAAAACCCGCTGCGGAGAACGGGAAATATACCGTTTCCCGGACCTTTGTTCCGCTGGACTGGAATGCGGTCCGGGTATCCGGCAGAGTCTGGGTCCCGCGGGGAAGCGCGCCCGCTGCGGAGCACCGGGAAGCCCCGACGCTCCTGAACGCACCGGAGTATGAAGGCAGTAGCGACGCCTTCCTTCGCTCGTATTATACCTTCTCGTACAGTGACGGCGTCTACCGTTACGATCCGGAAACAGTGATCACCTTCCTGCCGGATCACGGCTGCACTATGGGGCAGGAAAACTATACCTGGAAAGCCGTTTCCGCAAACCAGATCCTGATCCTGAAAGGGGACAGCATCGCTGCTGCGGTGCTGCTCAGTGGGCCTTGGAACAGTGACGGGATCGATGCGGACGAACTCGAGTACTATGCCGCTGCGGCAAGTCCGGACACGCAGTCTGTCCGTTACTACGGAGATGCTTTTGACCGCGCGCTGGCCGGCACATATGATCTGATCAATACGAGCAACAGTGGCGGATACCCCGTCCGGTTCAGCCTGGCGGAGGATGGGACAGCGAGGCTGGGCGAAGAAGAAATGAAGCTGCTCATCGTGCGCGAGTATAGCGGATTCTTCGACAAAACCGGGAAAAAGGTGTATCACTACTCTTCGACAGTGCCCGGAAGGATCCAGATAGGATCCGGACTGTATCTGAATGACGCGGTCTTTGCCTATCAAAGCGAAGATCTTCCGGATGTGTTCCATACGTATTATGCGACGGGGAACCTTGACTCCGTTTACCGGATCCTGCATACGGTCACGCTGTCGGAAGACCATACCTGCCTCGTGAACGGGGAATCGTTCCGGTGGGAGGCCATCTCTTCCAATCAGTTCGTCCTGAAAAATGAGGACGGCCTGGCGGCGCTGCTGTACTTCGGCACCTATTCGGAAGACGGCGTCACCAAGGTCAGAACCGATTCCTTCTACTATTACCGGCTGGATGATCCGAAGCGCAGCGCGCTGTACTGCTGTCAGAATCAGTCTGCTGCGATTGCCGGTTCGTATGAGCTTACCGGGGCCGCCGAGGAAGGAGTACCGGGAAGGATCGTGATCAGGGCGGACGGCACGGCCCTGGCGGACGGAGAGGAATTCCTTGTGATCAACAATGGCGATACACGGGGGCTGTTTAGGAAAGACGGACTGCGTTATCTGGGGATCTCCGTCACTTCCAAAGAAGGCATCCTGGAGATCGGGGGTCATTATTATATCAATACGGACCTGTACCGCGCGGTGGAACTGACCGCGGAGAACTTCTGGACGTACTTTGCGAAAGAAGACAGGAAGGAGGAGTTCAGAGTGAACAGGGACTCCTTCGGAGATGTTTCCGCCTTCTATGCCGGCGGTGACCGTATCGTACCGAAAGCGGCGTATTTCCTGTTCAGCTATACCGCAGAACTGGAGCGGAGCGGGAGTTATCAAAAGAATACGGTGACATATTCTGCCGGGACGGGCGGGTTTACCGTGGCCGAAGGCGAACGCGGCATACGCGATTACGGCAACACAACGACAGTGACCGGCAGCCGGAGCATCTATGAATCCGACGAGAATGTCCTCAAAGGACGGTATGCGTTCAACTCCGAGTATTACATCAGTCCTCTGACAAAGTCCGGCGATACCTATACCGGGACGTACGATCGATACGACACAGACTGGACCCTCAAACGGGTGATCGGCAGGATCTGGGTCAGGATCAAAGGATATACAACTTTACCGGACTGGAGAACGGATAAATAAATCTTTAAATTCCAGCCATAGAGAGGAATCCCGGCGCTACAGTGACGCAGAGGTGCTTGACTTTCCCGCCGAAATGACTGAAAATAAACGCAGAACGATCATAGAAGGGGGCGCCGCCCCCTGACGGAGGCAGCTATGGCATTGAGCAGAAAACAGTTTGACCTTTTGGAGACCCTGGCCGGGGCAAAGCAGGCGCTCTCGCAGCGCGATCTGGAGAAGCTGACCGGCTGCAGCCTGGGCACGGTCAACCGTGTGATGAAGGAACTGGCCGAACTGGGCTATGCCGAGGGCGGGCGCATCACGAACCAGGGCCTGGACGCGCTGGAGCCCTACCGGGCGCGGCGGGCCGTGTTCGTGGCGGCGGGCTTCGGCAGCCGTCTGGTGCCCATCACCTTCAATACGCCCAAGCCGCTCGTGCGCGTGCACGGCGTGCGGATCATCGACCGGCTGATCGATGCCTGTCTGGCGGCCGGGATCAACGAGATCTACATCGTCCGCGGGTATCTGAGCGAGCTCTTTGACCAGCTGCTCTATAAGTACCCGATGATCCGGTTTTTGGAGAATCCGGTCTATAACGAGGCCAACAACATCAGTTCCGCGCTGGTCGCGCGCTATCTGCTCTCGAACGCGTATGTTTTCGAGGCGGATCTGCTGCTGAGCAACCCCGCGATCATCCGGAAGTATCATTACACCTCGGATTTTCTGGGCATCCGCAAGAAACGGACCGACGACTGGTGCTTCCGCGTGAAAGACGGGATCATCGCGGAGCAGAAGGTCGGCGGCGAGGGCGAGGACATCTGGCAGATGGTGGGCATCTCGTACTGGAACGAGGCCGACGGCCACCGCCTGAGCGCCGATATCCCCGAGGTGTACGCCTCGCCGGGCGGCAAGGAGCGCTACTGGGAGCAGGTCCCGCTGGTATACGAAAAAGAGCACTACGCCGTGGAGATCCGCGAGTGCTTTGACGAGGATATCGTCGAGATCGACACCTTCAAGGAACTCAAGGCGATCGATAAGACGTATGATGTGTAGAGAAGACGGGCGAAACAGACATACTGCGCGGGAGACACCGCCCTGAAGAGGCGCCGCAGCGGCCGGAAGGTTGCTGCGGCGCCTCTTGCGTTTAGGGGCCGGCGGCCCGTTGAGAAGTTGGCACATATATTAGCCAAGTTCTCAACGGGAGGACCGGAAAAAGACTGCTGCGTCG
>JAGDDE010000120.1 GCA_017958185.1 Lachnospiraceae bacterium | reverse complement strand
GCCGAGAGCCGAAAACGACGATCCGGCGAGCCAGCTGGACTGCCTGCCGTTCCAGGATTACCAGATCGGCACGACCATCTCCCTGAAGAAGGGCAACAACGTCATCCGCCTCATCACCAAGAACAGCGTTCCCATGACCGGTTCCACGCTGGAAGCGGCCGCCCCCATTGTCGACTGCATCAAGCTCGAGACCACGGGCGTCATCATCTGGGACGCGAACCGCGGCCTTCCCGCCAAGAACTATTAAAGCGCTCAGGAAGGAGATAAGACAGTGTTTATCGACTTTATCAAAAGCAAAGGCGGAAAAGCCTGGCTGATCGTCACCGCTGTTCTCCTGGCACTTGTGGTAGCCGTAAACGTACTGGCCAATACGATGCTGTGGGACTTCGCGAATCTGATCTTCGGCTCCGCACGGCCGATCTACGACGATTCCGTCCCGATGATGTATCTTCCTACCGCCAACAGCAAGAAGGAAGCCTATGACAACGCGGCCAGAGTCAACATCGAGGTCGCCGAGGAAGGCTTCGTTCTCCTGAAGAACAAAGACAACGCGCTGCCGGTGAACCGCGGCGCGAAGGTGACCATCTTCGGCAAGAACAGCGTCAACCTCGCCTTCAGCGGCGGCGGTTCGGGCAGTTTCGTCGTGGAAGAAGGATCGACTCTCTACAACCGGCTCGCCGGTCTGGGCATCGACATCACCTACAAGGGACTGTACGAGGCCCTGGAGGACGTCTTCAACCTCAATCCGACCCTCAAGGCGTTCTATGAGAACGACAAGATCTCCGGAGAGAGACGCTCGAACAACAACACTGACCTCGACAGCGGCGACGACAAGGCCTTCACCGTCGGTGAAACGCCGATCGCCATGTACACAAAGGACGTGCGCGACAGCTACAAGAACTACAACGACCTGGCGATCGTGGTGATCACCCGTATCGGCGGCGAAGGCGCCGACCTGCCCCGTCATCAGGGCAGCAGCGCCGGGGCCGTGAGCGAAGATTCCCACTACCTGCAGCTGGATCAGAACGAGATCGACATGCTGACCGAAGTCGCGAACGCCGGTTTCAAGAAGGTCGTTGTCCTGTTCAACATCCCTTCGGCCATGGAAGCGGACTTTTTGTTCGACACCGCCAAGTATCCGTTTGCCGACAAGATCGATGCCGCGCTGTGGATCGGCTTCACCGGCAAACAGGGCATCCTGGCGCTGGGCAGTGTTTTGACCGGCGAGGTGAACCCGAGCGGCCGCACCGTGGACACCTGGGCGACCGATCTTCTGGCCAACCCGACCAGCATCAACTTCGGCACGGGCATCACCCAGAAGAAGATCAGCAAAAACCAGACATTCGACCAGTACAACGAAGGCCTGTACTATTTCGTCCACTATGAAGAGGGCGTTTACGTAGGCTACCGCTACTATGAGACCCGTGCGCTGACTGACGGCGAGCAGTGGTATCAGAAGAACGTGACCTTCCCGTTCGGCTACGGCCTCAGCTACACGACGTTCGAATGGACCGTCGGCAGCCCGAGCACCACGTCGATCACGGCGGACGGCAAGATCAGCGTGGACGTGACCGTCAAGAACACTGGTTCCGAGCCCGGCAAGGACGTCGTCCAGCTGTACGTTTCGGCGCCTTATACGCCCGGACAGATCGAAAAGCCGCACAAAGTGCTGGTAGGATTCGCCAAGACCGAAGAGCTCCGTCCCGGCCAGAGCCAGACCCTGACCATCACGGCCGATCCGTATGACTTTGCGTCCTATGACTACCGCGATCAGAACGGGAACGGTTTTTCCGGCTACGAGCTCGATCCCGGCAAGTACACCTTCTACGTTTCCAAAAACGCGCATGAATCCGTCGGGACCTTCGACTGCACCGCGTCCGCGGGCATCCGCTTCGAGAAAGACCCGGTCACCGGCAAGACCGTCGGCAACCGCTACACGAAGCAGAACAGCGTCACGGCGACCGATCTTTCGATCGTGACCGATACCGACGCCCCGCTGGACTGCATCCTGTCCCGCAGCGACTGGAACGGCACCTGGCCGACCGCGCTGACCGACGCGGACCGCGCAGCCGTCAGCGGTATCCTGGACGAGATCAAAAACGTCGAGACGAACAACCCCAACAACTACGATGAAGACTGGGACTACCCCGACATGGAAGAGGAAGCCACCAAAGTGGTGCGCGATCTGCTTCCGGCGGAGACTCCGGCCGAGACTTTCCGGGCCATCGTCGCCTATGACCACCCGTTCTGGGCGGAGATCATGGCAGCCATGAACCCGACGGTCTGCATCGACGTGTACAACCACGCGGCGTATCAGACCAAGGAGATCCCGGAAGTGCAGATGCCTCCGACACTGCAGGCCGACGGCCCCAGCGGCTTCACCTGCTTCCTGAACGCGGAGCGTATCAGCGGTACGAACCAGTACTGCAGCGAGCCGGTCTTTGCCTCCACCTGGAACGTGGAACTCATCGAGCTCCTCGGCAAGACGATCGGCGACGAGGGCATCTGGGGCTATGACGTGACCGGACAGCCGTATTCCGCGCTGTACGCGCCCGGCGTGAACATCCACCGGAGCGTCTTCGGCGGACGCTGCTCCGAGTATATGTCCGAAGATCCGTTCATCACCGGCAAGATCGCGGCGGCCGAGATCCGCGGCCTGCAGTCGAGAGGCGTCGTTCCCATGATCAAGCACTTCGTGGCCAACGATCAGGAGACGCACCGCGGCGTTACGGGCGACCTTACCTGGCTGACCGAGCAGTCTCTGCGCGAGATCTACCTGAAGGCCTTCGAGATCGCTATCAAGGACAGCGAATGCCGCGGTCTAATGACTTCTTTCAACCGTGTGGGCACCATGTGGACCGGCGGCGACTACCGCCTCTGCACAGAGATCCTGCGCGATGAGTGGGGCTTCAAGGGCTGTGTCATCTGCGACTTCAATACGGTCCCGCAGTACATGAACGGCACCCAGATGGCGTATGCCGGAGGCGATCTGAACCTTCAGACCGTCGGCGGCGGCAACTTCGACTGCGACCCGAGTGAAACGGGCGACGCGGTGGTCCTGCTGGCGGCCATCAAGAACATCATGTACGCCATGCTGAACTCCAACGCGTTCAACAGCGCCGTCATCGACTATGAGACTCCCACGTGGGTCCCGGTCATGTACATCCTTTCCGGCGTCGTCGTCGCAGCGCTCCTTGCCTGGGGCGTCATAGGAATGATCGTCAACAAACGCAAAAAAGCGGAAAAGACGATCGTGATCACGAGTAAAAACGATTGACCGTTTTTCTTCATTCTCCTTTTTTTAAAGCCAAGGGCGTCCGGTCTTCCGGGCGCCTGCGGTTTCTAACGAGATCTGCCCGCGGGCAGGGAGGCGTTTATGGACAGGATCAGGCGCCTGAGACCCTTTCCCAAAACCATCTTGATCATTACAGGGATCATTGCGGTGATATTTACCGCGGTCTATGCCCTGGAAATGTTCAGAAGCGGCTTTTGGTACGGAGATGTCTTTTTGAAACGACGTCAGGAAGGTGAAAGTACGGTGTATGCAGGAGCGCTGGGGGGCGAAAGGATCTTAGTGACGGTCTCGGATAAAAACACCGCCGAATTTAAGTTCGGGGACGATACGTACGGACCGTTCTCGCTGGAAAGAGACCCGTCCGCTGTTCCGGAAGACCACGTGATGAGGCCGTTCATGACCGGTATCACGATCCGCCGGGGAACGCAGGTCTGGTTCCGGGGCGCGATCATGGACCTGCTCGATCAGCGCTGGCTGTACGACTCCGAAAAAGATTCGCTGGAGCCGCTCAGCCTGCCGGACCGTAGCGACCTGGCAGGAAGTGCGCAAAGAGCATCCGATCTGACGGAGCCGTCTGCCGCATCCGTCACCGTCATTCTGGACGGGCCGCCCCTTGGCCAGCGTGGCGGCGCGATCTTCTGGTTTCCGGGCATCATCTTTGCCGTTTTGACTGCCGTTTCTGTCATCTTTGCGGAGGAGCTGTTCCGATGGAGCCTGCAGTTCCGGATCCGTGACGCCGAGCAGGCGGAGCCCTCCGAGTGGTTCCTTTTGCGGCAGGGCGTGGGCTGGGTGTTCCTCGCGCTTCTGAGTTTACTGTGGTTCGCTTTGGGGCTCATACTGCCGCTTTGAGAGGCGAAATCCGGCATATCGATCAAACAGAAATAAACGGAGGCATGCTTTCCCGCAAGGAGAGAGGCATGCCTCCGTTTGTTATTGGGAGCGAAGCAGGCGCCGCGGTCCGCCGCAAACGCGGTCTCGAAAGGAAAAATAACAATGGAACCGGCATCATTCCCGGCGGCTGGGCCGGCCGGTGATGACACGGGAAGGCCGAAAAGTGTCAAGAGGCAGACGCGGGGTCGGCCCACAATAAAAGCACTGTTTGCATTTTACGCACGCGGTGGCATAATACAAACATATTTTACTCTTAAGGGGGCTTCGGTATGAGAGAAGAAAGGATCATCACCCCTGAAACAGTCCGGGCGTTTGAGGAACAGCTGCGCCTGGACGAGAAAAGCTCGGCTACGCAGCAGAAGTACCGGCGGGACCTGGGGCGCTTTGCCCTGTTTGCCGAAGGCCGGCCGGTCACCAAAGCGCTCACAGTCGCCTACAAGGAACAATTGGAAACACAGTATCAGGCGGCCAGCGTCAACGCCATGCTGGCGGCGCTCAACGAATTCCTCCGCTTTTCCGGATGGGGAGACTGCTGCGTCAAGGCACTCCGCGTTCAGAAGCGAGCCTTCTGGCCGGCAGAAAAAGAACTGACCCGGACAGAGTATGAGCGGCTGCTTGCGGCGGCGGAACGAGCCGGCCAGGAGAGGCTTTCCCTGATCATCCAGACCATCTGCGCCACGGGGATCCGTGTGAGCGAACTGCAGTTCATCACGGTCGAAGCGCTGGCCAGAGGCGAAGCTCAGGTAAAATGCAAGGGAAAGACCCGCAGCGTTTTCCTTGTCCCGGCGCTGCGAAAGAAGATCCGGGCGTACGCCCGGCAAAAGCACATTGCCGCGGGAGCGGTCTTCCTCAGCACCCGGGGAAATCCGCTGAACCGCAGCAATATCTGGCGGGATATGAAGCGCCTCTGCGCGTTTGCCGGCGTGCGGCCGGAGAAGGTGTTCCCGCACAACCTGCGGCACCTGTTTGCCCGGGTCTTTTACGGGATCGAAAAGGACATTGCCAAACTGGCGGATATCCTCGGGCACAGCAGCATCAATACGACCAGGATATACATCATCTCCACCGGGAAAGAACACCGGAAGAAAATGGAGCATATGCGGCTGGTGATCTGAGCACTGGCGGATCCAGAAAGCTGACGGCATAAGGATAAGAGACGTGAAAAGTGCAGCCGGCGGACCGGGGCAGAAGCAGGACCCCTTCTGAAAGAAGCAGCAGCTAGCTGCTGAGGGAACGGAAAACGGAACAGAGCGGCAGAAAACGGCCCAGAAACGGACTTCTTCAGAAGAAAAGGATCCGCCGGGGCGTCTAAGCGGAGCAAAAAGACGCCAGGAAGGTTTTCTGCTGTGGCCTTTTGAGACAGAAAGAGCGGAAACAGAAGCCGTGACCGCCCAAAAAAAGAGCGCCGGCTCATCCAGCGCTCTTTATGCATCGTTTCCGCCCGGCTTTACCGCGCGGAGCCGTTTTTCCGCCTCTCTGCGGGAGAGGAGGATCATGCGGCCGCAGCCCAGGCATTTCAGGCGCAGATCGGCGCCCGTACGCAGGATCTCCCACTCGCTGCTCCCGCAGGGGTGGGGTTTTTTTGTGATGAG
>JAGDDE010000119.1 GCA_017958185.1 Lachnospiraceae bacterium | reverse complement strand
CTGCGATGGACAGAAAACAGGAAAACGGCACGTCCGCCGATGCGGACCGTGCCGTTTTTCAATCCCGGATCAGTGCTCCCTGCTCATCGACGAAATAGACTTCAATTTCGGGGAAGCCTTCGAGAAACGCCGTGCCCGCGTCCTTCCCCATCACGAACAGCGCCGTGCTGAGGATATCGGCCACAGCGGAGCATTCGGCCACCACGGTGACGGACTTAAGTCCGCTCTGTGCCGGAAGTCCGGTCCCCGGGTCGAGGATGTGGTGGTAGATCACGCCGTTCTCCTCGAAGAAACGCTGATACGAGCCGCTGGTGACCGCCGAGGCGTCGGAGAGCGGGAACGTGATCAGATAGTCGCTGCTGCCGGCCTCGGGTTTGGCGACCCCGACCGTGTACGGGCCTCCGTCCGGTTTCTTGCCGAGGACCAGGACATTGCCGCCCAGGTTGAGGATCGCGCCGGTGACGCCCTCCGCGAGCAGCTCTTCTTTCAGCCGGTCCGCGATGTAGCCTTTGGCCATGCCGCCCAGGTCGATCACGATGGCGGGGTCTTCCACGGTCAGATGCCAGGGCCAGGCCGAGGACGGGGCGTTTTCCACCCGCAGGTTTTCATAGCCGCAGTGGGAGAGAATCTCCGTGCGCTGCGCTTCGGAAGGCACCGTATGCTGCGATCCGCTGAAGTTGTACAGTTCCGAGAGCCGGCCCAGCGTCGGGTCGAAAGCTCCGTCTGTCAGCCGCGCATATTCCAGCGCGAGCGAAAGTGCCTGATACATCTCCAAAGAGAGCGGGAGGCGGACGTCCGTGAGCCCCTCAGCTGCCGCTTCGGCGAGGCGGGCGTTGATCTCGTACAGTTCGCTGCCCTTGCGGGTCCGGCTGAAGATGCCTTCGTAGTATTCCAGCCGCTCCGGGATCTTCGCGATCGCTTCGGCGTCGCGGCTGTCATAATATGTGACGCTGACGACGGTATCGAGGGCGAACAGGGTCCGGACGAAAGGCTCCCGTCTGCCGCAGCCGCCCAGCACAGAGACGGTCATGAACAGACAGAGCAGAAGGGTCAGCGTTTTTTGAGGGACGGTCAATGCGTTCTTCATAAGTTTTTCTTGCCAAAACCGGGGAAACGGTGATAGACTATAAAGTGGTTGCATTTTTCATCGGCAGGGCGGCCAGACGCTCCCTGCTGCGGGAGGAAGGGCCGTCCGCGAGGGACAGTGTCTGTTTCCGTACCGTTATCATACCATAAAAAGAGGGAGAACAACAGTGGCGCCCAGATTTTTACGAAGCATCCATGTCCCGCATTTCAAGAACACGCAGGACAGCGTTCCCGCTCGGTTCTTCGAGGTGAAGTCCGTTACGATCCCGATGTCGATGCACATCGGCGCCCCCGCCCGGCCGGTGGTCAAGGTGGGAGAGCATGTCAAAACGGGCCAGCTGATCGGAGAAGCGGGCGGTTTCGTTTCCGCGCCGATCCACGCCTCGATCTCCGGGACCGTGAAAAAGATCGACAACCTGCTCCTGGCCGGCGGGGGGACCTGCCAGGCGGTCACTATCGAGTCCGACGGACTGAACGAAAAGGCCGAAGGGTTAAAACCCCCCGAACTGACGGATCTCGATTCCTTCATCCAGGCGGTCAGAGACTGCGGCGCGGTCGGGCTCGGCGGCGCCGGCTTCCCCACCAGCGTGAAGCTGAAGGTGGATCCGGCCCGGGTCGAGTACATTCTGATCAACGGCGCGGAATGCGAGCCGTATATCACCTCGGACACCCATACCATGCGCGACAATCCGAAGCGGATCCGCACCGGCCTGGACGCGCTGAAGAGATTTTTTCCGCAGGCCCAGATCTACATCGGCATTGAGAACAATAAGCCCGAAGCCATCCGGACCATGCGCGAGTACACCGACCGGGTCGAACTGTGCGACGTGGTGGAGCTTCCGTCTTCCTACCCGCAGGGCGGTGAAAAGGTGCTGATCTACAACACCACGGGCCGGGTGGTGCCGGAGGGCAAGCTGCCGCTGGACGTCGGCTGCATCGTCCTGAACGCGACGACGCTCGCCTGCATCGGCAAGTACCTGATGACCGGCGAACCGCTCACCTCCAAGTGCATCACCATCGACGGCTCGGCGGTGAAGAACCCGCAGAATCTGATCGTTCCGGTGGGCGCCATGATCCGCGAGATCGTGGAGCACATCGGCGGGCTGAAATGCGAGCCGGCCAAAGCCCTCTACGGCGGCCCCATGATGGGCACGGCCATCCCGGATCTGGATCAGCCGATCCTGAAAAATACGAACGCGGTCCTGATCCTGGATGAAAAGGACGCGAAGATCCCGGAGCCGGGGCCCTGCATCCGCTGCGGGCGCTGCATCGATACCTGTCCGCTGCACCTGATGCCGACCGAACTCGAACAGGCCTGCCTGAAGAAGGACGTGAAGCGTCTGAGCGAGCTGAAGATCAACCTCTGTATGGAATGCGGCAGCTGTTCCTTCGTCTGCCCGGCCAAGCGGAACCTGGTGGAGAGCCATAAACTTGCCAAACAATACGTAAGGGAGGCCGGAGTCAAATGAGCAAAATGAATCTGAGCGTTTCCCCGCATATCCGGAGCGCGAGGACCACGCAGAGCATCATGCTCGACGTCATCATCGCGCTGACGCCGGCCCTGATCGCCTCGGTGGTGCTGTACGGCTTCCGCGCCCTGCTGCTGACGCAGATCTCGTGCGGTTTCTGCGTGCTGCTGGAATTCCTGTATGAAAAGCTCCTGAAGCGTCCGGTCACCGTTTCGGATCTTTCCGCGGTCGTCACCGGCCTGCTGGTCGCCTTCAACGTCCCCGTGAGCATGCCCGTCTGGATGCTGCTCGTGGGCGATCTGGCCGCCATCATCCTGGCCAAGCAGCTGTTCGGCGGCCTGGGCTGCAACTTCATGAACCCGGCTCTCGTCGGCCGTATCGTGATGATGTTCTCCTTCACGACCGCCCTCACCACCTATACCGGCTCGGCCGGCCTGGTGGACGCGGCGACTTCCGCGACGCCTCTGGCGGATCCCGCCTCCTACGGTTTCATGGAGCTGCTGTTTGGCCTGCACGGCGGCGTGATCGGCGAGACCTGCGCGGCGGCGCTGCTCCTGGGCGGCATCTACCTGTGCGTGCGCGGCGTCATCAAGCCCATCATCCCGCTGGTCTATATCGGCACGACCGTCCTTCTGACCTGGGCCTTCGGAGGCGTAGCGCCCCTTCGCTCCGCCCTGGCCGGCGGTCTGCTGCTCGGCGCCATCTATATGGCGACCGATTACGTCACGAGCCCCATCACCGATAAGGGCAAGGTCATCTTCGGCGTCTTTCTGGGCCTGATCACGGCCCTGATCCGGGTCTTCGGCAACTATTCGGAAGGCGTGACCTTCGCGATCATCCTCGGCAACATCCTGGTCCCGTATATCAACGATCTGACCGAGACCAGGCCCATCGGCGCGAATCCGCCCGCAAAGAAGGAGGCCGGAAAATGAGCAAACAGAGCACTGTATGGCAGGAACTCCTGAAACCGGTCGTCGTGCTGGTCTGCATCAGTCTGACAGCGGCCGTGCTGCTGGGCTTCGTGAACAGCCGGACGAAGCCGATCATCGAAGAAAATGCCCGCCTGAAGGCGGAGGCGGTCCGCGCGGCGGTGCTGGCCGGGGCCAAAGGCTTTGAGGCGATCGATTGCGACACGGCGGCGCTGGATATCGACAGCGCGTACCGCGAAACGTCCGGCCTCGGCTATGTGGTGACTTCGACCCACCGGGGCTACGGCGGCGATGTGACTGTGACTGTCGGCCTGGACGCGGAAGGGAAGATCGTGGGGATCTCGGCCGACGTGAAGACGGAAACGACCGGCGTCGGCTCGCGGGCCGGCGAAGCCAAGTATCTGGACCGGTTCCTGGGGCTGACCGGAGATCCCGGCAGCGTTGACAGTCTGACCGGCGCCACATACACCAGCACGGCCGTCAAAAACGGCGTGAAAGCCGCGCTGGCTGCCTTCGAGAAGATCCGATAAGGAGGTGCAGGATGAAGAAATCAAAATGGCAGATCTTTACCAACGGTCTCTTTAAGGAAAACCCCGTCCTGATCCTGCTGCTGGGCTGCTGCTCGGTCCTGGCCATCTCCGTGACCGTGCAGGGCGCGCTGGGCATGGGGCTGGCCCTGACCTTCGTGCTGGTCGGCTCGAACGTGGTCATCTCCCTGCTCCGCAAGGTCATCCCGGACAAGGTCCGCATCCCCTGCTTCATCGTGGTCGTCGCGACGTTCGTGACGCTGGTGGAGATGGTCGTGGAGGCGTATCTGCCGGATCTGTACGACGCGCTGGGCATCTTTCTGGCCCTGATCGTCGTGAACTGCATCGTGCTGGGCCGTGCCGAGATGTTCGCCAGCAAGAACGGTGTGGTCGATTCCCTTCTGGACGGCCTGGGCATGGGCCTGGGCTACACCCTGGTCATCGTCGGCATCGCCGTGGTCCGGGAATTGCTCGGGAGCGGGACCCTCTACGGCTTCCGCATCATCCCGGAGGGCTATCAGATCGGCATCATCACACAGACGCCCGGCGGCTTCATGATGTTCGGATTTGCCATGGCGCTCCTGATCTTCTGCCTGCGAAAGAAAGGCAAAAAGTTTGATCCGCGCATCGGCTGCGACGGCAACTGCGGCAACTGCGCGGCGGGCTGCGCCAATGCGGTCACGGATCTTAAAACGGAAGACGGCGGCCTGACAGCCAAGGAGGGGAGCGAATCATGAGCGAAGCAGCAAAACTCTTACTGATCGCGTTTTCCATGATCTTCACGGAAAACTACGTGCTGGTCCAGTTCCTGGCCATCTGTCCGTTCCTCGGCGTATCCAAAAACTTCGATTCGTGTCTGGGCATGAGCGGCGCCGTCATCTTCGTCATGACGCTCGCTTCCGCCGTGACCTGGACCGTTTACCACTTCCTGCTGGTGCCGTTCGATCTGACGTACCTGCAGACGATCGTGTTCATCCTGGTCATCGCGGCGCTGGTGCAGCTGGTCGAGATCGTGCTGAAAAAGTTCATCCCGCCGCTGTATAAGTCGCTGGGCATCTATCTGCCCCTGATCACCACGAACTGCGCGGTGCTCGCGGTCACGATCCTGAACATCACGGAAAACTATAACCTGCTGGAAGCCTGCGTGGACGGCATGACCGCCGGCATCGGCTTCGGCCTGGCTCTGATCCTGTTCTGCGGCGTCCGCAAAGCGCTGGAGCGCGCAAAGCCTCCCAAGTGCTTCGAAGGGCTCCCCATCACGCTCATCGCGGCTGCGCTGACCAGCATGACCTTCATGGGTTTTGCGGGCATCGCGGAAAAGCTGTTCCACTGAAGGAGGTCCTGGTATGAATCCGGTTTTGATCGCGGTATTGGTACTGGGCGGCGTCGGACTCGTGTGCGGGGTGCTGCTGGCAGCGGCCTCCAAGTTTATGGCCGTCCCGGTGGATGAGCGCTTCCCGAAGATCCGGGAATGTCTGCCCGGCGCGAACTGCGGCGGCTGCGGCTATGCGGGCTGCGACGGCTACGCGAACGCCCTGGTGGACGGTTCGGAAGAAAAGATCAATAAATGCACGGCCGGCGGGGCGGCGGTCGCGGAGGCGCTTGCCAGGGTGACCGGAAAGACTGCCGAGGCGGTGGAAGCGAAGACTGCCTATGTGCACTGCAAGGGCGACTGCAGCGCGACGCAGAAGAAGGCCGAATATAACGGCACGAAGACATGCAAGGCCAGCCGGCTCCTGTTCGGCGGCGAGGGCAGCTGCACGTTCGGCTGCCTCGGCTACGGCGACTGCGCGGCCGTCTGTCCGGAGCAGGCCATCAACGTGATCAACGGCGTCGCGCATGTGAACGGCGCGCGCTGCATCGCCTGCGGGCAGTGCGTTTCGGTCTGTCCGCAGAAGATCATCTCGCTGATCCCCGCGGATGCGGCAGTGAAAGTCACCTGCTCCAACAAAGAAAAAGGTCCGGCCGTCATGAAAAAGTGCAAGGCCGGCTGTATCGGCTGCGGGCTTTGCCAGCGGAACTGCCCGGTCGAGGCAATCAAAGTCGAAAACAACCTGGCGGTCATCGACTATTCGGTCTGCGTCGGCTGCGGAGCCTGCCAGGCGGTCTGTCCGAAAAAATGCATCCTGTGATGAAGAAGATCGGTGAATACCGAAAGGATCTGATCCTGATCCTCGTGCTTCTTGCGGGCGCGGGGCTGATCGCGGGGGCTTTTGCCCTCGCGAAAAAGCCCGGCGCTTTTGTTCGTGTGGAACAGAACGGACAGCTGCTCGCGGTCTATCCGCTGGCGGAGGACAGGAGAGAGGTCTTTCCCGCCGAGGAGGCAGCGGAAGGGAACGTCCTGGTCATTTCCGGCGGAGCGGTCCATATGGAGTCGGCTTCCTGCCCGGACAGACTGTGCGTGAAGCAGGGAGAGAAGAGCCGTGCCGGCGATACGATCATCTGTCTGCCGCATAAACTCGCGGTGACGGTGATCAGCCGGGAAGAAGCGGAGGGGCTCCTGCCATGAAGCCAAAGCAGATCGTTGCGGAAGCCCTGCTATGCTGTCTCGCGCTCGTCCTTTCATATGTGGAGTCGCTGTTTCCCCTGCATCTGGCGGTCCCGGGCATCAAGATGGGCCTGCCGAACCTGGTGATCGTCTTTGCGCTGTACCGTCTGGGCGCGGGGAGCGCGTTACGGATCTCGCTGGTGCGCGTGGGGCTGTCCGCCCTGCTGTTCGGCAATGTTTTCAGTCTGCTGTATTCGGCGGCCGGCGCCGTGCTGAGTCTCTCGCTCATGGCGATCCTTGCCCGGCGGAGCGGTCTGCATACGGCCGGAGTGTCCGTAAGCGGCGCCGTTTGCCACAATCTGGCCCAGATCGGCGTGGCGATGATGGTCCTGGGCACGCGGGAGATCATTTTTTACCTGCCGGTCTTGCTGGTGAGCGGGACGGTGAGCGGTGTCGTGATCGGGGTGCTGGCCGCGCTGATGATCAGCCGGATCCCGCACGAAGTGACAGATCCCGGAAAAACGGACGGCTCCGGGAAAAACTGAGTGCCCGCGCAAAACTTACAGATCCCGAAAGCACTTACGACCTCCGGAAACAGATAGAGATACAGCCCTCTGCCGGCGGGAGCCGGAAGGGGGCTGTCTGTTTCGCGGCCGGATTCCCTGAGCCGCCGCGGGTCAAGCGGCCGGGAATCCCTTGACAATCCCCGGTTTTTTTCAGTATAATACGGCGGGGATCATGAAAGGACGAAGCGATCCGGCACGGTTTTCGAGGATTCGGCCGGGCAGGAGGATCGCCGGAAAGGGATCAGCCATGAAAATGATCAGAAAGAAACGGCCGGCAGTATGCGCGGTGCTTCTGGCAGCGTTGCTGCTTGCGGCATGTCAGGCTCCGGTGTCTCCGGCATCAGAAAGCTCCCGGGCGCCGCAGACCGCAGCACAGACGGACCCCGCTCAGACCGCGCCGGCAGCGACGCAGCCGGAGACGGCGCCGCGCCCCACACAGACCGCCCCGACGCACACGGTACCGGCGGTGACGCAGCCGGAAACGGCGCCGCGCCCCACACAGACCGCTCCGGCGCAGACAGTACCGGCAGCGACGCAGCCGGAAACGGCGATGCGCCCCACACAGACTGCCCCCACGCAGACAGTGCCGGAAACAGAGCCCCGAAAGGAACTGGAAGACATGATGAAACTGCAGATCACGATCAACGATCAGCCCGTCACTGTGGAATGGGAGAGCAATGAGGCGATCCGAAGGATGCTGAGCATAGCGGTCGTCAGAAACAGTGTCTGGCAGGTGAAGATGTCCATGTACGGAGGATTCGAGCAGGTGGGAGCGCTGGGCACGGATCTCCCGACGAACGATACGCCAATCGTCACGCAGCCCGGAGACATCGTTCTGTACCAGGGCAGCCAGATCGTTATCTTCTACGGATCGAACTCCTGGAGCTATACGAGACTGGGCCGTATCACCGACAAGACGCCGGAAGAACTGGCCGCACTCCTCGGAAACGGCAATGTGACTCTGCGGATCACTGCGGTCCCTCGATAAAAAACCGAAAGCAGGGGCGGGACTAGGAAAAGTCCCGCCCCTGCTGACGTTCGGAGCTTATGTCAGGGATCGCGGAGCCGGGCGTCATTCTTCGAGCAGACTGTGCAGCATACGCTCTCGGTGGTTGATAAAGAAAGACATGACCTGGTAACTGTCGGTCTCTTCGTAGGTGCAGGGATGGATCGTCCCGTTGTCAAAGCTCAGGATCTGCGCGCCGGGCAGACCCAGCAGGATAGGCGAGTGTGTGGCGATGAGGAATTGGGAGTCTTCCCGTGCGCAGCGGTCGATCTCGACCAGCATGGTCAGCTGCCGCTGCGGAGAGAGCGCCGCTTCCGGTTCATCGAGCAGATAGAGGCCGTTCGGCCGGAAATTGTGCTGGATGAGTTTCAAAAAGCTTTCGCCGTGCGAACGGTCATGCAGACGCAGCGAGCGGCCGGTGGTCCGTTCATATTCGGCTTCCATGGTCGCAACGTTGTAAAAACTCTCGGCCCGGAGGAAGTATCCCCAGCCGGCGCGGCGGTATCCGCGCGAGAGGCGGATGGCCCCGCAGAGCTCGGAATGGGAATCATAGGTGGAGAAGTTGTAGTTGCGCGTCCCGCCTTCGGGATTGAAGCCGAAGGCAACGGCGATCGCCTCCAGCAGCGTGGATTTGCCGCTGCCGTTTTCTCCCACGAAGAAGGTGACCGGATGCGTGAATGTGAGTTCCTCCAGCCCCTGCAGGGCCGGGATGCGCCGCAGATAGCTGCCGGGAGAGATCTTCTCCCAGTCGATGCGCAGACTGTCGATCAGCTGCCCTGTCATAACGGATGCGCCTCCTTTCCGGCCGGCACCGGCGGCAGAATGACCCTCCAGGCTTCGATCAGCTCCGGCAGACGCAGGGCGGCATTGGCGGGGCTGGTCGAGGGAAGGCAGACGGCCTCCCGCCCGGTCAGGGGCTGCGTGTACCGGCGGTAATACTTCCAGGCGGTCTTCCCGTTCACAAAGACCGTTTCGATATCCGCCGTCTCCAGGATGATGCTCAGGTCGTTGGCCACGGCGTTCCGGATGGAAGCGTCCGACGATCCGACGATCTCGCAGGAGCGAATCACATCCCAGAGCGCGATCCGGTTGCGCAGGAGAAACGACCGTTTTTCTTCGACCGTCCGGGGGACGCTCTCTCCGAAGAGCGCTGCGGTGACGCTCCAGAAGCGGTTTTGCGGATGTCCGTAGAAGAATCCCGACTCCCGGGACTTGACGGACGGAAAGCTCCCGAGGATCAGGATGCGGGAGCGGCTATCGTACAGCGGGGGGATCGGATGGACGACGGCACCGGGCTGTGCCGGAGCGCGGGTGCCGTCGGAGCGTGCGGCAGTCATGGAAAAGCCTCCTCTCGGGGATCGCAGCTTTCGGTGCGGAACGCTCAGTGTTTTTTCCGCGTCAGAACGATCCCGGCGACCGAGCCGATCAGAACAAAGGGCGCCGTCCGGACGAAGAGCCATTCAAACGCATGAAAGAACGTTCCTGCTACGGCGGTCTCCGGATCGCCGTAGTTCCAGTTCAGATAGGGACTGTTCAGCAAAAACAGGACGGCAGCGGCGATCAGCGTGAGAGCGCATACGGCAATGAACAGCCAGTGAAGCCGTTTGCGCCCGGCCGCCCGGTCCCGCGCCAGCTGCAGATTGATGACTTCCAGTTTTTCGGAGATCGCTTTCAGCTCGTCTGCCGGGGCAGGGCCTTCTGCGGGGGTCTCGCCGAGCAAAGTGCTGACCGGCGTCTCGAGGACCTCGGAAAGCCGGATCAGCATCTCGGAATCCGGTACGGACAGCCCGCGTTCCCATTTGGAGACGGTCTGTCGCACCACGTTCAGAGTGACGGCCAGTTCTTCCTGCGAGAGGCCTTTGGCTTTTCGCAGGAGCAGGATGTTTTCGTTCAGCATCGAGGATATCCTCCCTTTCTTCGTTGGTATCCTCATTGTACGGGAACGCGGGCCGTTGCCGCAAGCAATGCAGAGCAACATCGGCAAAAATGCGGGCCCGTGGAGCGTTTTCTGCCGCCGGGACCGGTGACTCAGCCGTGCCCGTCCCGTTTTTCGATCAGATCCTGCGGCAGGGCTGCCGTTTTTTTTACATAGACCCGGGACGGCATCCCATCGATGTCGTTCAGCATCGTTTTGAATTCGCACCCGTACTTTTCGTACAGCCCGATATGGTTCGTCGAGATATACACTTCGGGAGTCCCTTCCGCTTCGGCGATGCGTTCTATTTCCTCGAACAGTTTTCCGGCATAACGGTGCCCTCTGTGCTCAGGAAACGTGTAGACGAATCCCATCCACGGAGAAAGCTCTGTCGGTTGGATATCGTCCTTTTCGGCATACGTGCAGAAGGAGATCAGTTCGTCGCCCTCGGTCAGAAGAAGGACTTTGGATCCTGCTCCGACCGTGTCGAAAAACGCCCCCCGGCTGATCAGATCGGCCAGAAAGGCCGCCGCGCCCCAATCGCTCCGCCGGATCTGTGCCAGCCAGTGCTCCTGCCGGCCGCTTTCAAAAAACTCGATCACCTGCATACCGCTTCTCCTCACAGCTCCCGGGCCTTGGGCCGCCGGGAGATATGCTTGAACTTCCCGCTGACCGGATCGGCCTGCGGAGGCTGATCGGATAGAACGATCTCCGGATCGTCCACCCCTTTGCTTCGGAGGAAAGCCAGCAGTTCCCGCTTTGCCTCGGCAAAGGCCTCCTCTTTCCGATCGCTGACGAGCCTGAGTTCCAGCCGGCCGGATCCGGTCTGGATCAGCTGGAACCGGCGGATGCTCTTTACCTCTTCCAGGATCTTATACAGCGACATCGGAGCGATCGCGGCGCCGTTTTCAAAGACCAGCGTATCGTCTGTCCGTCCTTCGATCTCCAGCCACAGCGTCTTTTTACCGCACGGGCACGGTTCGTCATGGACGATGATCCGGTCTGTCAACTCATAGCGGATGAACGGCTGGATGGTATTGGCAAGATTCGTGATCAGCACTTTGTCTGACAGGACTCCGTATCCTGCCGGACGGCCGTCCCGGTCGACCGGCTCGACGATGACCCAGTCCTCGTTGATATGCAGATGCCCTTCGGAACACTCGCAGGCGATCTCTCCGGCCTCGGTGCAGGAATAATGGGTCTGCACATAGCATCCGAATTTCTTTCCCAGCTTTCTGCGCACAGCGTCGGTCAGCAGCTCCCCGCCGGTGATCACGACCTCGGGGCGGATCGTGAGCTCATCATACTCTGCCAGCAGGGCAAGATTGGAAGGGTAACCGCTGAGCATCGCGGGATCGAAAGCATTCAGCTGCTGTATGATCTGCGCTTCCGGCGCATTGACATCGACGGTGATCTTTGTCTGTCTGCCGGGCATTTTCAGCTGCAGATAACGGGACATTCCGCAGGCCAGATAAAAACCGTAGTTGGCAAACACGCCGGCCGTTTTCTTTCCGCGGCGCAGGAAGGCTTTCAGATCCTCCTGCCTTGCAAAGGTCCTGAATGCCGCGACGGCAGAAGAGACATCGATGCAGTTTTTGTCGTATAATACGACGGCCGGATGGCCTGTCGAACCGGATGTCCGGAATACAAGATATTTCCCGTCGAGCATGCGGCCGATATTGTCCGTATCCGCACAGAACCCGTCGATCCTCTCCATCGTCACATGACGGTCGGTCACGACGCGGTCAAAGTCTGCCATCAGTCCGGGCTTGGTGACAGGCGGGAGATCTTCCGGGCAAAACTCTTCCCCGATATTCTTATAGAGATCCTGATAGAACGGACTGTTTTTCCTTGCGAACCGGACCAGTTTTTTCAGCCGTTCTCCCTGCACCTTCGCAAGTTTCTCTCTGGAATAACTGTTTCCCCGGTACGTTTGGATCATCGCTCGGATCAGACTCATGGTTCGCTCCTTTCACAGCATGGTGTGTTTTTGCAGCAAAACAGATCGGCAGATCCTATTCCGCCTCAGAGTTTTTTGTAGAGTTCGTAGCAGTCGTGTCCTTTGGGGACGTCCTTGAGTTCACCTCTGAGCAGATAGCCGTTCTTTTTGAAGAAACCGACGTTCCAGTCGCCCGCGCTCGTCATGATCACCGACGCACCGTTTTCCTTTGCGAAATCTTCCGCTTCTTTTAAGAGAACCGTTCCCAGGCCCCGACGCCGGAGCGGCTCTTCCACAAACAGCGCGTCAACAAAGCCATAGGCGCCTTTTTTCACATCTGCGATCATGCCTGCCGCAAATCTGCCGTCTTTGCTCACAAGTTTCTTATAAAAACCGATGTTTTCGTAGTTCGGTTCGTAGGCTTCGTCGTATGTGTCGAGGCCGTCTTCTATAACGGCCGCGTCGTTCTCATTGCCGAAGGAGATCTTGAACCGCGTACCGCGGTTGTTTGCCGGCACATACGCCGGCGTGTCCCTGTCAAGGTACTTGACCAGGGAATAATCGATATAGCCGTTTGCCTTTTTCAGAGCGGTAAAAACCGTATATCCGTGTTTTTCATAGAAGGGTCTTGCCATATAACTGGCGGTGCCGAGCGTCACGACCCGGCATCCTTTTTCTCCGGCGATCCGTTCGACTTCGCGGAGTATCATGGAGCCGATCCCCTGATGACGATACCGTTCATCCACCCAAAGCTCCTCAAGCAGAACTCTCGACCAGTGGTATTCGTATGCTTCCGCAATGCATCCGCCGATGATCTCACCGGTTTCATTCTCGACTTTGAGAACGAATTCTTCTTCGTCCGCATCCACTTCGCGCGGCACGATCTCATTGATCTTTTCGCCGATATAGGCGGCTTCTTCTTTTGTCAGATCCCGGATCATGTATTCCATTGGTTTATCTTTGCAGCTCCCGATTTCTCTGATTTCTGTTCCGATCAATGTGATCGCTTCCTCCGCATCGCCGGGATCATCCTGTTTCCCGCCGGATCGTCAGAGATCGAAAGCCTCTTTGATCATTCTGGCCGCCGCGGAGGGCTCAATGTCGGTATTTTCGATCCTTATATAGTTTTCAAAGGGGATCTCGCCCTCATAACTGACACATCGGTACTTCTCGTCGTCATGAAGAAGACGCTCCCTCGAAAACTCGAGGTTTCTTTTGGAAGCCTTGTTTTTCAGACGGTTTTCGCTGACATTTCGCTCAAGCCGTACCTCCTGCGGCGCGATCAGTTCGACGTAATAGAACTGTGTCCCGTAGGGCTCGAAGATCTCCCGGATATGAGCGAGGTATTCCCAGTCCGAGGGCATGTTGAAAGCGACCATCATCGTGAAGATCATCCCGTAGTTTTCGGAAGAAGCGAAGTTTTTGAAGATCACGTCACGAAGTTCGAAGATGGTCTTGCCGTCGTATCGGCCGAAGATCTCGATGACAGGCTCGATCGTCATGTGATTGTGGAAGAGCCGAAGGTCGGTGATCTTCATAAGCTCCTGGCCGACGGTCATTTTCCCGACGGCCGCATCACCCAGAATAAACACGAATTTCATATACTGTTCTCCGTAAGCCGTATAATCTCACATTATGCTTCCCCTGGAAAGTAAAAACAATCGTTTAACAGAATAACTCTGGCACAACAAATCTATAAATCTTTTCTGAAGCAGATGATCCGATTGGCTTCCTCAAATCCCAAAGCCATATGGAACCTGAAACTGTCCGCATTATCAAGCTCGCAATCGCTGGCAAATTCGCTGCAGCCTTTTTCTTTTGCCCATTTCTCACATTCTGACAGCAGTTCCGCAGCATAGCCGTTTTTCCGATATTTCTCCCGGACATAAATACCTTCGAGGTATCCGACAGGAGAACTCTTCGTACCCTCTACATAATCGTACCGAAGCTGGCACTGCGCAAATGCGATCGGTTGATCCTCAGCATATTTGATGAAGCACGCTGCTTCATCGTCCACTGCCAGTTTTCGAAACGCTGCTTCCAGATCCTCCCGCGTATGATCCGTCCACATTTGTGTCGCCAGATCGGCAAGTTCTCCGGCCTCATCCATTCCCGCTCTTTTGATCATAACAGATTCCTTTACCCATATCGTAACTTGTTGATCTCATTCCCGGTGCTATAGATATTCTGTATCCTTCGGTTCGTTGGGCACAGAGATAAAGTCTTTCTTTTGGTGGTATAAGCAGCATACCGTCTCAAGGAATTGCCGATTCAGAAAAAATCGATAAACGGGAAGTTATCGCAGCACTTCCATATAAACATGCTCCAAATCCTGTTTATACTTCCTGAACCCGCACTTCTCATAAACCCGTATCGCTCTGGTATTTTGAGGGTTCGTTCTTAAAAAGACCCTCTTTAAATCCAATTGATCTATAGCGTATTTCAGCATTCCCAGAACAGCCTCTGTACCATATCCCTGGTCTTGCATTTCCCCAGTGATTGCGATTCCTAGTTCTCCCTCGGAATCGTTTGGATCCATCAGTTCAATATTACCGATGAATCTTCCGCTTGACTTGTCGATCATAGAGAAGACGAGGGCTTCCTCTTCAAGCTTCTCACGAACCCATTGAATTTCCTGTTCCGCTGTAAATGCTTTTTTCTTGCCGCCGATAAATCGGTTGACATTTTCATAATCATTGACCATGGTCAGATAATCATTTACAAGGGACTCTGATACCTCGACAAAGCTGATCCTATCTGATTCAAAAATATGTTTCATATGATCCTCACAAATCCCGATTCGTCATTCTAATCTCAAATGTTTTTCAGATACTCCGCATCTTTCGGTTCATAGGGCACATAGATAAAGTCTTTCTTTTGGTGGTACAAAAGACATACAGTCTCCACATGCTCCGTCTGCGGGAACATATCCACGGCCTCGATGCGGGCGAGTGCATAGCCGTGCTCTCTGAGCAGGCCGACGTCCCGGGCCAGGGTGGCGGGGTTGCAGGATATATACACTATGCGTTCCGGTGCGAGAGATGCGACCGCTTTGAGCAGCGAAGGTTCGCAGCCCCTGCGCGGCGGGTCGAGCACAGCCGCCGCGGCGGTACCGCTGAACTTCGGCAGCAGATCCTCTGCGGCGCCGGCATAGTAT
>JAGDDE010000118.1 GCA_017958185.1 Lachnospiraceae bacterium | reverse complement strand
GGGGTGCCTACGATACCTGCTCCCGCTGCGACTACACGACCTACGTAGAGATCCCGGCACTGGACCATGATCTGGAACACCATGAGGCAAAGGCGGCAACTTGCACAGAAATCGGCTGGGGTGCCTACGATACCTGCTCCCGCTGCGACTACACGACCTACGTAGAGATCCCGGCACTGGACCATGATCTGGAACACCATGAGGCAAAGGCGGCAACCTGCACGGAGATCGGCTGGGGTGCCTACGATACCTGCTCCCGCTGCGACTACACGACTTACGTAGAGATCCCGGCACTGGACCATGATCTGGAACACCATGAGGCAAAGGCGGCCACCTGCACAGAGATCGGCTGGAATGCCTATGATACCTGCTCCCGCTGCGACTACACGACTTACGTAGAGATCCCGGCACATGGCCATGACTATGTAGCAGTTGTAACAGATCCCACTTGTACGGAGGCAGGTTTTACGACCCATACCTGCTCGCGCTGCGGAGACAGTTATGCAGATACACCGGTAGATGCGATTGGTCATGAATGGGATACAGAAGTCATTATGTGGCAGTGGCGAGGTGTTACGGAGGCCACAGCGACATTCTGGTGCGTGCATGACGGATCTCATACAGTGGTCCTTTCGGCAGAAATCACAAAAGCAGATGGAATAGGAGATGATGCCGGTTACATGGTGTATACAGCAACGGTGACCATGGGAATCGAAGTCTTCTCAGATGTACAAAAAATCCAGAAGCATCTTGTCACATTCGTGGATGATGACGAAGAGACAGTCTTGAGTGAGGAACAGATTGTATTACATGGTGAAACAGCCATGAAACCTGTGGATCCGACTCGAAAGTTCTATACATTTAAGGGATGGTACCTGGGTGAAACGCTGTATGACTTTGCTTCACCGGTAACTTCCGACATCGAACTGCGGGCTGGATGGGACCTGGTATTGTCCTTCAGTGTGACTGCAACGATGGAAGACAATTTCAACCTGAATTTCTACATCTATAATCTGGCGGATAAGGATGCCTCGGATGTTACGGTCTATTGGGTCTTTGACGGGAAGGAATACGAGCAGAATCTCGGCCAACTGAACCGTTATGATAATAATCGGTACCGTGTTGTTTTGACAGAACTGTTTGCCTTCCAAATGACCTTCAACATCTCTATTCAGGTCAAATGCGAAGGAAAGATCGTGATGACGCAGGACACTTTCTGTCTTCGTGATTATTTTGAGTATTTGACAAATAACTTAGAAGATGATAAAATGGAAGAAATCGCCAGGGCTGCTTTGGATTACGGTACGGCCGCGCAACAGTATTTTGACGGCAGGACATACGATAACGGCATTCCGTACGATGTGAATATCGATAGTCTGGCAAATCAGAACACGAATCCGGAGAATACGATGCCGTCAGTTGACAAGCCTGACAACTCGGTAAGTCTTGCGAATACGGTGGAAGGACTCTCCGTCAAAACAGCTTCATTGATCTTCGGAACAGAAACGTCGATCAAGGTCTATTTCACGTATACTGGAGATATTTCCAAGTTGAGCATCAGTTGTGATAACGGCAAGGTGCCGACGGCGGTTGTTTTGGAGAGCGATGGCAGGTATTCGATTTGCATCAAGAAGATCCGTTCCTATGAACTGTATAAGGATTATACTATCTCCTTTGCGGATGACACAGGTACGGCCCAGTTGGTCTATTCGCCGTATGCCTACGCAGCGTACAACTGGGATTCGAATACTTCGGGACTAAGCAGATTGGTGCGGACTCTGGTAGCCTACGGAGAAATAGCTAGACTGTTGTGGCCGAATAATTGAGATAATCAGGCTGAAAAATCTATTTGGGGAGGAGACGCAGATGAGCAAGTATGAAAAGCTGGCAGTAGAGGTTATTCGTCTCGATATGGACGATATCATCCTTACCAGCGGCGGCGAGCAAGGCGAAGGCCCGGAGATGCCTATCGGCGGAAACTAAAAATTACCTGTTGAAACACGCAGACCGTGCATTGTCAGAGTGTTTCCTTCCTTACAGAGGATTCAGTCGGACAATGATCATTGTGACCGGGCCCCGGTTTTGCCAGGGCCTGGTTAGGTGTTCCCTTTTTCAGTTCGATCCCTGACAGAAGATAGCGGAGAGGCCGCCGAGCCTCTCCGCTATCTTCTGTCTCATATCCCCCGATTCCTTATGTCTACATCCTCGATCCCGTTGGCCACGGACCGTGCGTGCTTTTCCAGATCGCCGCAGTCTGCCCTGGTGAGATCCTGCGCCTGCAGTTCGCTGATAACGCCTGCGGCGACACCCTCCGCGAGCGTACACTTTTCTTCCGCCGTCTGAGGGCTACAGGGCAGCTGCAGGAGGCGGGAGAGAGATTCGGTCAACCCGGAGAGGCGCGGGAGCGCCCGGGCGGCGCGGAAAGCCCATTTGTAGAAGGGCATATACTCGCTGTTCAGCAGGAAAAGAGACTGCAGGGCGGCGCGGACGAATTCGAACGTGCACAGCTGGGCGGCATCATGATCTCCGCGGCGGAGCATGCGGGGCAGGTTGTATTGCCCGGCCTGCGCCATGGTCAGCAGTTCGCGGGCCAGACGGTGCAGTCGCGCATCCTCGGGCATGCTGCGCAGGGCGATGCGCCGGGCGGTAAAAACGCCGCTGTCATCGCGGAAGAGCCGGCCGTTGGTCGCCTCGGCCAGCGCATAGGAAGGGATGTTCAGCCAGGCATCCGGCGATAGAGCGCCGTTTGGCGTGCCGGTATATTTCTGCCAGAAATCGCTTTGGCGGATCACGCCGTGGCGGCTGCCGCCGACGGGGCTCAGCCGGGCGCGCTAAAAACCCTGAAACTGTGCCGGAAGGTGAGCGTAGGCGCGCTCCAGACGGAAGGCTGTGCGGCGGTCGACGACCTCCTCGCCGGGCAGAAACAGGCAGAACCCGGGTTCGAAATCGTGATCGCGGGAGATATCATCGTCAAAGCCGAAGCATTCCGATCCGCTGCCGCAGAGTCCGACGGCGACCGTCGATTCGATCTCCGGGAAATCCCGGTGCAGCATCTCCCGGCCGAAGGCTTCGTAATACGCGCGGGCCAGCTCCATTCCGTTCATGAAAATCGATCTCCTTCCTCCGGAAAGCCGATGCTTTCCGGTTTCTTTTTGATCCCGCACCGGAAGTCGTCCGGAGCTTTCCGGGCTCTTTTTGTTTGTGACCGGCAGGCCGCTGCCACGCAGACGCCGAGCGGGCCTTGGGCCTGTTACCTGCCGGGATCCTGACTCTTCCCGTAGATCCGCCGCGCCTCGGCTTCCAGTTTCTGCGCCTGGGCGAACCAGCCGTGGAAGCGGAAGCCGGGAGCGCATTTTTCCGCGACGAAGGCATAGTAGCCGTCGTGCGGCAGGGAAGGCGTATCCAGCAGGGCGGCGGCTTTTTCCAGACGTTCAAAGATCTCGGACTCCGCTTCCTCCGGCCCCATTTCACGCGCAGCCAGATCGGCCAGGTTCAGCTGGGTGACGGCCTGCTCGAGTTCACCGCCGGGCACCTGCCGCATGACGGCCAGCGCCTGAAGGAAGCGTGCGCGGGCCTCGGCAAAGCGGCCGGTATCGGCCAGCGAGAGCGCCCAGTTATTGTACAGGCCGCCCAGACGGCCGTCCCCAGCGGGCAGGTGCGCCTCGTAGACGGCGGCGGCTTCCTCAAACAGCACAAGAGAGCGGGCGGCTTCGCCGAAGGCCTTGAGGGCGGTGGCGGCGTTGATGCGCGTGGTCGCGCCGGTCAGGGAGTCGGAAAGGTCCAGGGAGCGCATCAGTGAGAGCGCTTCCTGCGCGGCGCAAAGAGCCTCCTCCCGGCGGCCCAGCTTGCGCATAAGGCCGACGGTCTCGTTCCACAGGGAGAGCAGGCCCCGGCGGTCACGCCCGGCGGCTGCTTCGGCGCGCCAGTAGGCAAGGTGACGCTCGGCTGCGGCGTAGTCGTCCCGGCCGAAATGCTCCTCCAGCTTCTCGATGATGCGCCCGATGGGCACGGTCTGCCGCGGGCTTTCCGCATCCGGCGGCGCCATATCCAGCAGGCAGCAGGGCTCTTCGTAATCTTCTTTCTGAAGCGTCATGGGATCCTCCTTGCAGCAGGGATCAGGGAGAAAGACTGCTGCCATCCGCGCTTTGAGGTGCTTCCCTGCAGTGGCACGGTAAAGAAACTGACTGCCAGCAGAGTGCTTCTGCAGCAGAGCCCGGTTGGGAAAAGCAGCGGTGAAACAGCCATCTGCCCGCAGGGGGGGGAGAAAACATTCCCGGGCGATCCGCAGGAAAGAAGCCCGTCCCAAAGGCCGGGCTTCTGTTCTTGCTTAGCTTTCCGGGCAGAGATCCTGCTTAGCGATCACCTTCTGACCGGCCGGCACCGAATGTGTGAGCCAGACATTGCCGCCGATCACGCAGCCGTCGCCGATCACGGTCGATCCGCCCAGAATGGTCGCGCCGGAGTAGATGACGACGCGGTCGCCGATATCCGGGTGGCGTTTGATGCCCTTGATGGGGTTGCCGTTTTCGTCCAGACTGAAGCTGCGGGCGCCCAGTGTGACGCCCTGATAAAGTTTGACGTGCTCGCCGATGGTGCAGGTCTCGCCGATCACCACCCCGGAGCCGTGGTCGATGAAAAAGTATGGGCCGATCGAAGCGCCCGGATGGATATCGATGCCTGTGAGCTGATGCGCGTATTCCGTCATCATACGAGGGATCAGCGGGATCTGCATCTCGTACAGGCAGTGCGCCAGCCGGTAAATGCTCACCGCCTCGAAGGACGGATAGGAAAGCATGATCTCGCGCGGCGAGCGGGCTGCCGGGTCGCCTTCGTAGGCGGCCTGCACGTCGGTCGCCAGGACTTTCTTGATGGACGGCAGGGTGCCCAGATACTCACGGGCCACGTCCTCCGCGTTTTCGCGGGCGGGGTCGGTCTGGCGTATGAGCAGGACGAGCAGCGAGAAAGCCCGCTCCAGACGGTTGCCGACCAGAATGAGGGACGGCTCGCGCGAGGAGGAAGCGGGACCGAAGATCTTCGGCCACATGGCGCTGCGGAGCAGATCGATCAGCTCCGCGACCTGGACTTTGAGGCCGATCAGGCTGCGTTCGGAGTCGTCATCAGCGCGGCAAAGCTCTTTGGACAGAGCCCAGAGCTGTTCGGCGGTCAGATCACGTTCATTGTGCGGATTCATAAGGCGGACCTTTCTCCGGGACGGGCCCGGCGCAGGACGAGGGACGGCGGACGGTTTCCGCAGATCCAGTATAACACAGAATCAGCCCCGCGGGGGACATTTTTCTCAAAGATCTCAATGCGGAATCAGGAACATGAGCAGCGGGATATCGATAAAGGTCGCGAGCGTAGTGACGGCCACGGCGCGCGCCGCCAGTGATTCATCGGCGCCGTATTCCGTAGCGGCTGCCACGGTCTGGGTAGCGACCGGCATGGATGCCTCGACCAGGATCACGCTCGCGCCCAGGCCTTCCACACCGAAAAGCCTGATCAGCAGGAACGAACTGACCGGTCCCAGCAGAAAGCGGAAGAGCAGCACGGCGATCATGACGCGGTCGATCTTCAGATGATGCAGCCCGATCTCGTGAATGATGCAGCCGGCCAGCACCAGCGCCAGGGGCGTGACCAGATTGTTCATATACCGCAGGAAGGACATGACGATGTCCGGCAGCTGAATGTCCAGAAACAGGATCAGCAGGCCCAGCAGCACGCCAATCACCGAAGGCGTGGTGAACACACGGGCCAGAGACGAGAGAAAGGCGGAAGAACGCCCGGGGGTCTTTGCGTCCGCCAGCGCTGCCGGATCAGTGCCCTGTGCGTCCCGAGCCGCCTCTCCAGCCCATCGGATGAGCGGCATCATGACCATCTGCAGGAAGATCGTATTGATGAGAAAGTAGAGGATCACATGCGGCACGGCCGCTTCGCCGAAGAGTTCCGTGCACATGGGGTAGCCGATGAAAAACGCGTTGGATACCGAGCAGAGGGCAATGAACACTCCCAGGCTCCGACGCGGGAGCTTCAGCAGGCGGCCCGCCAGGACGGAGAGTCCGATCAGCAGCAGCGAACTGATGAGCGGCACGGCCAGGAACGCTCCGGCAGCCAGAACGGCGTCGCGGGTCAGATGGGTGCGCAGGCCGTAAATACAGTAGCAGGGCACGATGATACGCAGCAGAAAGCGGCTCAGGAAGGACTTGGCTTCCGGTTTCAGCCACCCCAGAGCGGTCATGCCGTAGCCGAGCGCCGTGAGCAACAGGATCAGCAGCACCGAGGCAACGGAATGAAGAAATTCCAGCATAAACACTCCGATCTTCCTTAAAAGGAACGGTACAGGGCAGATCAGACGGCAGAACAGGGGAAAATTTTCCCGGAGACCGGCCCGAAAGGCCGATGAGCAAAAACGGACCGCACCGGCCGGGGAGCCCGGTTCAGACGACCTGGAACAGGAAAAACTTCAAATAGTCTGTCTCCGGAACGCCC
Source organism: Lachnospiraceae bacterium (assembly GCA_017958185.1). Classification (GTDB taxonomy): domain Bacteria; phylum Bacillota; class Clostridia; order Lachnospirales; family Lachnospiraceae; genus UBA6987. The sequence goes on along the minus strand of JAGDDE010000118.1, from coordinate 15,359 downwards.
CAGAGGATGGGATGGTCCGCGCTCTGGCGCCTGGCTTCGATCTGGCGCAGCCGGACCTCGGCGTCCGAGGCGGCGGAGGCGAGCATCTTTTTGAATTCCTCCTCGCCGGCAAAATGGCTGCAGGAGCAGGTGGCCAGGTATCCGCCCCGCGGGAGAAGCTTCATGGCCCGGTAGTTGATCTCTTTATACCCGCGCAAGGCGTTGTGGAGTGTCCCGCGGCTCTTCGTGAAGGCGGGCGGATCCAGGATGATCAGATCGTAGGGATGGGCGCCGCTGCGCTCCAACTTTGGCAGAAGTTCGAACACGTCCTCCGTGAGGAATTCCATGCGTTCCTCCAGGCCGTTAAGGCGGGCATTCTTGCGGGCCATCTCCACCGCAGAGGCGCTCACGTCCACCGCGGTCACCTGCGCGGCGCCGCCGGCTGCCGCGTTGAGGGCAAAACTGCCGGTGTGGGTAAAGCAGTCCAGCACCCGCTTGCCGGCGGCCAGACGCCGGATTGCCAGGCGGTTATATTTCTGATCCAGGAAAAAGCCGGTCTTCTGGCCGTTTTCCGTGTCGACTTCGTAACGGATGCCGTTTTCGCAGATCTGCGTGACCGGGCTTTGGGGCGGCGCTTCGCCCGGGAGGGTGAACCAGCCTTTGCCCTGCGGCAGCCCTTCGTGCTCGCGCAGGGGCGAATCGTTGCGTTCGAAAATGCCGCGGATGTCCTGTCCGTCTTCCCGCAGGATGCGTACCAGCAGCGGGAAGAGGAGCCCTTTCAGGCGGTCCATGCCCAGCGAGAGGGTCTGCGTGACGAGCAGGTCGTGAAACCGGTCCACGGTAAGCCCGGGAAACTGATCGGCTTCGCCGAAAATGAGGCGGCAGGCGGAAAGATCCGCGCCCATAACGGTCTTGCGGTATTCCCAGGCGTAGCGCAGCCGGCGTTCCCAGAACGCCTCGTCAAAGCGGTCGTTGGCATTGCGAGAGATCAGACGCAGGCGGATCCGGGAGGTCTCGCTGAGCAGCCCGGTGCCGAGATACCGGCCTTTCGTGCTGATCACGTCGGCCAGGCCGCCGTTTTCCGGCGTGCCCGAGATGTCCAGGATCTCGCCGTCATACACCCAGGGATGACCGCTGCGCAGCTGCGCCTCGGCCTTGGGCGTGACGGTGAACAGAGGATAGGTGCGTTCCAGTTTCATGCGGCGTGTTCCTTTCGCAGGAGAGTCAGAGGATGGGATCGAGCGCCACGGCCAGACTCAGCAGGGCCGCGGTCAGCACGGCGATTCCGGCCCACAGCGGGGCGGACTTCCTGAGCCATTTGCCGTAACTCATGCCGATCATGGAAAGCGCGATCCAGAGCACCGGCGACGTGGGGAAGAACAGGTTGGTATAGCCGTCCCCGAATAGATAGATGAGCACCAGCAGCTGTTTGGACAGTGGGATGGTCAGACAGGAAAGGATACCCATGACGAAGAGGGCTTTGGCCGTGGAGGAGGAGATGAACAGCTCCAGGACCAGGATGATGCCCAGCAGGATGAAGGCGATCCCCCACCGGCTGCCGCCGGAAGCGGCCTCGTTGATCCCGTGGGCCACGGTGGCCAGGATATGTCCCTCGACCAGGATGTATTTGACGGAACAGGAAAGCAGGATGAAGAGCACGGTGGGCAGAGCGGAGAGCACGCCGCGGCCGAAACTCTCCAGCGTGCGGCGCATGCCCCATCCGCCGAAGGCGCCGAAGAAGAGACAGCCGAGCAGGAAAACGAGCGCCAGGGCGGGCACGGTATAATCGCGCAGGCTCTCCGTCAGAGAAAAGACCAGGGTAGCGGCCAGGGCAGCTGCCAGGATCAGGACGGTGCCCAGCTGCAGCCGGCGGGCGTTTTCCGCTCCGCCGGAAAGATCCAGGCTGCCGCGCTTTTCACGGTCTGCTTCCCAGGTGGGGGAAAGCTCCGGATGCGCCGTGATCCGGGCGGTATGAGCCAGAAGGAACCAGACCAGCAGCCCGTACATGGCGGCAAAGACGAGCAGGCGGAAGAGGATGCCGTCCGTGACGGAAACGCCGATGATGCCCGAGGCCAGCACCACCGTAAAAGGATTGGTGATGCCCGCGGCGAATCCCATGGCGCCGGCGCCGATGGTGACCAGAAAGCCGGTGTAGCCGTCGTAGCCCAGCCCCAGCATGAGCAGGACGATCAGCGGGACCATGGGCAGGATCTCCTCAAACAGGCCGAAAAACGCGCCGAAACAGAAAAACAGGAGCGCCAGAGCGAGGAGCAGCAGCGTTTTGCGCTCCTTCAGCCGGCCGGCTGCCGCGCGGACCAGATGCAGCACGCCCTGCGAGTCCAGAAGCACCTGAAACGTACCGGAGACGATCAGCAGAAAGAGCGTGAGCATGATCACGGAGATCCCATCGCCCGTCGCGAGCACCAGGACCGGCGCCAGCAGGGCTTTCCACAGCGGGATCCCGCCCAGATCGTCCCGCGGGATATAGACGGAATAATCGGTCCCGCCCTCCGCCGTGACCGCAAAGTCGCCGCGCGGGAGCACATAGGTGAGGACCGTGGAGAGGATCAGGATGACCAGCAGGATCACACAGACACTGAGAAAGGTCGCCCGGGAGATATCGATGATCTTAGCCCGTTTCTTCTCCATGGCGGGCCTCCTTTCCGGCGTACAGATCGCCGTAGAGTCCCCAGCGGGCGCACTGTTCGCGGTGCTCGCCGGGATAGAAGTAATACAGTTTTCCCTGCCAGTAGGTTTCAAATTCCTCCCGGCAGGAGAAAGGCAGGGCCTCCAGTTTTTCGCGGGGCAGGAAGAAATCGGCCGGTTCTCCGGCCACGCTGCCGGTAAAGGAGAATCCGGCCGCATCCAGCCGGCAGAAGCCACGGCCGGTCTCTTCCGTAGCGCCGTCGAAGCGCTTTACCGTGACCGGACAGGAGAGGGGGACCATGCTGCGGCTTTCCGCCTCGCGGATCCGCCGGTAGGCGTCCGGGATGTTCCGGATGCCCGCGGGATTGTGTTTAAAGCCGTAATCGGCGTCGATCTCCAGTCTGATGCCGCAGCAGGAACAGCTGAGGCGGTTGCCGGCGCTCCGCAACGCGTACAGCTCCCCGCAGACAGGGCAGCGGTAGAGCAGGCCGGTCAGACCCTCCGCTTTGCGCAGGCTGGGATAGACCAGGCGGTTTTCTTCGGCATAGGAGAAATCATCATAGGCGATATGACGGGTGATGAGATCGTTGACCTGCTCCGGCGTCATAGCCTTCAGTTCTTCGGGGGAGACGATCTTCTCCAGGCAGACGTCCACCCGCTGGCGCAGGAAGAACGGCCGCCATTTGGGTTTGTTGAGGTAGCCGCCCCGGATCGTGACCAGGACGAGCGGCACCTGCAGGAACTGCGCGAAGCGGCCGGTGGAAGGAAGGATGGGATAGGGGGTCCCGTCGGCGGAGAGGCGTCCTTCGGCGGACAGATAGACCGACCAGCCGCTCTTCACGGCGCGCCGCGCTTTTAAAGCCACGCCGGGGTCCTCGGTAAAGAGTTTTTTGGGGATCGCACCGATCCCGCCCAGCAGTTTTTTGGCCAGGCCTTTGCGGATATAATATTCGTTGACGATGGGGATCACGCGCAGCGGGTAGATCATGCGGGCGACAGCGTAGTAGTCCAGCGGCGAGGTGTGGTTGCTGACGTAGAGCGCCGGTCCGGTGAAACCATCCGGGAGCTTTCCCCGGAAGCGGTAATTGGAAACGAAGAAGGAAAAGATGCCGGCGCCACGGCAGAGCAGACTGTACCAGGGACTGTCCGGCGTGCCCTTGGCCGGCCTGAAGTAGACCCGTTCCAGCACGAGGAAGATCAGCAGGAACAGCAGCAGCATGCCGCCGAGGATGATCAGGATCAGCAGCCACAGCGGGATGGACTCGGCCATATACAGGCGGATGCCCAGCCCCATCACGTTGCTGGTCAGGACGCTCGGCAGGGAGGCCAGCGTGCAGGTCAGCACATACGGGAGATATCGGACATTTTTCCGGGAGGCGCCGAAGTAGCAGATCGCGCCGAAGGGGATGACCGGCATGAAGAAAAGAAGCGTCAGGAAGGGATACAGGCGCACGTTCACGCTGCCCGTCTGCATGCGGGCGATGGTGTCCTGGCCGTGATCGACCTCAAAATTCCAGATCCGCACTAAAAGGAAGATGGCGGAGGCTCCCAGGAAGATCCCCAGAGAGCAGAGCGGGACGGCCGCCTGCCAGGAAAAGGCCAGCCCGGAGGAGACCTGGATGAATTCCGCCGGGATGAACACGACGATCATTTGCAGCGCTTCGATCACGGGGACGGCGATCAGTCCGAGAACGCCCTTGTCGGCCAGGATCTGGCGCGCGCCCTCGTAGTCGCCCTGCGTCTGACGGATCAGCAGCGGGATCAGGATAGACCCGAAGAAGGCCGCCAAAAGTGCAATGGCCGCCACAGAGACGAGGATCAGAATGATTCGCTGCCTGGTTTTGTTCATGATGGTTCTCCCGGAAGCGGAAAACTGTAAAAAGGCGCCGCGGGCCGGATACAAAAAGGGAGGGTCGCCGGACCCTCCTCCTCAAGTGGAGCATAGGGGATTCGAACCCCTGACCTCCACACTGCCAGTGTGGCGCGCTCCCAACTGCGCTAATGCCCCGAGCAAAGGCTATTCTAACACACTCCCGGAAAAATGCAAGCACTTTTTTCAGAAACTTTTTCCGCGGGCAAGGGGGATCCCTGCGGCGTTGACAGCCGGCGGAGCGGCCGTTATAATGAACACAGAGCCGCCGGGCACCGCCGGAAGAGTTACGGCGGGGAAGGCGGCATCCGCAGGCCGCGCCGCAAAAACGGGGCGGAGAAACTGCGGGAGAAAGACAGCGGAAGCCGCCGTCCGGCTGCGGCGCAGACAGCGCCCGCCGGCGGATCCGGCAGGAGAGGAGCAGGTATGCAGGAGAACGAGCAGAATCAGCCCGGATACAGCCACGAAGGACCGGCGCACGCCCATGCGCACGGCCATACGCACCCGCATCCTCACGCTGCGGCGGAAGCGGAAGGCGCCACGCCCCGCGCAGGCGCCGCTTCGGAGGAACATGTCCCGGCGGAAAACGGCCCGGCAGGCGCCCCCGGGCATACGCACAGCCATCTACACACCCATACGCAGACACAGGTCGTCCTCAACCGGCTCTCGCGGGCCATCGGGCACCTAGAGGCGATCCGGAAGATGGTCGAAAAAGGCCGCGACTGTTCCGACGTCCTGGTGCAGCTGGCAGCCGTGCAGTCCGCGCTGGGCGGCGTGAGCCGTGTCATTTTGAAAGATCATCTGGAGCACTGCATCCTGGATTCCCTGGAAAACAACGACCAGGAGAGCATGGACCGCCTGTACCGGGCCATCGATTCTCTGCTGAAGTGACGGTGCGCTACAGAGACAGAAAACGGCAGGGCGCCCTCTGAAGAGGGCGCCCTGCCTGCTTGCACTTGTGTGAGCGATGGGGGATTCGAACCCCCGACAACTTGATTAAAAGTCAAGTGCTCTACCGACTGAGCTAATCGCCCGTAAAAAAAGACTACAGCCAAACGGGGGAGCTCTCCCTGCCTTCGGCGAGTCCAACTGGGCTAGTTGGATTCGAACCAACGAATGCAGGAGTCAAAGTCCTGTGCCTTACCGCTTGGCGATAGCCCAAGGGGGAGGGTGGGTGGTGGGACTCGAACCCACGACCTTCAGAGCCACAATCTGACGCGCTAACCAACTGTGCTATACCCACCATAAAGCCTCAATGCCCGGCGTGCTGCCCTCAAGGCATCTGAGGAAGCGGGTGATGGGAATCGAACCCACGTGTCCAGCTTGGAAGGCTGGTGTTCTACCATTGAACTACACCCGCGCGCTTCGGATGCTTTTCGAAGCAGCGCAACTGGCATTATAGTATATGGAGGCCTTACTGTCAACGATTTTTTTTGAAAAAAAACGATTGACAACGCGACCGGCATGTTGTATAGTAGCGGTTGTCGGCAAAAAGCCGCGGTGCTGCTGTAGCTCAGTAGGTAGAGCGCATCCTTGGTAAGGATGAGGTCACCGGTTCAAATCCGGTCAGCAGCTTTTTTTATTTTTCCCGGAATACCAGGCATTCCGGGCTTTTTCTTTTACGGAGCGGACGTTCCGATCTATGCCTCCGGGGCTCTTATCCGTACGTTTTATCCGTACAGGGCGAAAACGGAGGGCTTTTGCCCCCGGGCGGGAGGCCGGTCCGTTCCGGAACCTTTCCGCGTAAGGGTCCGGGTTTTGCGCGTATTCTGCGAAAAAAACACTTCTCAAGTGCCGTCAGAACATGATATAATAAGCGGCAAGGGTCGGACGGCCCCGGAGGAAGCCATGACGGAAGATGAAAGATTCATGAAGAAAGCACTGCATCAGGCCCGGCGCGCGGCGGAGAAGGGGGAGATTCCCATCGGCTGCGTGATCGTCTGCGGCGGCAAGGTCATCGCCCGGGGCTTCAACGAACGGAAGACCAAAAAGTCGACGCTCGCCCATGCGGAGATCACGGCCATCGACCGGGCCAGCCGCAGACTGGGAGACTGGCGGCTGGAGGGCTGCACCATGTATGTGACGCTCGAGCCCTGCCAGATGTGCAGCGGCGCGCTGGTCCAGGCCCGCATCGACCGGGTCGTGATCGGCACGATGAATCCCAAGGCGGGCTGCGCCGGCTCCATCCTGAATCTGCTGCAGCGGGAGGAATTCAACCACCGGGTAGAAATCACGTACGGGGTGCTGCAGGAAGAATGCGCCGCAGTCCTGTCCGATTTCTTCCGGGATCTGCGGCAGAAACTGCGCGCGGAGAAAGATCCGTCCCCCGGGGACGGCCGGGAGGACTGACCTATGGAGAAACAGCGTGTTCGCAGCAGGACGCGGGAACTGGTCTTTGCGGCCATGCTTGCGGCGGTCACGGCCGTCTGCTCGCAGATCGCCGTTCCGCTGCCCGCCGGCGTCCCGGTCACCCTGCAGACCTTTGCGGTGGCGCTGACCGGGTATCTGCTGGGCTGGAGATACGGTCTGCTGTCTTTGGGAGCCTACCTGCTGCTGGGACTGGCCGGCGTTCCGGTCTTTGCTCAGATGATGTCCGGACCGGCCGTGCTCTTCGGCATCACCGGCGGCTTTCTGATCGGCTTTCTCCCCATGGCGGCGCTCTGCGGTTTTTCGCTTCGTTTCCCAGCCGTATGGACGCGCATCGCGCTGGGTCTTGCCGGGCTGGCCGTCTGCCATCTGGCCGGAGCGCTGCAGTTCTCGCTGCTGACCGGCACCGGCTTTATTGCGTCGCTGCCGCTCGTCTCCCTGCCGTATCTCGCGAAAGATGCGGTCTCGGTCGTGCTGGCCTGTCTGTTTGCCCGCATGACGCTTCGCTTTCTGCCGCGCGCGTGAGCCTGCGGGACCTGTTCCCGGGCGGGTGTTGGGCGCCGCATCCTTGGATCCTTGTACAGGAGAGTTTCAGATATGAGAGAGTATATCATCATGGCGGACGTGAACGCCGACACCGACCCGGACTATATCCGCCGGGAGGACCTGGCGATCCTGCCGCAGTATTATCATTTCAACGACGGAAAAATGTACGGCGACGAAGAAGTCCTGACTCCGGCACAGTTTTACGGACGGCTGGATAAAGAACGGGCCTACTCGAGCGGCTGCAATCCCGAACGGGTGCGCGGCATCATGGAGGATGCCCTGAAAAAGGATCTCGATATGATCATCCTGATGGCTTCTTCGGAATGCAGCGGGAGCTATTCGACGGTCTGCCGCGAGGCCGAAGCGCTTCTGCCGAACTATCCCGGCGCCCGCATCCACGTGGTGGACTCCTATCTGGAATGCGCCCCCATCGGCCTTTTAGTCAAGCATGCGAACGAGATGCGCAAGGCCGGCGCGACGTTCGATGAGGTCGTGGCCGAGATCGAAGAAAAGAAAAAATACTGCGACGTCTACTTCCTGGTGGACGACCTGAAATATCTGGTGCGCGGCGGCCGCCTGAATCCCATCAGCGGTGCCGTGGGGACCATGCTCAGCATTAAGCCCATCCTGCACTTTGAGGAGGGCAGGATCGTGCCGCTGGTCAAGTGCCGCGGCCGCCAGATGGGCAAGAAGACCATGATCCGCAACCTGAAGGAGATGAAGCTGGACAAGCGGCTGTTCGCGGTGGTCAACACCATGTGCGAAGAGGAGGCCCGCGAGTACCAGGCGGAACTGGAGAAGGAACTGGATCTGAAGGCGGACTATATCAGCGAGGTGAGTCTGATCATCGGGACGCATACCGGCCCCAACGCGATCGGCGTCGCCTTCTGCCGCCTGCCGGACGAAGAATAAAGGCCGGGGAGCCGTAGGAAGGCTCCGCAGAAAGCCTGTCCGTTTGGACCGGTCCCGGAGGGGACTGCGGACAGAACAAAAAAGACAGGGCTGCTGCTCTTTTGGGAGCGGCAGCCCTGTCTGCGTTTCGCCGGGAGATCAGACGGCAGCTTCGGCCAGGCCTTCGGAGATGCCCAGCAGGACGATCCCGGCGATCACGAGCGCCACGCAGATGTACTGCTTCCTATCCAGACGCTCCTTCAGGAAGAGGTGCGAGAAGAGCACGGAGACGATGCAGTAGGAGGCGACCATGGGAGCGGCCAGCACCGGCTCGCGGGACATGGCGAAGATATAGAAGATCTGGCCGAACTCTTCGGCCACGGAGGCAGCGGCCTTGGGCCATTCCGAACGGGCGAAGGGGTTGTACGGCTTTCCGGTGCGGATCCACAGGAAGATATAGGCGGCAATGCCGGCGGCCAGGAAGGTCAGGCCGTAGAGCACGAGCACGTCGATCTCGCCCAGCCCCAGACCGGTCTCTTCATCCAGGATGATGCCGTCGGCAGCGGTGCCGATCGTATCGAAGAGGCAGTAGAGGATGGGGAAGAGCAGCGCCAGCGCACCGAAGCGGTACTTGCGGTTTTCCGCGCGGCGGGCTTCCCGTTCCGAAAGGGAGAGCGACTGCTCCAGCTGCAGCGTTTCCCGGCGGGAGAGCTGCTGCTCGACGACGGCCAGCCAGATGACGCCGGTGATGATGATCAGCGTGCCGGCCACGTCGAGCCAGGAGAATTCTTCCCAGAAATCGCCGATGCGCCCGGTCACCATGAAGAAGATGAGCATGACGATCATCGAAAGGGCGCCGGAGGCGTTCTGGACCGGTGAGACCACGGACAGTTCCAGATAGCGCAGGCCGGCGTAGCCGATCACCATGGAGATGATATAACCGAGCGAAGCCGGCAGATACTTGACGGCATTCTCAAAGAGCGACGTGCCGCCCAGACTGCTCTCCGAGAAGGGCAGGGCGATGAGGGAGACGGCGCCCATGACCAGACCGACCCAGACGGCCAGTTTGAGATGGGACCAGCGGTCGCTTTCGTCGGAGCTTTTCTTGTAGAAAAGGTCGGCCAGGCCCCATCCGAAGACACAGATGAGCGCAAACAGAAACCAGGACATAACGGTATACCTCACAGGGCGGGAGTGGATGCAGCTTTTTCCGCCGGGCACATTGTACACAAATCCCGGGCGGAAAGCAAGATTTTTCCGATTTTTCGCTTGACAGACGTTCCGGAAGAGAGTATGATACGGACAGCGCTTTAGTGGTTTAAAACTTTAAAGCGTAAAAACAACGATGGGAGATCCAAAACCATGGTAGTACAGGTGATCATGCTGGTGCTCTTTTTTGCCGTGATGATCGGGATCGGCGTCTACTGCCGCAGACACTCCACAGACGTGAACGGCTTCGTCCTGGGCGGACGGAGCGTAGGCCCCTGGCTGACGGCTTTTGCCTACGGCACGTCGTATTTCTCCGCCGTGATCTTTATCGGCTACGCAGGCCAGTTCGGCTGGAATTTCGGCCTGGCCTCCACCTGGATCGGCCTGGGCAACGCCTTTATCGGCTCGCTCCTTGCCTGGCGCATCCTGGGGCGGCGCACCCGCATCATGACGCAGCATCTGGACAGCAAGACCATGCCGGACTTTTTCGGCAAGCGCTTTGATTCCGAGGCGCTGAAAGTGGCGGCTTCGCTCATCGTCTTCGTCTTCCTGATCCCGTATACGGCCTCCCTGTACAACGGTCTCTCCAGTCTGTTCAATATGGCTTTCTCCGTCCCGTACTGGGCCGTGATCCTGGTCATGGCGGCTCTGACGGCAGTCTATGTGATCTTCGGCGGCTATATGGCCACCGCGCTCAACGACTTCGTGCAGGGCATCATCATGCTGGTGGGCATCTGCGTGGTCATCGGCGCCGTGCTGGCCTCCAACGGCGGCCTGACGGAAGCGGTGCGGCAGCTCTCGCTCCTCCCGTCCGAGTACCCCGAAACGGCCGGGACACAGGGCTCGTTCATCTCGTTCTTCGGCACGCAGCCGCTGTATCTGTTCTTCGTGGTCATGCTGACTTCTCTGGGCACCTGGGGCCTGCCGCAGATGGTGGGCAAATTCTACGCCATCCGCAGCGAAGACGCGATCCGCAAGGGGACCGTCATCTCCACGGCGTTCGCGGTCGTGATCGCGGGCGGCAGCTACTTCCTGGGCGGTTTCGGCCGGCTGTATGCGGACAAGATCACGTACACGGCCTCCGGCGCGGTCAGCTTTGACAGTATCGTGCCGACCATGCTGTCCACCCTGCCGGAGATCGTCATCGGCATCGTGATCGTGCTGGTCCTTTCCGCCTCCATGTCCACGCTTTCCTCGCTGGTGCTCACCTCCAGTTCCACGCTGGTCCTGGACGTCGTGGCTCCGCTGCGGAAAAAGCAGATGGATGAAAAGAAGAAAGTCCTCGCCATGCGGGTGTTCATCGTTTTCTTCATCGTCGTTTCAGCCGTGATCGCGATCCTGAAAGATACCTACAACTTCTCGATGATCGCCCAGATGATGGGCGTCAGCTGGGGTGCTCTGGCCGGCTCTTTCCTGGCTCCGTTCTTATACGGCCTGTACTGGAAGCGCACCAGCAAGGCTTCGGTCTGGGCCTGCTTTGCTTTCGGCAGCGTGCTGATGATCCTTCAGATGCTGAAGAGCATGGGCGTTCTGTCGCTGAGCGGAGGCTTTTTGGGCTTCGTATTCAGGAATTCCCTGTATTCCGGCGTCTTTGCCATGGTGGGCGGACTGATCCTGGTCCCCATCGTGAGCCTGCTGACGCCCGGTCCGGACAAGGCGGCGGCCGATGCCATGTTCGCCTGCTATGACCGCACCGTGACCGTGCAGACGACCACGGCGCTGGGCGAAGACAAGCAGTGATCCCTCTGCCGGGAGAGCGGTCCTCACCGCGCCGGTCTTCTTCGTTTTTTGCTTGCGGCTCCGGGGACTTTGCAGTAAAATAAAGCATGGGAAGGCTCCGGCCGCGGGAGAAGCGGCCGGCGGTCCGACCGGTTCACGGACGCAGGAACGAAATGGAAGAGCAGAGGCGGCGCCTCCCCCTTCCGGAAAGAGGCATACCATGACAGACTACCGCGGGATCCGGCTGGCGCTGGAAGGCCTGACGGAGGGGATCCCCTATCCGATCGCCAATCTGGCCAATGCCGCCGCCCTTCTCTTCGAACAGATGCCCGGCCTCAACTGGGCGGGCTTTTATCTGACGCGTGTCCGGCCGGACGGCGGGCGCGAGCTGGTGCTGGGACCTTTTCAGGGCCGTCCGGCCTGCATCGTGATCCCCTGGGGACGCGGCGTGTGCGGCACGGCAGCGGCCCGGAACGCGGCGCAGCTGGTGGCCGACGTGCATGAATTTCCCGGCCATATCGCCTGCGATGCGGCTTCCGCCTCGGAGGCAGTGATCCCGCTGCACGGTCCCGACGGCAGCGTGGCCGGCGTGCTGGATCTCGACAGCCCCCGGCGCGGACGCTTCTCGGAAGAGGATCTGGCCGGTCTGATGACTCTGGTGCCGTGCCTGGAGGCCTGCCTGCCGGCGGTCTGTCCGGAGGCGGGGACATGACGCCCAGGCGCCTGCGCCGGCTGATCGTTGCGGCCGCAGCTGCCGCGCTCCTGCTGGGCGCCGCGGTGTGGGCCGTGCTCATTCTGCGCGGTGCGGGAGACGGACTGGATCTTTCCTACGTGAAAACGGATCTGATCCGTGTGAATGAAAACTCCCGTCCCGGGCTGAAACTGGAGACGGTGAGGAACATCGTGATCCATTACGTGGGCAATCCGGGCTCCTCCGCCAAGGCCAACCGGAACTATTTCGACCGGCTGGGCGATCCGAAGGCCAACCCCGCGGGCACGGCCGCGAGCGCCCACTTTGTGGTGGGACTGGAGGGAGAAGCGCTGCAGTGCATCCCGGTCACCGAGATCGCCTACGCGAATTATCCGCGCAACGGGGATACGGTCTCCGTGGAGGTCTGCCACCCGGATGAGAGCGGAGAGTTCCTGCCGGCAACGTACGCTACGCTGGTCCGGCTGACGTCCGATCTGTGCCGGCACTTCGGCCTCACGGAAAAGGATGTGATCCGCCACTATGACGTTTCCGGCAAGCTCTGCCCCAAGTATTATGCGGAGAACGCGGAAGCCTGGCAGTCGTTTCTGAAAGATGTGGCCGGCGCGCTGCAGCCGTAAGGAAAGCCCGCACGGGCATACGAAGCACAGCCGGCCCCGGCAGCGGGGGCGGCGGAAACGGAGCCCGCGCAGACCGGAGCCCGCAGTCTGCGGACCCGGCGGAAAAAAGGAGGGAACAGTATGAAGGAAACCGATGTGTATGAGCGCTATTTTGAAGGCCGCTGCAAGGTGAACGGCCGCATGCGCCACGCCGCGCAGGTCAAACTGACGGCTGTCACGGACGCCGGCATGATCCGTTACACGGCCAGCGTCAATTTCTTCCCGCACGATGACCCGGAAGATTACAGCATCTCGTACGACGGATTCGTGTCGAAGGAGCTTTACTATGCCAAAGGCCGCCGTTCCAAGAAAAAGGAAGCGGCGTTCCTGGAGCAGATGTTCGCGGCGGCTGATGAACTGGCCGCCGGCATGAAAGGCCGCATCGACTGGAAGAAACCGCTGATCGAAGAAAGAAGGGGCTGAATGAAGGTACGAAGAGCCCGGGAAGAAGATATCCCCGGTTTGATCCGTCTGCTGTATCAGGTGGACGGCGTGCATCATAACGGCCGGCCCGATCTGTTTCGCGGGCCGGCCGTTAAATATCAGGAAAAGGAACTGGCGGAGATGATCGAAGGCAGCGCGCCCGTCTTTGCGGCCGTCACGGAGGACGGCTTCGTAGCCGGCCATGCGTTCTGCCAGATCAAACAGGCGGCGGGCCATCCGGTGCTCACCGATATCAAGACTCTGTATATCGACGATATCTGCGTGGACGAGGCCTGGCGCGGCCGCGGCGTAGGGCGACTCCTGTATGAGCAGGCGCTGGCCTTTGCCAGGGAGCAGGGCTGTTACAATGTGACGCTCAACGTGTGGGCGTTCAATGAGGGCGCGGTCCGCTTTTATGAAAAACTCGGCATGCATCCGCAGAAGATCGGGATGGAAACGATCCTTTGACCGTCAGACGATCCCGCAGCGGGCCTGCTCCGCGCCCTCGAAGAAGAGGGCCAGGGCGCCCGGCCCCACGTGGCTGCCCGTCACGGGTTCGTATTCCACGGTAAGGATCTCTTTGGGCGGATTCTTCCGTTTCAGCAGTTTCGCCAGCTTTTCGGCGTCTTCCGGGCAGCCTGCCTGGGCGATGCCGACGATCTGGCGGAAGGGCTGGCGGACCAGTCTGTCATAGCGGTCGGCCAGCGCCCGGATGGAGCGCTCGCGGCCGAGCAGTTTGGAGAACGCGACGATCTTTCCGTCCTCATCGCCTTTCAGCAGGGGCTTGAGCTGCAGCATGCTGCCTATGATGGCGGCCAGATTGCTCAGACGTCCGCCGCGCTTCAGGAAAAACAGATCGTCAACGGTGAAAATATTGCACATGCGGCCGACGGCCTGTTCCATCGCCCGGGCGGCTTCTTCGATATCGGTACCCTTATCCCGCAGTTCGGCGGCGCGCAGCGCCAGCAGGCCTTCTCCCAGAGAAGCTCCCTTGGCATCGATGACGCGCACCCGGCAGCCGGGATATTCTTCTTCGGCCGTCTGCGCCGCTACGCAGGCGGAGTTCCAGGTGCCGCTGATCCCGGAAGACATGGTGATGCAGAGCACGTCGTGCCCCTCGCGGATCGATTCCTCATAAATGGACAGATAATGATCCGGCGTGATCTGGGACGTAGTCACCAGCTCGCCGTTTTTCATACGCTCATAAAAAGCCTGTCCGTCAAATTTTTCGATGGCCGAGCAGTTGAACGTCTTTCCGTTCAGATAGTACGGAAACGGCAGTACCCGAATGTTCCGGCGGTCGGTCAGAAACTTCGGGAGATTGGCGGAACTGTCCGTAACAACATCAAATGACATGTGTTTTCCTCCTGTATTTCCCGGGAAGACGGCACAGCAGACCGCTGCCGCCCGGGGATCCTGACAAAGCCACTGTATCACTGAGCCGTCCGAAGAGCAAACTACTCCCGGAAATACGGCTCGACTGCCCGGGAATGCTCTGGAAAAAACGGTAGAGACGGCTCTACCGGCAGTAGAATGAGGCCGAGAGGCCCCCAAAAGCGGCCGGTGACCGCGGAAAGAAGGAAGTATGGGTACATTTGCCGACAAAGAAGAAGCTGCAGCGTTTTTTACGGGAGACCGCGTGGCCGCCGACCTGGGCGCAGAACTGATCAGTCTTACAGAAGATTCCTGCCTTTGCCGGATGGTGATCGACGGGCGGCATAAGAATGCCATGGGCGGTGTGATGGGAGGCGCGATCTTCACCCTCGCGGATTTTGCCTTTGCCGTCGTCTGCAATCAGGCGCATCTGCCTACAGTCGCACAGACGGTGACGATCCAGTATCTGAACGGGGTGCGGGAAGGGACGCTCCTGGCGATCGCGCAGATCATCAAAAGCGGCCGCAGCACGACTGTGGCACAGGTGCGTGTGGTCGATCAGAACGATCGGGACGTTGCCCTGTTTTTGGGGACGGGATTCAAAAAATAACGGAGAAAAACAACGAAGCGGCGGTGCCCTGCGGCAGCGCCGCCGCTGTCACGTGACCTCGCCGCAGGGCAGGTCCTGCTTGACAGCAGACGGCCTCCGGGGTATACTGAAGCGAGTTGCCGAGGGGGCGTGCTGCGGGAAGAAACGGCGCACAGCCCTCGACCGGACAGAAAGAAAGATCACGATCCCCATACGGAGGTGACCCGTTATGAAACGATGGAAATCCCTGACCGCCCTGCTGCTCTGCGCCCTGCTGCTGGGAGGATGCACCCTGACGCCTCAGCCGGTGCCTACCGACGCGCCGACGCAGGCTCCGACCGCCGCGCCGACACAGGCGCCGACGCAGGCTCCGACCGC
>JAGDDE010000117.1 GCA_017958185.1 Lachnospiraceae bacterium | reverse complement strand
GGTTACGGCGTCACCCGCGTCAAGACTGAATATGAATATCTGGCCCGGATCGCCCGCGAAAAGAACCTCAGCCTGCGCGAAGCAAGGGAGTGGGCAGCCGCTGCCGCAGAGCCTTCCGCCCGGGATGTGTAAAAGAACCGCTGCTTTGATAAAACATCAAAACGCCGGAGCAGGAACCCCTGCCCCGGCGTTTTGCGTCGTACTGTGTTCTGATCAGAACAGCTGCAGCCAGAAATGGCCTATGGCCCAAAGCGCTGCGATCTGCAGGATCAAAAACAGCGGGAAGAAAACGGCAAAATACCAGTGTTTCGTCTTGTGACGGAACACGCTCATGCCCAGCACGCCCCCCAGACCGCCGAAGCAGGCGGTCGCCAGGAACAGCGTGCGCTCCGGCACACGCCATTTGCCCTTCTGCGCGCAGCTCTTGTCATAGCCCATCAGCGCGAAGGAAACGATGTTCATTACGGCCAGCACGGCCAGAATGACCCAGACGATCGGTCGATCCATTTTGTACCTCCTTGGGAAACCGCCGGGGCGCCGCCTCCGGCAGGGGTGCCGCTCCTTTCAGCGGGATCATTTGGTTTCTATCAGTTTCAGCATCGCATCGATATCGTACCGATGCAGCCGCGCGGCTCCTTCTTTGGCCGGAAGCTCCCCGTCCGAAGCGATCAGATCGGCTTCCAGCGGGTCCTCCGTCACCTTTTCCGCCATCAGGCGCAGCATATCGCCCAGACTAAGGACTTCCGCCGCTTCAAACACCCGCAGCAGATGAGAGACATCCGTATCGCCGGCCACGGGCGCGCTCCCGTTTACGCCGCTGTTCAGCCAGACGAATTCCTTCTTCTCCAGATCCAGCCCGAACAGATAGGCAAAGGTGCTGCGGCAGTTGACGGTAAACGCAGAAGCGACGGTCTTCGGCTCAAAGACCTCTCCGCTGTCTACGCTGTCCCGCAGCATATAGCCGGCGCGGCAGACGCAGTCCGCATAAGTCACATTCCTGGAAAAGATATTGTCGCAGAAGATCAGCGCCTTCACCTGCGGGTACTCCTCGCGGAAGGCGTCCCAGTCGATATCGAAATACTCCGATCCGCCGTGAAAACCTGAAGTCTGGTCGCCGGAATAGACGATGGCCTTGGAATCGACGCCGGCCATGCTCCGCCAGGAGAACTCATACGGTCTCTCCTGCCCGTCCAGGCCGATCGCGCTCAGGTCGATGTCATTCACTTTTTCCCAGTAGGTGAAGACCCGCAGTTTCTTCCCTTCCGGGAGCGGCAGGCGGGTCCCCTTCGGCAGCACGCCGAAGCCGCTCTGACTGCTGCTTTCGCTCACCGGCAGCGCTGTTTTATCCATTTCCGGCCCCACATAGACCGTACCGAGTTTCCCTTTCCAGCGTCCGGCCAGTTCGGAACGGATCAGCCGGCACAGCGCATCCCGGCTCCCGGCAGGCACGTAGGAACGGCGGCGGTCCTGCTCTTCCTTCGTTTCCTTATGCTGCCGCAGGAGCCGCAGACGGGTAAAAACGAAGGTGCGCGGCCGGAAGGCCCGGTAACCGGCGTACTGCATCAGCAGCTGCACCAGCATCACGCTGCCGCAGCGTTTCAGATACGGCGCCAGTTCATCGACCGACGCCCCGCGGCTGAGCAGATAGTTCATCTGCCGGATCACGGCGCCGGAGCCTTTCTCTCTTGACAGTACGCGGGCGGCTTCTGCCGGCTGAGCCTCCGTGAGCATTTTTTCGAACTCCGAATAAGCCGACTCATTCCTGCCGCTGCGCATGGCGCTGCAGAAAGCTGTTTCCGCTTCTGTTTTCGCCTCAAAATGGATATGATGCAGCAGGCCGGCCCATTTTGCCTGTTTTTCAAAGCACTCGCGCCAGTTCCCCTGCGCGGCCCGGATCCGGCCGCGGATCACTGCGGTCACAAATTTCCGGTCCCGGTTCTTCCAGTTCAGTTTCCGGACATCGGCGCTTTGATACTCTTCCCACTGGATCTCTTCCGTCACCTTCATAACGTCCGCCAGGCTGAGGCCTTCCGCCAGAGAAAGATCCCGCAGCGCGCACAGCAGGCGCACCTGCGTGTTTTTGGAGGCAAAGACCAGGCCCTGCGTCCCGTTTTCCTGCACATAGGTCTTTACAAGCTCGAATTTCTTCTCGTCCAGCGCTCGGGTGGAAGCGGCCAGATCCCGGACGGCGTCCCGGATCAGCTGTACGGCAGTTTCCTCGCTCACGGCCTCAAAGCGGCGTGTTTCCGCGTCTTCCCGGAAGGCGGCCCGCTCCAGCGTTTCCTCCAGCAGCGAATGCCCCGGAGCGGAAAAATTCCCAAAACCGTACGTCACGGCATAATGCACGCACTGGTCAAACAGTTTCTGATCGGCTGTCAGTTCCCGCACGCTCTGCGGGAAGCCTCGGTAGAACGGCTCCGGAACGCTCACGCCGAGCTGCTCCTGCGCGAAGCGGATCATATGACTGTGGACCAGTTCTTCCCCCTTCGTGACGCGGATACTCAGAAGCGAGGCCAGCGCCAGGGCCGTTTCAAAGGGCTTCTCCTCCGGTCCCTCGTCATTCACCAGGACATGTCTGGTAAAAAGATACTCTTTATACAGTTTCTGCACGCTGCAGTCTCCTTTCGCAGCCATCCCTTCCCCGCAAAAGAAAAAGGGCGTATCACCGGATTGTTCATACAGCCCGAAGGCCGTCCGCACGAAGAAGTAAACCCGATTAGCTGCCCTTTCGCGAATCACGGCACTGATCATCTTGAAGAAGTAAGCGCCGTTAGCTGCGTAAATATCATACCATAACAGGCGACAGCTGGCAAGCAGAATCGACCGGAATACAGAAAGGAAGGTTCCATGGCGGAACACATTTGCAAAGCCGGACGGCAGGCAGATCCGCCGCATAAAAATCCCCGGAGACGTACAGTATCTCCGGGGATTTCAGAGAGAGAGTCAACGGTCCTCAGACACATTTCCGCACCTGCAGGAACCGGCCAGGACAGAACCGAACGAGCGCTATTTACTCTGCCTGGTAAAACGTCTGTTTAGGGCCGGTATCGTTCATGAGGGTCGAGGGATCACGGAACTTTGTCAGATACAGGAAAGTATCATACAGGTCTCCGGCGCAGCCGCCCGCATGAACGCCCAGAAGGATCACGGCATAGAACCGGTCCCAGGCATCCGGCAGCAGAAAGGCCATCGCCAGGAATACGACGGTAAACACCGTGAACGGCGCCATCAGCGAAATGAGAGCCGTTTTCCGGTAAACATAAATGTCCGGCACGCCGCAGAAAGCCACCGTCATGGTAAAGCCGAAGGTCAGCTTGCGTCCTGTCAGCATTTTATAAGCGGCACCGTGCACCAGTTCATGCAGCACGATATACGCAAACAGCGCTGCCAGCAGCAGAAGGTTCCGAAGCAGCGAATAGTTTTCGATCAGCCCCTGCGGCCGTATGATCAGCCATCCGGCCAGAATGATCACTGCCGCGATCACAATTGCTGCTACATTCATCCAGATGATAAACGTTTTATCCTTCTCCGCATCGACCGTGAAGACTTCCCGGTACCCCGCGGGAAGCTCTGTTTCATAGTTTTTTCCCATTTTGACCCTCCTTTTTGTCACTTCACCACGAACTTTCGCGCAATACTTAGGCCTGCCTTCAGCGGCCACGGCCGTACGGCCTTATCCGCCTCCTTCAGTTTTTCCCGGATGGGCAGATGCTGCGGGCAGACGCTCTCGCACTTTCCGCAGCCCACACACTGGGTAGCGAAGGCAGGCTCCTTATGCAGACCGATGATCGAGGCGTAATCCATCCGCGCCGGCCATTTCTTTTCCAGATACATCAGGTTGTAATAATAGAACAGCCCGGGGATATCCACACCCTTGGGGCAGGGCATACAGTAGCGGCAGCCGGTGCAGCCCACCTTTTCCTTCTCGCGGAAAATGGTCCGCACCTTTTCCATGACGGCCCGGTCCGTTTCGTCAAAACAGCCGACTTCCGCTTCCGAGGCGGTCCGGATGTTTTCCTTCACCATCTCCAGGGAATTCATGCCGGACAGTACGCAGGTCACACCGGGCTGATCCCAGAGCCAGCGCAGCGCCAGCTGTGCGGGAGAAAGCCCCCGGGGATCTTCCGCCAGCACGCACAGCGCCTTCTCCGGCAGATTTACCAGCCGGCCGCCGCGCAGCGGTTCCATAATGATCACCGGGATCCCCCTCGCTGCGGCGGCTTCCAGACCCGTGCGGCCCGCCTGGGAATGCTCGTCCAGATAATTGTACTGGATCTGGCAGAAATCCCAGTCATAGGCGTTTAAGATCTGCAGAAAAACGTCGGTTTTTCCGTGGAAGGAAAAGCCGATATTGCGTACGCTCCCCTCGGCTTTTTTGCCGGCGATCCAGTCCCGGATGCCCATCTTCTCCAGGTTCTCCCACTCCGCGAAAGTGGTGAACATGTGCATCAGGTAGAAATCGATGCGGTCCGTGCGCAGGCGCGCAAGTTCCTCCTGAAAGGTCTTTTCGACCTGCTGGAGGTTCTTCATGCGATACTGCGGCAGCTTGGTGGCCAGATTGATCCTGTCGCGCAGGCCTGTTTCCTCCAGCGCCCGGCCCACGCACTCCTCGCTGCCGGGGTAAACATAAGCGGTATCCAGATAATTCACGCCGTTCTCGATCGCATAGGCCAGAAGGTCTCTGGCCGCTTCATAATCGATCGCATTGCCCTTTCTGGCAAAACGCATGCAGCCGAATCCCAGCTGCGAGATGGGCCGTCCGGCCCGGTCCTTCCGATAGATCATGCGGCACACGCTCCTTTACTTTCTTTTTTTCTCATCCAGCCAGGCGGCTGCGGAAAGAGCCGCTACGTTGCCTTCGCCGGCTGCCTTGATATACTGGTAGGGTGTCCCGGTGATGTCGCCGCAGGCAAAACAGCCGGGAAGGTTGGTCGCCATCCTGCGGTCAACCGCGATGTGGCCGTTTTCGACTGCCAGTCCCGGGACGAGCTGCGCCGGCGAGATGCTGTCCCGCAGGATGAATACCGCGTCCGTCTCCAGCGTCTGTTCTTTCAGGACCAGGCGGCCGGCCTTGAAGCCGCCTTCGATCGAAACGAGCACGTCCCTCACGATGCGCACACTTTCCGGCAGGCAGACCTCCCCGCGGTAGAGGGGGATATACGTCACCTCCGCGGCAACTTCCGCCAGGAAGGCCGCTTCCGCCTCTTCCTTTGGCGAAGCGCCGATCACGCACACCTTCCCGCCCTTATACAGCGGGGCGTCGCAGGTCGCGCAGTAGCTCACGCCCCGGCCCAGGAACTGCTCCTCGCCCGGGTAGGGCTTGCCGAAACTGACGCCTGTCGCCAGGATCAGCGCGCCGGCTTCGACCATCTCGTTGTTGCCTGTCTGAAGCACGAAACTGTCCGGCATCGCGTAGACGGCCGTGATCTTCTCCTGCCGGAACTCTGCCCCCATGATCCTTGCGTGATCCAAAAACCGGGCCGCCAGTTCCGCGCCCGGGATATTGGGCAGGCCCAGATAATTGCGGATCTCGTGCGCTTTGCCCACCTTTTCGCTGACTCTGTCACTGCCGAAGACCACGACCGATTTATTGCGGATCTTCAGCGTTACTGCTGCCTCCAGCCCCGCGGGGCCCGCGCCGATCACGGCGACGTCCCAGTGTTGTTCCATGCTCTTGTGTTTCCTTTCTTCCCGCTTGCCGGACTATCCGGCAGGTCCCGCGCGGCCCGGCTCTTTTCCCTGCAGCCGGCACCGCCGTTTTCTCCGCCCGGAAGCCCGGGAGGAACCGTTTTTATTCCTTTAAGGCCTGCTGCGCGGCCAGTGACTGCCGCAGTTTATCGGCCAGCCGCTCCGTATAGATCCAGCTGCCTTCCGTGGAGGGATGATAGTTCGTATCGTAGAAATACGCCTTGCCCATGAGCGCTTCGTCGAGCGTCAGCAGGCAGGTGACGGAAAGTCCCTGTTCCTCAAAGGTCTTCAGGATCAGTTCCTGCATCTGCCGCCCGTAGCCGAGTTCTCTTTCCGTGAGCCCGTCGGTATTGACCGGCGCGCAGGCCCAGTAGACCGAGACGCCCTTTTCCGCAAGTTTTCCGTAGTATTCTTTCATGCCGGCGGGCCCCTCCAGGTTCAGGAAGGTCTCCGGCCGCACGAAGGAATACGGTTCTCCGTGATTGTCGTATCCGCCTTCGCGAAGCAGTTCCATGTCGCCGTTGGCGGCGGTCCCTTCCCGGCGGATCACATACGAGGTGTCCAGTTCCTCTTCGGACGCCAGCAGTTTCTGCTTGGCCAGGAGATAGTCCCGCAGCGAGCGGAACACGAAGGGATACCGGGTCAGATCCAGCTCTGCGATCAGGTCATAATTGCCTTCCATCGTAATAAAGAAGCGGTTGTCCGCAAAGTTGTTGGCCATGAGCTGGAACTCCGAAAGGAACTCCGGCACATGGATCAGACTGTCGCCCGCTTTCAGATAAGGCAGGATCAGATCCAGCTGGAACCGGGCCGTCACGCCGCCGATCACAGCCATATTGATCACGTTGTACTGCTCAAACAGGGCGGAACCGATCATCTGCGCGCTCACGCCGTACCAGGCAGAACAGCCGCCGAATACCACCATCAGCGGACGGTCGTCCGTATTGTTGATGAGGATCTCCATTTTATTGCAGAACTGGGCATTTTCCTCCGAACCGTAGAACGGCGGCAGCGAGGCATTCAGATGCAGGGTCCGGACGGCGGCCGGGAAAGGTTCCAGGTCCAGCCGCACGATACTGTCGGACAGGGTGACTTCCTCCAGCGCAGGGCAGGCCGCAAAGGCGTGCCGGCCGATAAAACGGATCGTCTCCGGGAGGATCAGCCGGGTCAGTTTTTCGGAGGCAAAGGCATCGAAGCCGATCCCGGCCACGGGGCAGCCGCCCAGAACCGCCGGGACCACCGCAGCCGCTCCGGTCCCGTGCCAGGCCGTGATCACGGCCACACGGTCGCCGTCTTCGGCCGCAGCCGGCAGTTTTTTCTCATCGGACGCGCAGAACGCTTCGAAAACGGCGCGGTCGAGCAGGACATATTCGTACTCGGAAGCCGGATCCCAGGCCGCCCACTCGGCATACAGTTCCACGATCCCACTTCGCTGTACCGTCGCGCGGCTCCCCAGCCCGATGCTCAGGCCCTGTCCGTCTTCCTGCGTATTCCAGCCGGTCAGCGTATAGCCCTCCCGGCTCAGCCAGTTCCCGTTCGACGTATTGACGCGCGGGAACCAGGGCACGTAGGTCCGGATCAGGCGTGTCTCCTCCCCGTCGTCGGCGGTTCCTCCCGCGGCGTGATACCGCACCCCGGCATACAGCGGACCGATCACCGGATCTTCCGGCACCGGCGTCGTCCCCGGCTCGGTCGGCCGGACCGGCGCCGTAGGGCTTTCCGTCGCGGGGACCGTCTCCGGGATCCGCTGCACTTTCACCTCGGCACGGACCGGGAACAGGATGTTGTGAAGCGTGACGGAGCCTGTGTCCCGGGAAACGGTCGCCTCGCGGTAGGAGACCCCGGTGATCTCCCAGCCCTCTTCCGCTGTGACGAAAAAGACCGCGTCACCGCCGCGGGGCACCCGGAGCACGGGCTCTGCGCAGGTAAAATGGCTTCCCTCGGTCAGGATGACGGTGCACCAGCTGTCATCCGGTCCGCTCTCCGCCGGATCCGGCGCACAGGAGACCAGCGAAAGCAGCCATATCGCGGCCAGCACCGTGTACAGCAGTTTTCGCAAAGAGCCCAGGTTGTTTCGATGATGGTCCCTCATTCCGTCTCCGTCCGCCGGACGTCAGTACCCTTCCAGGACACTGCCGTAACCCGACCAGAAATAATTGAACAGATAGTCTGTCAGTTTGTCTTTTTCCACATAGATGCGCAGATGCGGCGCTCCGGCGGTCAGTCCCCCGCTCGGATCGACCTGACAGTAGGACGGCGCTTCGCCCGGCGCCAGGTACACGGCTACCAGCGCGGTGCAGCCGTCAAAACTGTGATTTTCCAGCGCACGGATATTGCTCTGCAGGCGGATCTCGCGGATCACGGTATTGCCGGCAAAGGCCGAGGCGGAAAGCCCCCGGACCGCCTTGCCGTCCGGCGTGTGCACAGGCACTGTCAGCGTCTGCCGGGAAGCGCCCTGTGCTGTCAGCCCGGTGATCACATATCCGCGCTCCGTTTCCTCATACACGAAGCAGCCGGCATCCGCATCTTCTCCCTGCTCCTCTTCCTGCCGGCCCTGCATGGGCGGCTTTTCGGGGATCGGCACCCGGGTGGGCGACGTGTCTCCCTGCCAGGCTTTGACGGCTTCCGCCAGCAGCCTTGTGTATACCAGTGTGCCGGCACTGTTGCAGTGCACGTTGCTGTCATAAAACCACTCCGGATCCAGCACGAGATCGCGCGGATCGCCGATCACCGGGCAGTCCAGTTGCCGGATCACATGCTCGGCAAAGGCCAGGATCTCGGCCTCTCCCTCTCCTTCGCGGATCCCGGCCCGGTTGACCGGGGTGAAGGTGAACAGCAGCACGGCGCCCCGTCCGGTCACCCAGCTATTATACTCGTTGACGTACGGCAGAAAATCCTCCGCGATGATGCCGGTATCGTACGACACCGGCGAGGTGGGATCATAGCCGGAGTCCATGATATTGCAGGGCCTCTCGTAGATGAGATCGCAGCGCTCATTGAACGAACTGCGCGCATAGACCCCTTCCGGGCGCGGCGGCGCCTCTTCCTTCCAGCAGCGGTATTTCCCCGAAAGGAAGGCGGGCAGGGCCTCGGCCATATTCGCCGCTTCTTCGGCAGGAAGATCTCTCAGGATATCCGCGCGCCCGTCGCTCGCCAGCCACATGTTCTCCCCGTTGAAATACAGGGAAAGGGTCTGAGGGCCGATCTCGGG
>JAGDDE010000116.1 GCA_017958185.1 Lachnospiraceae bacterium | reverse complement strand
GTGACGCTGTTCTGCTTCGTGTAGCGGTTGCCGACGGTCTTGCCGGTGACCGGGTCTTTCTCGAAGCGGATGCCCGCGGACGCGGTGCAGTCGAAGGTCCCGACGGATTCATGCGCGTTCTTGGAAACGTAGAAGGTGTACTTGCCGGGATCGAGCTCATAGCCGGAAAAACCGTTCCCGTTCTGATCGCGGTAGTCGTAGGACGCAAAGTCGTACGGATCGGCCGTGATGGTCAGGGTCTGGCTCTGGCCGGGACGGAGTTCTTCGGTCTTGGCGAAGCCTACCAGCACTTTGTGCGGCTTTTCGATCTGTCCGGGCGTGTAAGGTGCCGAAACGTACAGCTGGACGACGTCCTTGCCGGCCGCGGAGCCGGTATTTTTGATCGTTACCTCCACGCTGATTTTTCCGTCCGCCGTGATCGACGTGGTGCTCGGGCTGCCGACGGTCCATTCGAACGTCGTGTAGCTGAGGCCGTAGCCGAACGGGAAGGTCACATTCTTTTTGTACCAGTCTTCACCGTCGGTCAGGCCGCGGGTCTCGTAGTAGCGGTAGCCCACGTAAACGCCCTCTTCATAGTGGACGAAATAGTACAGGCCGGTATTGTACTGGTCGAAGGTTTGGTTCTTTCCGACTTTCTTTTGGGTGACGCCCGTTCCGAAGTTGATGCTGCTGGGGTTGGAAAGGATGTCGCTGGCCCAGGTATCCACGGTGCGGCCGCTTGGGTTCACCTCGCCGGTCAGGATACTGCTCAGTGCCAGGATGCCCTGTTTGCCGGTGAAGCCGATCCAGAGCGCGGCGTCGATCTTGTCGGCAAACGGATACTTGGCGGTGTCGAACAAAAAGTCCGCTTCCATGGCCGAAGGGATGTTGAACAGGACGACGACCTTCTTGAATCCGGCGCCCGTGACTTCCTTCAGCATGTCGATCTCGTTCTGGTCCAGCTGCAGGTAGTGGGAATCTTCGCTCACAGCCCCGGCGCTGCTGCCCTGATGGCGGGGCAGGTCGGCGCCCTCGCCGCCGATACGGGTGATCACCACGATCGCCAGGTCGTTGTAGTCCTTGTAGCTGCTGCGGACAGCGTCCGTATACATCGCGATGGGCGTTTCGCCGACGGTAAAGGCCTTGTCGTCGCCGCTGTCGAGGTCAGTGTTGTTGTTGGAACGCCTGTCGCCGGAGGCCTTGTCGTTCTCATAGAACGCTTTCAGCGTTTCATTCAGAGAAAAATCGTCGCCGAGCGCCGCATACAGGTCCTTGTAGGTGATATCGATGCCCAGACCGGCCAGGCGGTTATAGAGAGTCGATCCTTCTTCCACGATGAAACTGCCCGAACCGCCGCCGCTGAAGGCCAGGTTCACGCTGTTCTTGCCGAAGATGCTGACTTTGGCTCCTTTATGGACCGGCAGCGCGTTGTCTTTGTTCTTCAGGAGAACGAAGCCTTCCTCGGCTACCTCGATGTTGACCCTGGCGGCGTTGTCATAGGCTTCTTTCTTGCTGTTGGCGGTAGGGAGATACATCATCGGGACGGAATCGTCGTAGATCGGCCGTGCGGAGCCGAAGATCAGATTCGCAAAGTCCCACAGCAGGGTATTCGCCAGAACGTTTACGACCAGCACGAGCGCCAGGAGAATACAGCTGACGATCAGCCAGACCTTTCCGCCTTTGCTTTTGATAAAGTCGATAAACACTGTCTTGTCTCCTTCCCGAAGGATCAATAGTTCTTAGCCGGAAGTCCGCGGTTTGCATCCCAGATGATGACGCCCGTGGTCTCGAGCTTGATGCAGTCGACGATGGGGGCGGCCGCTTCCAGCGTGGAGCCGGTCATGGGAACGCTGTTCTTGGTGATGAGGCGGATGACGTTGTTGCCCTTCTTCAGGGAGATGGTCGTGCCGATCTGGTAATCCTGGAACGGCAGGCAGTCCAGCTGGCTCGCCGGATCGTCGTTTTCGGCTCTCGGC
>JAGDDE010000115.1 GCA_017958185.1 Lachnospiraceae bacterium | reverse complement strand
CGGGCACGCCCGCTATCGCAACACAGACGACGGATCCGATCCGCACCGAAACCGCCGCCCGGGAAACACAGTCCCCGCCGGGGCCTTCCGAAAGCGGTACCGAGCCCACGCAGCCGGTGACTACTACCGCGCCCACGCAGCCGGTCCCTACCGCCGCGCCCACGCAGCCGATCCCCACGGAGCCTCCGGTCACCGTCACCTTTCTGGGGCGGCCCGTCCGCAGCCTGTATGCTGTCGGAGAGCGTTTTGACCCGACCGGCCTCTATGCCGAGATCACCGAGGGCGGACGGACGTACCGCTGCGCAGTTACCGCCTCCGACGCGCCGCTGACGGAGGGGCAAAGCCTCGCGACCGTCTCTGCCGGCGGAGCGGAGTACGCCGTGCCTATCACGGTCTGCGGCGGACAGGCCGCCGTCTTCACTTCGTCCTATTCCGGCACCGCACTGGCCGCTGCGCTCGATAAGCTGGAAGAGTCCTCTCACGCCAAAACGCTGGCAGTCCCCGACACCGGCAGTTTCCTGCCGGCCGTGCTCCTGCCCGATCCCTGTCCGGACGGCATCGTCCACACGCGGGACGAACTCATCGCGCTCGTGGACACCTGCGCCTTTTACGGCATGGAGAGCGTCGTGGCCCGCCTCGTCTACCTCATGCCGGAAGGTCTGGAGAACGAACTGGACCTGCTGTATAAAAACAGCCGCTTTCTGCCCGGCATCTCCGCCGTCAAAGGCATCGATCTGGGCGGCGGCTATGTGCAGATCCTGCTGAGGTTCTATCCCTGCGACCTGGCTGCCGAAAACAAGACCCTTCCGGCGGCCGTCATCAGTCCGTTCCGCAAATCTTCCTCGCGCAGCAGTTTCCTTTCGCCGCGCATCCGGGAAGACGGCGTGGACGTTTTCACCTCCGACCAGGCCGTCTACGCGCTGCTGGCCGGTCACGATATCCACCCGGCCCCCGGTTCGCCGGCCGAGGCTGCCGTAAAACGCGCCTGCGAGATCCTGGCCGCCTACTGCGACGACGACTGGACCGCGACGGAAAAACTCTACAATATCTACCTGTATTTTACCGACAACGTGGTCTATGACCAGGCCGGAGAAGGCCAGGCGGGCGCCAGCCCCGACCGGATGCTGGAGCCTTACGCGCTGGCTGCGCATCTGGTCTCCTTCTATGCCGAAGGCCCGCTGTTTTACGGGAACGCCGCCTGCTTCGGCTATGCCAAGGCCTGCGCTCTGCTGCTGGCCCTGGAAGGCTTTGAAGTGACCCGCATCACCGCGCAGGACCTTTCCGTCACCGGCCGCAGCGCGACCATTCCCGGAGACAGCTCCATCCATACCCATTCCTACCTCTACGTCACGGTGGACGGGGCGGACTATCTGGTCGACCCCACCTATGCCTACGCCGGCGAGATCGCCTTCCAGGCGGACCGCGTCTGCTGGTTCCGCGATTTCTGCCTGACGGAAAGCATCTACGAGCATCAGCAGGTCTACGGTTCCTACGAGACGGACTGGTATGCCGCTTCCGACCGCTACCGGATTCCCTCGTCCGGGTATCTGGGCGGACTGACCTGGGGGGATGGCCAAAGCGCCGTGCTCCGCAGCCAGGACGAACTGGATGCGTATCTGAATGAGCTGACGCTGCGGCTCAAAGCCTCGCCGGCGAAGTACTGCACCATGACGCTCATGCTCAGCCAGAAGGCTTTTTCCTATTCCGAAGCCACCCGGCTGGCCGTGACGTTCTGCAGCAAATTCGGCACCCAGTACGCCCGCAGCGCCGAGACCCGCCGCTTCCTCGGGGAAGACTGCTACTGTGTGCTGATGGTGATCTCCAAGTAGAAAGATCCGCCGCGGGACACTCTCCGGGCGGACCGTCTCCCGTTTTTGCCCAAAAACCGGCTGTTTTTGCCTGCACGGCGCAGGGCAAGCCCGGCTGTGATATCCTCTGACTGTCATTTCCAAACCAACGGAAGGAGTTTAGCGTATGAGATCTGTTTCTTTCAACGACGGCTGGCGCGTAAGACATCTGGCCGAGGAAGGCCCGGGGATCCCCGTGACCGTTCCCGATGACGCCATGCTGCGCGAAAAACGCAGCACCGACTCTGTAGGCGGACTGAACGTCGCCTGGTTCGAAGGCCACGATTATCTGTATTCCAAGCAATTCGTGCTCTCCGCTTCGGAAGCCTCCCGCCATAACGTGCTGGAATTCGAAGGCGTCTACCGCAAGGCCGAGGTCATGATCAACGGAAAAAAAGCCGCGTTCCGGCCGTACGGCTATACCAATTTCTACGTAGACTGCGACGATTTTTTCCATGAGGGCGAAAACTGCGTGGAAGTCATCGCCCGCAATGCCGATCAGCCCAACTCCCGCTGGTATTCCGGCGCCGGCATTTACCGGCCGGTCAGACTGTGGTCCTCCGGAGGGCGGCGGATCGAACTGAACGGCGTGAAGATCAAAACCGTTTCCCTCTCTCCCGCCCGGATCGAAGTCTCCGTGAAGACCAATACGGCCGGGCCGGTGAATGTGGAGATCCTGGACGGCGCAGCGCCCGTCGTCTCCGCCTGCGGCGAAGAGCGCCAATTCACGCTGGAGATCCCGAGCGCCCGCCTCTGGGAGCCGGAAAACGCCTGGCTGTATACCTGCCGCGTACGTTTCGAAGACGATGAAGTCTGCGAGACCTTCGGTCTGCGCATGATCGGCTGGGGACGGGAGGGCCTGACCGTCAACGAAAAGCGCGTCATCCTGCGGGGCGCCTGCATCCATCACGACAACGGTCTGCTCGGTGCCGCCTGCCAGGAAGACGCGCTGGAGCGCCGCCTGCGCATCCTCATGGAAAACGGCTACAACGCGATCCGCTCCGCCCACAACCCCTGCTCCAAGACCGCGCTTGAGATCTGCGACCGGATCGGCCTGCTGGTCATGGACGAATACATCGATCACTGGTACATCCATAAGACCCACCACGACTATGTGGAATTCTTCGAGGAATGGTGGCGTCAGGATCTGACGGATATGGTGGACAAGGACTATAACCACCCCTGCGTGATCCTTTACTCCACCGGCAACGAGGTGGCGGAGACCGCCCAGAAGCGGGGCATCGCCCTGGCCGGCGAAATGACCCGGCTGCTGCATGAGCTGGACGGCACGCGTCCGGTCACCTGCGGCATCAATATTTTCTTCAATTTCCTCAATTCCATCGGGTTCGGCCAGTATTCCGACGAAAAAGCCGCCAAAGAGGCCGCCCGCAATGAAAAAGCCAAGGCCGAAGGCAAAAAACAGAAGGAACGCTCCACCGGCAGCAAATTCTTCAACGACATGGCCGGGCTCTTCGGCGCGGATTTCATGAAGATCGGCGCCTCGCTCCACGGCTCCGACGTGACCACGCGGGACGCCTTCGCGCAGATGGACATCGCCGGCTACAATTACGGGGAAAAGCGCTATAAGAAAGACCTGAAGAAGTACCCGGACCGGCTGATCCTCGGCAGCGAGACCTTCTGCTTCGATGCGTACAAATTCTGGGAACTGGCCAAGCGGGAGCCGCGCCTCATCGGCGACTTCGTCTGGGCCGGCATCGACTATCTGGGAGAAGTCGGGATCGGCAGCTGGGAGTATTTCGACTACGCGCCGCATTTCGACAACGGACCGGGCTGGCTGACCGCCGGCAGCGGACGCATCGACATCACGGGCAAGCCGCTCGGCGAAGC
This sequence comes from Lachnospiraceae bacterium, assembly GCA_017958185.1. Classification (GTDB taxonomy): domain Bacteria; phylum Bacillota; class Clostridia; order Lachnospirales; family Lachnospiraceae; genus UBA6987. The sequence continues at coordinate 691 of JAGDDE010000115.1, read as the reverse complement.
GCTCTATACGCGCGTGGCCCTGGAACGCGAAAACGGGCCGCTCATCGCCGTGCGGCCCATCAGCCACGAGGGAAAGCACTCTCCTTCCGCCTGGAAAATGACCAATGCGATGCCCAGCTGGAGCTGGCGCGGATTCGAGGGCAAAAAGGCTCATGTGGAAGTCTATGCCCGGGCCGACAGTGTGGAACTGTTCGTCAACGGAAAGACGCAGGGCGTAAAGAAGTTCAAAAATGACTGTCTGTTCACGTTCAAGGTCCCGTATGAGAACGGAACGATCGAGGCCGTGAGCCGGGATGCATCAGGCCGCGAGATCGGGCGCAGCCGTCTGGTCACCGCCGGCGAAGAGACCCTGCTGAGGGCCGAACCGGAGCAAACATCGGTCCGTCCCGGCCGTCTGGCATTCATCCGCCTGCGTTTCACCGATGCAGCCGGCACCACGAAGCCCGCCGAGCGCAGCCTGCTCGATGTCAGCGTGGAAGGAGGCAGACTGCGCGGTCTCGGCTCCGCCTGTCCCTATTATACGCTGAGTTATCTGGGATCGAGCTGCGATACCTACTACGGCGAAGCGCTTGCCATGGTCGAAGCGGGCGAAAGCGGGGAGATCCGCCTGACCGCCTCCGGCGGCGGATACACCGCAGAAGCTCGTGTGAAGATCGAACAGGACTGAACAAGGCACGCAGAGAGGCCGGCT
>JAGDDE010000114.1 GCA_017958185.1 Lachnospiraceae bacterium | reverse complement strand
TTCTTATGCTTCTTCCCGGATCTCTCCGCCGTTTCCGTTCCGGTCTGCCCGCAGTTTCCGTCACCGCCCTTCTGCTGCTTCCGTCCCTGTCTTTCCGCAATTCCTGTCGCTGCCTTTTCCGCTGCTTTCGCATGCGGCCGATAGTGTAAAATAGTTGTGGGGTTTTTGAGCATAGAAAAGACCAGCCCGGCGTGTTAGAATAAGTTTGACGAACAAAAACTAATGCGGAGGACTGGCCCTATGGAAGAGATTATAGCACAGCTGCTGGCGAAAATGGCAAGGAAAATTTGCGAAACGACATTCAGTTCGGAGTGGAGAGGAATCAGTGAACTGACAGAGCGGCTGAAGTCTGAGTGTCGCGCGACGGAGAAGGCGATATTGGAAGAATGCGTGAAGAGCATCAACCGCACATTCCGGGAGAACAAGGCAAGGCGGAAAGAAATGGGGCTGGTACTTCAGGAGAAGGACCGTCACAGGGAGATACTGACCGTGCTGGGGCTGATTGATGTCAGCAGAGATTGCTACTTTGATAAGCAGAACGGGATCTATGTATATCCGCTTGACGAACTGCTGCAGATAGAGAAAAATGAACGTATGGACAGCGGAGTGAAGGCGCGGCTGGTGTGGGAAGCGTGCGAGGAGTCGTACCGAAAGAGTGCCGAGCACGTGACGGAAGGAGCTGTCAGCCGGCAGACAGTACGAAATGCCATCATCAGCTGCGATGCAGAGACAGAACGGCAGACAGACGAGCGGAAGCGCGTGGTCAGGGAATTGCATATCCATGCGGATGAAGACCATGTGCATCTGCAGAAGCCGCAGAAAAGAAAAGGGAAAAGCAGCCAGGCAGTTCCGCTGGTGACGGTAACCGAGGGAAGCCGGGCAGTGAGTGCCCGAAGAAACGAGACGATCCGCCCGATGCATTTCGTGGATGAAGACTTTGATTCCGCACGGCTGTGGAAGTCGGTGGAAGGGTATCTGATGGAAGCCTACGACATGAAAGAAGTGGAAAAGATCTACCTGCATGCCGACGGCGGGGCATGGATCCGGAAGGGGTTGGACGACTATCCAAACGTGATTCCCGTCATGGACGGATATCACGCCGAGAAGGAAATCCGTCGGATCGACAGCCTGTTTCCGAGGAGGAACGTCGGCCAGCGTCTGAGAGGCATCCTGAGACGGAACGACCCGGAAAAGGCGCAGATCCTGATAGATTCCCTGGAAAGCAGCCTGGAAGATACATCTGAGCAGGAAAAACTGGCAGCCTTCGCATATTATCTGAAAAACAACTGGGATGCACTTGCCCGGCGATATCAGGGGGGGCTTCCCGGAAGCTGCACGGAAGGATTGGTAAGTCATGTCCTTTCTGAACGTTTCAGCCGGAACCCGATGGGATGGAGCCGCGAGGTACTGGGGAAGCTCAGCAAAGTGAGAGTTTTCAGACTAAACGGAGGCGACATGAGGGCAATCTTCAGCTCAGCGCCTCGCAACATCCGATTTGCGAAGCAATATGAAGAGTATCTTTCCGGAGCACTTGCAGAGAAACTGGACTGGAGCATCTTTGAAAAGCCGCTGCCTGTTTTTGATACAGGCAGCGGAACGCAGCGCCTGATTCGCATGATCGGGCAGGCGGGGTGACGCTACCGCGTCGGACTTGTCAACAAAAAAGTCTACAACAACTTGACACGGCCCATGCGGCCGTTGCTTCTTGCTTTTTTTTCTCTTCTGCGGTATACTTTTATGGCTTATGACTTCCCTGCGGTTTTCGGGAAGATCCTGGCCGGCTCCCGGCGGAAAGGAGGACCCATGGAGGAAACTCCCCTCAAACAGAAAAAAACTTCTCCGTGGCTGATCGCCGCGTTTGTTCTGATGAATGTCGGCGTCCTTCTCTGGACCGGACTCTCGGAGCTCAACCGGCGCAATGAAGATACGGCCGGTTTCAGCCAGATCCGGTTCCGCTGGGGCTTTTTGGTCCTATCCGTCCTGTTCTTCGCCGTCGCCTTCGCTGCCGAGACACTGAAATACTATTCGATGATGCGCCAGATGACGGAGCGTAAAGACTACGGGACCGCTTTCCGCGTAGCGCTCTACGGCCGCTACTACGACAATATCACTCCGTCCGGCGCTGGAGGACAGCCTTTTCAGATCTACTTCCTGCGCCGCTGCGGTCTTCCCCTCAACGCCAGTTTCGCCATCCCCATCTTCGCGTTCGTCACGCAGCAGCTGGTCTTCGTGGCGCTCTCGCTCTTTGCGTTCCTGGTCTTCGGAGGGCGCTTTGCGCACCCGACGATCAAGGTGACGGCGTTCATCGGGCTGATCTTCTACTCGCTGGTCCCCGTGACCATCATCCTGTCCGCCCGCTTCCCGGATCTGACCGGCAAGGTCGCCTGCCTTCTGATCCGGCTCCTGGTGAAACTGCGTATCGTCAAGGATCCGGAAGCCGCCGCGGAAAAAGCGCAGGTGCGCATCCGGGAATATAGCGAAGCCATGGCCTTCCTGAACAGCAAAAAGTACCTGGTGTGGCGTCTGGTCGGCCTTTCCGTCATCTATCACCTGGCCAGAGCATCCCTGCCGTTCTTCATCCTGCACGCTTTCGGCGGATCGGGCTCCTGGCTCGATATCACGATCGCTACGTTTTTTATCTATGCGGCCATCACGATCATCCCGACGCCCGGCGGCGCCGGCGCGGCGGAAGCTTCGTTTTATCTGGTGTTTTCCGGACTGCCCGATCCCGGCCTCGTCTTCTGGGCGATGCTGCTGTGGCGTTTCTTCAGTTATTACATCTACATCATCGGCGGTTTTCTGCTCACGGTCTCCGACTTCTTCCGCGCCGGCCGCACCGGCCAGACCGGTCTGGATCCGTAAGGGCAGCATCCGGTCATTTGGGAGGAAGATATGCCTGGATTTGACCATGAAGAAGATCTGCGGGAAAAGATGCTCTCGTCCGAGGAGATCTTCCGGGGCCGTGTGATGCACGTGTTCCGGGACCGCATTGCCCTGTCCGGCGGCCGCACGGGCGAGCGGGAGCTCCTGCGCCACATCGGCGCCGTCTGCATCGTGCCGCTCACGGACAAGGGCGAAGTTGTTCTGGAGCGCCAGTTCCGCTATGCGCCTGGGCTCGTGCTGACCGAGATCCCGGCAGGGAAACTCGACAGTCCGGAGGAGGATCGTCTTGCCGCTGCCAGGCGGGAGCTTTCCGAAGAGACCGGATATCTGGCGGAGGAATGGATCGATCTGGGCGATTTTTATCCCGCTCCCGCCTACAGCGATGAGCGCATCACGCTGTTCCTTGCCCGGGGGCTGCGGCGCGGGCCCCAGCATCTGGACGCGGACGAGACCCTGCACATTTTCACTCTGCCGCTTAAAGATGCGCTGGAGGAGGTCGCCGCAGGGCGTATCCCCGACGCCAAGACCCAGATGGCTCTTCTGCGTACCGCGCAGTTCCTGCGCGGGGAATGACCTGCGGCGGATCTGTGCCGGCACAGTCCCGCTGCAACCGACGATCATGACCGGAAGGATCTTCCGGAAAGGAGCTGTTATGCTGCATATCATCATCAATCCGGTTTCCGCTTCCGGCAATGCGAAGCAGAACTGGATGTCTCTGGAACAGGAACTGAAAACAGCCGGCGTGTCTTTCGTGTCTCATCTTACGCAGGGGCCCGGCGATGCCCGCCTGCTGGCCGGACAGCTTGCCGCGCCCGGCTCGGACTGCGGGCTCCTGGCGGTGATCGGCGGGGACGGCACACTGAACGAAGTGGCCTGCGGTCTCCCGGAGGAAGGGGCTCCGCCGCTGTTTTATATCCCCTCCGGCTCCGGCAATGACTTTGCCGGGGGCATCGCCCTGCCCGTCAGCATGAAAAATGCCGCTGAATATCTTAAGAAAGCCTCCTCGCTGCCCGCGCACCGCGTCGACCGCGGCTGCTGCGAAGCGGCCGGTCTGGGGACCTTCCGATTCTTCGTCAGTTCCGGCATCGGCTATGACGCGCACGTCTGCTACGATCTGGAGAGCGGCTCGCTCAAAAAGACGATGAACCGCCTTCACCTCGGCTTCCTCTCCTTCCTTGTGGTCGGCATCAAGAATATGTTCGGCTGTCCGCTGGTCTCCGGCACCGTCACCGATCACGACACCGGCGAGCAGTTTGCTCTGGATCATATTGCCTTTGCCGCAGCCCACAATCTGCCCCGGGAAGGAGGCGGATTCCGTTTTGCCCCGCAGGCGTCCTGCGACGACGGCAAACTGGACGTCGTGATCTTTACCGCCAAAAACCACCTGCGCTTCATCTGGCTCCTGCTCTGTGCCGCTTTCGGCGGCCGGCACATCGGAAAGAAGGGCGTACTTCTGATCCGCAGTTCCAAAGTCAGTATCGCCGCGGCCTCCGACCTCTGCGTACATACGGACGGAGAAGTGACCGGTTTTACCCAAAACGTCTGTTTTGATTCCCAGGGCGCTCCGTTCACGTTCCTGTTCTGAGCACTGCTTCCGGCCTGCGGTACAAAAGCGCCGCGCGGCCGCCTGCGGAGCGGATCCTCCCGCTTCCCCGGGCAGCCCGCGGCGTTATTTTGCGCGCATTTTCGTTCTACCGGCATTCTACCGCCAGTAGAGAGACGGTAGAACCCTTCGTAAAACTTGCTTTTTCCGCTGTGCTGTGCTATACTGGCCGTATTCCGGCAGGATCTGCCGGAAAATCCCGGTTAGGAGGCCCCGCTTTGGAAGAACGCGAAGAGATCAAAAATGTGATTGCCAAAAATATCAGTGCTCTGCGCACCGGGCGCGGGCTGACGCAGCTGGACCTGGCCGAAGCGCTGCATTATTCCGATAAGGCCGTCTCCAAATGGGAGCGCGGCGAATCGCTCCCGGACATCACCGTGCTCGTGCAGATCGCGGATCTGTTCCATGTGCCGCTTCAGTATCTGGTAGAGAGTTCCCATGAAACGCCGGCCACCAGGCGCCGCGCCTTTCTGCAGGAAGCCCGCCGCAACCATGCCTTTATCATCGGGATCTCCGTTTTCCTCGTTTTCCTGATCGCCACGCTGGTCTTTGTCGTGCTTCAGCTCACGCAGGGCCCGCACATCGCCCATGTGCTCTCGTTCGTCATCGCCGTTCCCGTGGCGCTTATCGTATGGCTGGTCCTCAATTCGGTCTGGTTCAGCCGGCGGCTGAACTTCGTGATCATCTCCTGTCTCATGTGGTCGGTGCTCGCTGCCGTGTTCCTGTGTTTCCTAGCCGCAGGCCTCAATATCTGGATGGTCTTTCTGCTGGGGATCCCCGGCCAGATCATCATTCTGCTGGCCTCCCGCCTTCAGTACCGTGAACACCGCTATTTCTGGAGACAGAAAAAGCAGCAGAATACCGAAGAAACAGAAAACGGGACCTCTTCCTCCGATGCTGCCCAGGCATGAGGCGCAGTCCCGCCCCGGCATTCGAAAAAGGAGCAGACCCTCGCAGGTCTGCTCCTTTTTCATTCGGCGAAAACGGTCTCTCAGTATTCGTACTGCGCCTGTTCGCCCTGCATGCGGAAGATCACATAGGCTGCAAAGAAACCGACGCCGGTCACATACAGTTCGATGTAGCACTGAGGCAGGAGGATTGCAAAAACGGAAGCAATGAGCGAAACCGCCGTCAATCCGGCCAGCGCCAGCCAGATCCACAGCCGGCGGGAGGGGTTCCACCAAAGACCTAGCAGGATCGCGGCCAGCCAGACCCCGGCCAGCAGATAATGATAGGAGCATTTCAGTTCCTCATAGCTGCTGTTCTCCGTCAGGACCATATAGGTGCCCAGATCCCTGGCGTCCATAATGAACTCGATGGTATTGATCCCGCCGATCAGGGCGCTGACGACCTTCTGGGCCTGTCCGTTTTTCATATAAACGGCGTAAACACTGCGCTGCTGTTTCAGTCCGGTCGCCTGACAAAGTACCCGCAGCGAAACGTCTCCGGCAGCGGCAAGACGGGTGCGGGCTTCTTCATTGCAGCGGACGGAAAGCACGCTCATCACGGAATAATTGTTTTGATTCGTCCGGTCGTAGCGCTCACGCAGCGAAGATGCGGTATTTTTGAGAGCTTCCCGCAGGGCCTGGGCAAACAGCTGGGACGCCCCCAGGTCTTTCAGATAGTCCGCCGTTTTCAGATCCTCTCCCGGCTCGCCGCCGGCATTCAGGAAGTAATTGACCGCTTCCGCATTCACCGAATACCGCAGGCCGCTGTAGGAAAGCAATTCATCCTTTTCCGCTACCGATGCGGAGGGATAGAGAGCGTCCGCGCGCAAATTCGACATGCGCATGCGTTCGTAACTGAGCAGTTGAATCACCGGGATATCTGTGATGCTGTCCAGCATACGGTCATCCTTTACGCCGATCTTATCCGGGTTCGGATGCGCGATGATCACACTGTCGGCCAGGATCTCAAATTCCGCGAGCACCCCGTCCCGGTCGGCCACGACCTCAAAAGCCCCGGGGATCGCCGCAGAGCCTTCCTCCAGCGGAGCAAGGGCTCCCGGAAAGGCGCACACGCGAAGCAGGCCTCCGCCTGTCAGCACGAAAGCCGTTACAATTGCCGTGACCGTCCGCAAGATCCTTTTCATGTTTCGATCCCTTCCGATCCGCCGTCTTATTCTACGACAGCCAGGATCAGCGTTCTTTCCGGCGGCTTTTCCCCGCCGATCAACGTCGAGGCAAGCAGCTTACGGGCTGCCGCACTCAGTGCCCACGGCCGGGTATCCGTGTACAGGATTGCGACAGTCTCGCCGCTTTCCACCGTATCGCCGACCCGCTTCAGCAGCCGGATGCCCGCGGCCGGATCGATCGCCTCGTCTTTGGTGCTCCGCCCGGCACCCAGGATCAGGCTGGCTGTCCCGTAGCCTTCGGCATCCACCGCGGTGATCACGCCGCTGTGCGGCGCCCGCACTCTTTCCAGCCAGCGGGCTTGCGGGAACAGCGAAGGATCGTAAATCCAGCGCTCATCGCCGCCCTGGGCCCGGACCATTTCCGCCAGCACGCGCAGCCCTTCCCCGTTGGCAAGGTTCTCCCGCACCGCCGCTTCGCAGTCTTCATAATTGCCTTTCCCGGCTAAGACCAGCATCCGCGCTGCCAGTGCCACGCTCAGCTGCGTCAGGTCGTCGGGGCCGCATCCGCGCAGCGTTTCGATCGCCTCGATCACTTCCAGGGAATTCCCGATCGCACAGCCCAGCGGCTTATCCATGTCCGTGATGAGCGCGCACATGCGCTTGCCAGCGCGGCGGCCGATCTCCACCATCGTTCGGGCCAGTTCCAGCGCCTCTTCCTGCGATTTCATAAACGCGCCGGAGCCGGTCTTGACGTCCAACACAATGCCGTCGTCGTCTGCAGCCAGCTTCTTTCCCATGATGCTGGAAGCGATCAGCGGGATGCTGTCCACCGTCGCGGTCACGTCCCGCAGGGCATACAGCAGTTTATCCGCCGGCGCCAGATCACGGCTCTGTCCCACGATCGCAAGGCCCGTCCTGTTCACGATCTCCTGAAATTCTTCGACGGAAAGGTCGGTGCGGAAACCGCGGATCGCTTCCAGCTTGTCGACCGTCCCGCCGGTGTGCCCCAGGCCGCGGCCGCTCATTTTGGCCACTTTCACGCCCAGGGACGCCACGAGCGGCGCCACGATCAGACTGGTCTTGTCTCCCACGCCGCCGGTCGAATGCTTGTCCACCCTCAGGCCGTCGATCCCGTCGAAATGCAGGGTCTCGCCGGAATCGCGGATCGCAAGCGTCAGCTCGGTGGTCTCTTCGGCATCCATGCCGCGGAAATAGATGGCCATACACAGCGCAGCCGCCTGGTAATCGGGGATTCGCCCGGCCACATAACCGTCGATAAAGTCCCGGATCTCCTCGCGGCTGAGCCGTCCGCCGTCGCGTTTCTTTTTGATTACATCGTACATTCTCATCTTAGTCACCTATGATGCGACTCTCACGTGGCCAGATCCGCCGCTCCGAAGGAAACGGGCAGAAGATCCGCCAGGCTAAAGTGCTCGATCTGCTCCGGCGTGCCCAGATACACCGGCATCTCCGGAGAGCAGAATTCGCTCAGCGCCTGCAGACACACGCCGCAGGGCACGCAGCGCGGGAGCAGGCTCTCCCGTCCGCCGATGACGGCGATCCCGGCAAAATCCCTTGCCCCTTCGCTCACGGCCTTGAACAGCGCCGTGCGTTCGGCGCAGTTGGTCACGGAGTACGAAGAGTTTTCGATATTGCAGCCGCGCCAGACCTTCCCGGTGCTGTCCAGCAGCGCCGCGCCCACGCGAAAACCGGAATAGGGGGCGTAGGAGGCCTCCCGGGCCTTCACGGCCTCGCCGATCAGACGAACATCGTCGCGCAGGATCTGCGGCAGGAAGCTTTCGCCGGACGTGTCCCGCCGGTCCGCTTCCAGATACTCCAGGACTGTGGCGGAAATATCGGCGAAGGAAGCACGCGTGCCCAGATCGACGCCGGCTTTGACCGGAGCGCCGTAAGCGATCATGGGCACATATTCGCGGGAATGATCGGTCGAAGGCGTGCCCGGATCGCAGCCGTGATCCGCCGTAAGGATCAGCAGGTCCTCTTTTTTCAGCAGCGGCAGCAGTTCTCCCAGCTGGCGGTCGAACGCCGACATGGCCGCGGCATAGCCGGCGATATCGTTGCGGTGGCCGTATTCGGAATCGAAATCGACCAGATTGGTAAAGCAGAGCCCGTGGAAATCCTCGCGGGCGTAGGCTATCGTCTTGTTCATCCCGTCTTCGTTGCCGTTCATGCGCACATACTTCGTGATCCCGCGCTCGGCAAAGATATCAATGATCTTGCCCACGGAAAGCACGTCCAGCCCGTCTCCGCTCAGGCAGTCCAGCAGCGTCGTGCCGGTAGGCTCCAGCGAGAAATCATGCCGGCGGGACGTGCGGCGATACGGCCACTCCCCTTCGAAGGGCCGGGCAATCACGCGTCCCACACCGTGTTTGCCCTGAAGGAGCCGTCGCGCGATGCGGCAGCAGCGGTACAGTTCTTCCACCGGTACGGTCTCTTCATGGGCCGCGATCTGAAAAACACTGTCGGCCGAAGTATAGACGATCAGGTCGCCCGTACGCCGATGCTCCCGCCCGTAATCGCGGATCACGTCTGTCCCGGAATACGGCTTGTTGCACAGCACGCCGCGCCCGGTCTCCCGGCGGAACGGCTCCAGGATCTCCTCCGGGAATCCGTCCGGATACGTGGGCATCGGCTGCGGCGAGACCAGGCCTGCGATCTCCCAGTGGCCGGTCGTCGTGTCTTTCCCCATCGACCGCTCTGCCAGTCTGGCGAACGAACCCTGCGGCTCACGGACAGCGCCGCCCACACCTTCGATATTGAAGAGCCCCAGGCGTGTCAGATTGGGACAGCAAAAGGCGGGGTGTTTCCGGATTGTCCCCAGCGTGTTGCTGCCTTCATCCTGCCAGAGGCCGGCATCGGGCATCGCGCCCACGCCCATGCTGTCCAAAACGATGATAAACACTCGTTTCATATCGACTCTGCCGGAACTCATGCCAGTTCCAGCGCCACCTCCATCATTTTGGTAAAGGAGACCTGGCGTTCCTCCGCGGTCGTGTTCTCCTCCGGATACAGGAACGAGTCGCTGACCGTGCAGATGCACAGTGCCTTCTTGCCGGCCCGTGCCGCATTGCAGTACAGCGCGGCTGATTCCATTTCCACGCCGAGCACGCCCATCTTAGCCCACTGCATGCCGGAATTGGCATCGTCATAGAACATGTCGGAAGAAAGGATGTTGCCCACCATATAGTGCACGCCAAGCTTTTCGCACTGTTCGGCCGCCTGTTTCACGAGCCCGAAATCCGCGAGGGGACAGAAAGTGCCCGGCAGGTTATACTGCGCCGCGTAATTGCCGTTAGTGCAGGCGCCCATGGCGATGATGATGTCGCGGGCATGCAGATCCGGATGGAAAGACCCGCAGGAACCCACACGGATGATCTGTTCCACGCCGTAGAAATGGAACAGTTCGTAGGAATAGATCCCGATGGCCGGCTGGCCCATGCCGGAAGCCATCACAGAGACTCTCCGGCCTTTGTAATACCCAGTATAGCCGTGCACGCCGCGCACGTCATTGACGAGCACCGCATCCTTCAGATAGGTTTTGGCGATGAACTCCGAACGGAGGGGATCGCCGGGCATGAGCACGGTACAGGCAAAGTCGCCCGCTTTCGCGGAAATATGGGGCGTGGGTACAGACATGATCGCACTCTCCTTTTTTTAGGTCCGGGCCGGCAGACCCGGCCGGGTATCGTTTACTGTTTGTTTTCCATGGCCTTGACGGCCTTGACGATGCGGCTGGTGCCGAGGCGGTCGGCGCCCAGTTCCAGGAAGCGTTTTGCGTCTTCCAGACTCGAGATGCCGCCTGCCGCTTTTACTTTTACTTCCGGGCCGGACAGCCGCCGCATGAGCGCCACGTCTTCGAACGTCGCGCCGCCGGTGGAAAAACCGGTGGAAGTCTTGATGTAATCCGCCTTCGCCTGCGTCACGATTCGGCAGAGCGTTTCCTTTTCTTCCTGCGTGAGCAGGCAGGTCTCGATGATCACCTTGAGCACCCGGCTGCCGCAAACGGCCCGCAGGGTGCGAATCTCTTCCAGGACTTTATCGAAACGTCCTTCTTTCACCATGCCCAGATGGATGACCATGTCGATCTCATCCGCCCCTTCGCGGATGGCTTCCGCCGCTTCGAACGCCTTGACGGCCGTCGTCTGATACCCGTTGGGGAACCCGATGACCGTGCAGACGGCCAGCCGGCCTCCCACATATTCTTTGGCAGGCTTGACATAACAGGGCGGGATGCAGACACTGGCCGTCCCGTAGCGCATCCCGTCGTCACAGAGGGCGCGGATCTGCTCCCAGGTGGCCGTCTGTGCAAGCAGCGTGTGGTCGCAGTGTGAAAGGATCTCTTTTACGTCCATTTGATTCTCTCCTTTTTATGTTCCGTGACCCGTCCGCCGTTTTCAGGAAGGGTCGACTTCACGGTATTCGGCATCTTCCACACCGTCGGGGCTGCTTTTGAGGTCTGCCTCCGTCACATGCACGTGGGTGTAGAGATGTTCCATACAGTATTCTTTTCCGCCGGCGCATTTGCTGCAGAAGCGGAATTCCAGCGAGGGGTCATCCTTTTCCGTGCGGCCGCACACGGCGCAGCGGTGGCGGGTGAGCGGGGCGGCTCTCCGCACGTCCTGGCGGAAGCGCTGCATGCGGATCACCTGCTGCACACGCTTCACCGGCCGTTTGATGAGCAGGAAGAAGATCAGGAAATTCAGGAGCGAGAAAAAGATGATGATGCGGCTGGGCCAGTCGAACACGATCAGTTCGATCACGGTGACGATCCCGTAGAGGATCGCCAGATATTTGGCCTTGACCGGAAGGACGAAGAACAGGAGGAATTCCGCATCCGGCAGGGTCAGGGAAAAGGCCAGCAGAAAGGAAAGATACAGCTGGTCGGCCGTGACCGGGTAGCTCACGCCCCAGATCCTGTAGATGAGGAAAGCGCCTGCCAGGTTGGCGATCAGACCGATGAATACGTACAGATTCAGATAAAACGTGCCCCAGAGCCGTTCGATGGTCGTGCCCAGAGAGTAAAGCACATAGCAGCCGAGCACCGCCCAGAGGATGTTGGTGCTGGGCGGGTACAGCATATAGGTGATGAGCCGCCAGACCTGCCCCTGTCCGATCGCGTCAAAATCCAGCCAGAGCCAGTCCGAGTACAGCTGCGGCGCGATCAGCTGGATGAGAAGACCGATCGCATAGAAGGCGACCAGGATCAGGATCAGGTGCGGGATTGCGTATTTCCCTATCTTCTGTTCCAGTTTATCAAAAAAGCTCATGATACAGCTCCTTCGCATCATTCTTTCTGTATTATACGGGCAGAGAACGTTTTTGTCAAACCGAAGACAAAAAAAGCGCCGGGCCGGAGCGCTTCGTCCCGAAGGCCGCACCGCGCCTCGTTTTTACCCGGACGGCGGGGGCAAGAGGCGGCCCATGGGCTTCGTTTTTGTTGAAAAAACAGGAAAATGTCCCCGTTTTGACACTCCTGGGTTTTTATAAAATGCCGTCATTTTTCCGTCTTCCGGGATCGAAAAAAAATATTGAAAATCCAGCAAATTCCCTCTTGACAAGACTTGTACGGAAGTGTAGAATGACCGCTGTACGTCAGGAGCGCAGCGTGCTCCCGGCGCAAAGAATGCCGCACTTTTCGGGAAGCCCCGGCGGCCAACATCCCTACGGAGGAAAAACCTTTGGCTAACATCAAATCCGCGAAGAAGAGAATCCTGGTGTCCGAAAGAAACGCCGCCCGCAACAAGGCCGTCCGCTCCCGCGTCAAGACCTACGTCAAGAAAGTCTACGCTGCCGTGGATTCCGGTGACAAGGAAGCCGCTGCCGCCGCTCTGACCGCTGCAACGGCCGAGCTCGACAAGGCCACCAGCAAGGGCGTCTACCACACCAACACCACTTCCCGCAAGGTCTCCCGTCTGACCAAACTGGTCAACAAGATGGACTGATCCGAACGAAAAAAAGACCGCTGCCGCATCGGGCTTTCCGAGGGCAGCGGTCTTTTTTTTGTCGGTCGTTTCAGCGAAAGGCCGGCCGGATCCTTCCTTTCCGTACTCTCAGGCCTCATCCGCGGGCAGTTCCTCTCCGCCCGGCAGGCCGAGCACGCCTTTCGCCAGACGGTCGGCCCGTTCGTTGTTGGGGTCTCCGGTGTGGCTTTTGATCTTCACGAAACGGATCTTCAGCCTGTCGCAGATGCGATCGTAAAAGGCTTTATAGGCCCGGGTCCCCTCGCGGTTGGTCCGCCAGGCGCCGGTGCACCATTTCTCGATGCCTTCGTAGTCGTGATAGATGACCAGTTCTTCGACCCCGGCAGCCAAGGCCACTTTCATGGCTCTCACCGCGCCGGTGATCTCGCCGGCCACGTTGCGCATGGCCGCCATCTCCGCGTTTTCGATCCGCTTTGCCAGGAGGGTCTCCTTACCGTCGCACCAGATCACGACCGCGTAGGAGTAGACTCCGGTCCCGGCGTCAAAACTGCCGTCGACCCAGGCTTCCATCAGCGAGGAATCCCCAGCGGCCGGCGCGTCCGCTTCGGTCTGCGTCAGGTAGGCGCCGGCGTCATCGAGCCGGGAGAAACTCCGGTACTGCGCGCCGGGAAAGCCTTCCACCTGCAGACGGCAGTTGTCCCAGCTGAGATAAATGCCGGGACAGCGGCCGATCTTTACTGCATAATATTTCTGAGACACGGGGAGCCTCACTCTCTCCGGGGTTTTTTGTTTTCGTCCAGCACGTAAGGATCCACGTTCAGGAAGGCATCCATCTCTTCGTCCGACAGTTCGGACGGGCCGTCCCAGTCATCCTCCTCTTCCTCCGGTTCCTCTTCTCTCTTTTTCAGGAGCAGGAAGACAAGCACGACGACCGCGACCAGGAGCGCCGCGATGATCGCGAGCAGGATCCACGGGGGGATACTGCCGGGCAGTTCGCGCTCCGGGGCCGTCTCCGGCACGGTGGTTGCGGGCGCATTCGTCGGCGCCTGAGTGGCCGGAGCGGTAGGCGGCTGCGTAGGCCCCTGGGTGGACGGTTCGGTAGGGAAACTCGCGAAAGCATGACGCTGCAGCGTTTTTTCCGTCACGTCGTAGAGATACCAGGCAGGCGATTCGTTGCCGCGGCGTCCCCACACCAGATAGTGATCGGGCGCCTGAGCGGCTGCCGGAACGAGCACATCATACGAACGGCCGTATTCGTCCCGCTGCGTCTGTGTGCGGTAGCCGTAGGGCTGCGAGGGCGCGAGCACGGGATCCAGTACGGTCAGCTCGATCTGGCTGCCGCGGAGGACGGCCGGGCCGTCGGGCGCTGCCGTGGAAGGCTGCACCGGCTCCGTGGACGGCACCTCCGTAGAGGGCTGCACCGGCTCCGTGGGCGGCACCTCCGTAGAGGGCTGCACCGGCTCCGTGGGCGGTGCCTCCGTAGAGGGCTGCACCGGCTCCGTGGGCGGCTGTGTCGGAGGCTGTGTCGGAGGCTGCGTCGGCGGTTGCGTGGGCGGCTGTGTCGGAGGCTGCGTGGGCGGCTGTGTCGGAGGCTGCGTCGGCGGCGGCGTCGGCGGCTCTGTCGGCGGCAGCGGGTTGTGGATATTCACCGTGTACGTAGTGCGTGTCACACCGTCTTCCGCGTAGACCCAGATCTTGAAGGCCATATCGCCGCCCGGAAGGTTCTTGAGATAGCTGTTATACTCGAAGCGGGCCCCTTCCGATACTTTCAGGGAAAAAACGAACGACGGCGTATAGGAAGCCACCTCGAGATCGTACGTGAAGACATGCGGATCAAAGGCGGGCGTCAGCGTGCCGGGCTGGAAATTCAGCGAGGTCAGGAACGCTTCCGAGGAAAGCGAAGGCTGTTCCTTAACCGTCACGGCGCTGCTGCCGATATGGATCACGTTCATCATTTCAGCGTCCGCATCGGTAATCTCCGGCGTCCCGTTCACGGTAATGGCTGTCGTCCCCACGGTGTTGGCCCGGAAACGCAGCTGATAGGTCAGCGCGACCGTTCCGGAAGAGGCATAATCGAAGATCCGCAGATATCCTTCCGAAGCCTGGACCTGCAGATTGCCGGCGCCCCCCGTGCAGCTCACATACGTGAGCGCTTCCGGATCGTAACGCAGCGAAACGTCGATGCCGCTGACCGCCGGTTCCACCCACATCTTCACCTCTACGGTATCGCCTACCTGGCACTCGGGGTCTGTGAAATACAGAACGGTGTCGGCGGCGGCGCGGGCCCGTCTGGCAGGCGCGGGAACGGCGCACGCCAGAAGCAGCGCCAGAACAAGCATCAGTGCTACGGAGATCTTGTTCGTTTTCATTCGTTCCTCCTTACTGACTGATCAGAGAATCCCCCAGGATATGGTTTCGGACCTTGATCAGATCGGACAGATTGATCTTGTCATCGCCGTTCACATTGCCGGCAAGACGGAACGCTCCCTCCGGGAGCGGGGTGCCCAGGATATGATTGCGGACCCGGATCAGATCGGACAGATTGATGCGTCCGTCTCCGTTCACGTCTCCGTACAGGATCAGGGTATAGGATGCGACTGTTTCGCCTTCCCGTCCCAGGACGGTCACGAGATCGCCGGTCCCGACAGGATCATCGGCCTGCCGCGGGGCTCCGGCCGCGGAGACCACGCTCACGGTCCCGCCTTCCGAAACTCCGAGCAGCACTTCCAGCTGTGCGCGGGTCATGCCGGGCGTCAGTCCGGTCATCTTGCCGTCGGAAACGGGCAGCTGCGGAGAGACCTTCACCGGCGGAAGCGCAGGCTGCGTCGGGGGTTGTGTCGGCGGCTGCGTGGGCGGCTGTGTCGGCGGCTGCGTCGGCGGCTGTGTCGGCGGCTGTGTCGGCGGCTGCGTCGGAGGCTGCGTCGGAGGCTGGGTGGGCAGCTCTGTCAGATAGGCTTTCGCGCAGTACAGCAGTTTGCCGTCATAAATGACACTGACCCAGTCTCCCAGCTGCTCGTACACACGCAGGGACGTTCCGGCGGGCACTTCCACGTACACGTTCTCCCGGTCGTCGCGGGGCTGCGCCCGCAGATTGAGTTCATCGGTCGTGATCATCTCCGGCAGCGAGAGCGGATCCACGCCGGCCGGGGCGTCGGCGAACTCGACGGGCGGCTCCGTGGGCGGCTGTGTCGGTTCCGTGGGCGGCTGCGTAGGCTC
>JAGDDE010000113.1 GCA_017958185.1 Lachnospiraceae bacterium | reverse complement strand
GTTCCGCCGGTCCGAAAGGCCGCACGACCCGGACGTCCGGAGCCGCTTCCGCGAGCCGCGCCCTTTCCGCCGCTTCGGCAGACGCCGAATACGCCGGGCAGCGGTCTTTTGTGCCGCAGCCGGCGTACGATCCCGTGCTCCGGCCGACGTACGATCCCGTCCCGGAGCCCGCTGTCAGCAAGGGCTTTGTCTGGGAGCCGTTCGCCACGCTCCCGACTGACTGGCGGAGATTTCTCCCGCCGGGCTTTCGGAGACTGCACTGGTGGGCCATGATCCCCATGGCGCTGTGGTATGCTTTCCTGATTTTCGGGATCTCGATGGATTTTTCCGCCGGAAAGCCGCCTTCGGAACTGATCATCGGTTTTATCTTTATCGCGATGACGCTCGTGGCGGGCAACTATCTGGGGGTCCTGGATCTGCTCGGCGTCACGCGGATCAAAAACCCGGTCCTGTTCCTTTTGGCTGCGGCTCTGGCCACGTTCGGGACCATGATCCTCGGCGTGATCCTTATGGCCGTCTTGCGCTGACCGGCCTTCCCGGCAGCGCAAAAAGGCACCGGCCCACCCTTTTCAGGGAAGCCGGTGCCTTTTTCTTTGAGACATCACTGTGCAACGCGCCCTTATTGTTGACCGGAGTTTTTCTTCACTCCCCCAGCTGCAGCGCGGGGACGGCGTTCAGGTCCCATCTATCGCGCCGGCCCTTCTTCCAGCGGTAGTATCCCGCGGACCCGATCATGGCAGCGTTGTCTGTGCAGTATACGGGCGAGGGGCGGTACAGGGTCATGCCGCGGGAGCGGCAGGCCTGCTCCAGCGCCGCGCGCAGCGCTTTGTTGGCGGCCACGCCGCCGGCCAGCACCAGCCGCTTTTCGCCCAGATCCTGCGCGGCGCGCATGGCATGGCTCACCAGCACGTCGATCACCGCCTGCTGGAAGGAAGCCGCCACGTCGGCCTGCGAAAGGGTCTGCCCCGTCATGGCCGCGTGGTTGAGTTCGTTCAGAACGGCCGATTTCATGCCGCTGAAGCTGAAATCGTACGGATGGTCGTCCACTTTGCCGCGGGGCACGGGGATCGCGTCCGGCCGGCCCGAAAGAGCCGCTTTCTCTATTTTAGGGCCGCCGGGATAGCCCAAGCCCACGGCGCGGGCCACTTTGTCCAGCGCCTCGCCGGCCGCATCGTCCCGGGTGCGCCCCAGGATCTCAAACTCGCCGTAATCTTTCATGACGGCCAGGTGCGTGTGCCCGCCCGAAACGATCAGGCACAGGAACGGAGGCTCCAACTCCGGGTGCTCCAGGAAGTTGGCGCAGACGTGGCCTTCGATATGGTGCACGCCCACCAGCGGCTTGCCCGCCGCCCAGGCGATGGCCTTGGCCTCGGCGACGCCTACGAGCAGGGCGCCCACCAGGCCGGGGCCGTTCGTGACGGCCACGACGTCGATCTGCGCCAGGCTCACGCCCGCTTCGCGCAGCGCCGCCTCGATGACCGGATTGATGTTCTCGATATGCTTGCGGGAGGCCAGCTCCGGCACCACGCCGCCGTAGAGCGTGTGCAGGGCGATCTGCGACGAGATGATGTTGGACAGGACGGTCCTGCCGTTTGCCACGACAGCCGCCGCGGTCTCGTCGCACGAGCTCTCGACAGCCAGTACCAGGGTATCTGCCACGGTTCATTCCTCCGGAAATTTCAGTGTCACGCTCAGGCCGTCGCTGCCGGCCCGGGCCGCGGGGAAGATCTCCCGCACCGCGTCCATGTAGTCTTCGGGGCGGTTTAAGGCCGGGCTGAAGTGCGTCAGCCACAGTTCCTTCACCTCCGCGCGTTTGGCCAGCCGCGCCGCCTCCGCGAAGCTCATATGCATGTGCTCCGCCGCCCGCTGCTCGGAATCCGCCTCGCCGTACATGCCCTCGCAGATGAACAGGTCCGCGTCCCGGGCGCCGTCGACGATGGACTGCGTGGGGCGCGTATCGGTGCAGTAGGTCAGCTTGATGCCCCGGCGCGGCGGTCCCATCACCATCTCCGGGTAATACGTTTCGCCTTCGTACTCCACCTCTTCCCCCTTCTGCAGGCGGTTCCAGTAGATGACCGGCAGGCCCAGCGCCAGCGCACGGTCTACCTGGAAGCGTCCCGCCCGCGGGATCTCCACGGTGTAGCCGTAGGTCGTAATCGCGTGGTGCACGCGGAAAGCCGTAAGTTCAAATTCGCCCAGGCGCAGTTTCTCCACCGGACGCGACAGTTCCAGGAAACGGATCTCAAACGGAAGTTCCGGCGCCACGATCCGCAGCGAGTTCACCACCCGTTCCAGACCGCGCGGCCCCACCATGGTCACCGGCTCGGTACGCTCGGAATTGCCCATGGAAAGCAGCAGGCCGATGAGCCCGCTGATATGGTCCGCATGGAAATGGGTGATGCAGATGAAGTCGATGGGTTTGAAGCTCCATCCCCGGCGGCGCAGCGCCACCTGCGTGGCTTCGCCGCAGTCGATGAGCAGCTGGCTGCCCTCATGCCGAAGCATCAGCGCGGTCAGAAAGCGGTACGGCAGCGGCATCATGCCCCCGCAGCCCGCCAGACAGACGTCCAGCATACCGGATCCCTCCTTCCGTGATCGTTACGGGTCTTACGACCCCCGCTGCATGAGCCAGCCGTCCTCCGCCGGGTCTGTGTAGAACCCGCGGTTCAGGACCAGCTTTTCAAAGCCGCAGCGTTCGTATAAGCGCAGGGCGGCGGTATTGCCCGCCCGCACATCCAGCCGCCAGACGGCAGCCTCCGGCACCGCCTGCAGCACTTCTTCCAGCAGGATCCTTCCGCTGCCCCGTCCCCGGAAGGCCGGGTCCACGGCGATGCGGAGCAGTTCCGCTTCCTCCAGCACGGTCCGCACGGCAGCGTATGCGCGCACCTCCCGGCCGTCTTCCAGAACGAAAAAACGGTTTTCGGGGCGGGCCAGGCCGCTGCGCAGGCTCTCCGCCGACCAAGGGTCAGGAAAACACGCGCGCTCCAGCGCCGCCAGGGCGGGCAGATCCGCCGGACAGGCCTCGCGCACCGCGATCATCCGGCGCCTCCCCGCAGCCGCTCGCTGCGTTCGCGCTCCGCCTGCGAAACGCGCAGATATTCCGGGCGTTCTTCGGCTGCGTCGACGGTCTTTCCTTCGCGCAGCAGCACCAGCCCCAGCGCCGCCACGGCAGAGGCCCGCTGGCGGCTCACATGCGGCGGGGCAAACAGGGCGTCCTCCCCCAGCGCGGCTTCCAGCCGCCCGCGGAACACGGGCACGCCGTCGCCCAGGAAGACGGCCTTCCCGCCGCGCGCGCGGATCTCCTCCAGCACTTCTTCCGGATCGCCCGCCCAGGGCTCCCTCAGGGTCAGCATGCGGCCCGAGCCGTCAAACGTATACAGGCCGGTATAGACCTGGCCCCGGCGCGCATCCATGAGGGGGCAGATCAGATCGCGGCAGCCGTACAGGCCGTACGCCATCGCAGCGGTCGTGGGCACATGGACGAGCGGCTTGCCCAGCGCCAGGCCCAGTCCCTTTGCCGTCGCAGAGCCGATGCGCAGGCCCGTGAACGAGCCCGGGCCGCCGCTTACGGCGATGGCGTCCACCGTGCCCAGATCCCCCTCCGCCATGCGGACGCTCTCGTCGAGCATGGGCAGCAGGGTCTGCGAATGCGTCTTCTTATGATTGAGGGTGTATTCCGCGAGCACGGCGTCCCCGTCCACAACAGCGGCCGAGGCGACCAGCGCGGCGCTTTCGATCCCGATGATCTTCATGCTCTGCTCCCGTACTCCACGCGGATCCGGCGGAAATCCGTCCCGCGGGCAAGGTCTTTTTCTATGGTGATCCTCGTGGTCTCCGGCGGCAGCAGCCCCCGGACCAGACAGGCCCATTCCACCAGACAGACACCGTCGCCGCGAAGCATCTCCTCCGCGCCGACGGCCTCCAGTTCGTCTTCGTCCGAAAGCCGATAGACGTCCATATGATACAGCGGCAGCCGGCCGCCCTCATGCACCTGGATAATGGTGAAGGTGGGGCTGCTCACGGTCCCGGGGACGCCCAGGCCCGCGGCAAATCCTTTGGCAAACACGGTCTTGCCGGCGCCCAGATCTCCGTCCAGGGCATATACGTCGCCGGCCTTTGCCTGCTCGCCCAGGCGGCGGGCAAAAGCCAGCGTCTCCCGCTCCGAGGCGGTATCGATCACGATCATGCTTCTTTCTGTCCCTTCTTCCGGCTGTCGAAACTCTTGATGAGATTGCTCACGCGCTTATACAGGAGCAGGGTGAGCAGCGAAACGGCCAAGGCCTTGAACAAATTGAACGGGCCCACGCAGAAGGCGGCGAAGGTCCAGACCGAGTTCACGGCCGGGAAGATCTTCGCGCCGGCGGCGATGATGCTCTCCATCGGCATAAATTTAGAGTAAAACGGCAGCATCACCAGGGCGTTCACCACGATGCCCGCGCCCGTCATGAAGAGCGTGCCGGCGGCCAGCGAAAGGATGGCCGTCTTCAGCGTCTTCCGGTAATGGTAAAGGAGCGAGGCGGGCAGCACCAGCGCGCAGCCGAGCACGAAATTGGCGAATTCGCCCACCAGGCCGGTCGTCGTCGGCTTGAACAGCAGTTTGACCAGGATCTTCACGGCCTCGATGATCACGCCGCCCAGCGGGCCGATGGCAAAGCCTCCGATCAGGGCGGGGATCTCGGAAAAGTCCATCTTGTAGAAGTTCGGGGCCAGGAAGGTGAGCGGGAAATCCCAGAGCATCAGCAGTCCGGCCAGCGCGCCGAACAGGGCCATGAGGACAAGGTTCTTGGTGGTAAACAGTTTTTTCATAGGCGGTGTTGCTTTCTGCGGCTGACTGCCGGCTCCCGGGACGAAGCGGCCGGGGCAGCCGCTTCGCGGACTTCAGTTTTCTTCCTTGACCAGCGGATCCGGGTAGAAGCCGCTCTTTGCCATGGCGGCGAACTCCGCCGTGACGCTGGCGCGGTCCTCCAGATAGGTGATGCCGAACCAGGTATCCGGCGTAGGAAGCACGTCGACCGTGGCCTTGCCGCTCTTCAGCATGCTGTCCACGATGGAAGGCAGCAGATACTCTTCCTTGAGCGGATTCTTCTTGAGCGCCGCAGTCAGGAACAGCGGAAAGCCGCTTTCCAGTTCGTCCAGGATCGCCTCGGTGAAGCCCCAGAAGTTCATGGATACCAGACCTTCGGGGTCGATCTCCACCTCTTCCTCCTCGAACACGCCACGAACGCACCCGTCCGCGCGGCGGGAGATGGCCTTGGTCTCATGCACCTCCTGCAGATGCCCTTCGGCGTCCTGCAGACAGATGCCGCGCGTCACGTCGCCGTTGTCGCTCAGCGTGTTCTTGACCACGAAGCCGGCCATGGCGAAGTGGGCGGGACCTTCCTGCGGCTCCTCCTGCACCTTCACCAGGAAGTCGTACAGCAGACGGAAGGCGGTCTTGCCGTAATAGTCGTCGGCGTTGATGACCGCGAACGGCGCGTCGATGGCGTCTTTCGCAGCCAGAATGGCGTGACCGGTGCCCCAGGGTTTGGCGCGCTCGGCCGGGCAGACGAAGCCGTCCGGCAGGTTGCCGATCTCCTGGAACGCGTAGGAGACGTCCATGAGTTTCTCGATACGGCTCCCGATGATCTCACGGAAGTCCTTTTCCAGCGAACGGCGGATAATGAAAACGACCTTTTTGAACCCGGCCTCCCGGGCGTCGAAAAGCGAATAATCCATGATGATCTCGCCGGAAGGACCGACTTTGGCCAGCTGCTTGACGCCGGCGCCGTAGCGGCTGCCGATGCCCGCGGCCATGATGACAAGGATGGGTTCTTTAAACATATGCTGCTCCTTTCGGGCCGCCCGACGGCCGGCCCGCGTTTTTTTGGAATGTCAAGCCCGGGACAGTCCCGGCTTCCCTGCATTATACAGGATTTTTTCCTAAATTTCCAGTACATTTTGCAGTCCCGGACCGTCCGGAGCCGCCAAGCCATCCGTATTTGTCATTTTGCACCGTTTTTCAGAAGGGACTTGCTTTTTCTTCTATAAAAAGGTATAATCTGCTTGTATTATGCTTTGGAAGGAGGTTTCATTTCCATGAAGCATATCAGCAAGACTGCTGTTCTCTTTATTCTGACGCTGTTCCTGGGCCTGGGTCTGACCTTTTTTCTGACCGGCGAACAGAGCAGCCGCGTTGCCGGAAGCCCCGGCGACCCGAACGCCTACGTGATCGCCGACGGGATCTATCTCGGCGAGCACCATCTGGGCGGCATGACGGTCGCGCAGGCCAAGGCATACATCAACGATTATATGAACCGCATCGCACGGAGCACCTTCGTGCTGAATTTTACGCACCCCTCCGACCCCGATCAGGGCAAAGTACAGCCCGGGCCGGGCTCCCGCGCCGTGTATTCCTTCCCCATCACGCTGTCCTCCATGGGCCTGAGCTGGGACCTGGACGCCTCCATCGAAAATGTGGGCTCCCTGGGCCAGACGGGCACCCTGATCGAACGCTACAAGACCCTCATGGATCTGAAGGCGGACCGCGTGAACCTGCCGCTTTCCTTCTCGGTCGACACCAATCTGGTCCGCGCCCAGGTCCAGGCCATCGCGGATGACCTGCTGATCGAGCCGGTCGACGCGGCCATCGAAGAGCCCCTCTACGGCGTGTTCGTCGTCAGCAACGAATCGGTCGGGCAGATCGTCGACGTGGAAGAGACCGTCGGCTACATTCTGAACCGCCTGCGCCAGGGCCTTTCCGAGAACATGAGCACCTTCGGCCTGCTGCAGCTCAACAAAACGGAACACACCGGCGAACTGCTCCGCCGCGTCAAGGACAACATGGGGCAGTTCCGCACCAACTTCGACAGCAAGGTGGACCGCGGCAAAAACATCATCAAGGGCATGGAGATCATCAACGGCCTCATCCTCTGGCCCGGTGAATCCTACGCGGTGGACGAACACTTCGTCCCCTACACGCTGGAGAACGGCTGGTTCGTGGCGACGGGCTATTCCTCCGGCCGCGAAGTGCCGGAGATCGGCGGCGGCGTCTGCCAGATCGCGAGCACGCTGTACAACGCGCTGATCCGCGCCGAAGTGCAGATCGACGAGCGCTACCCGCACTCCATGCTCGTCACCTACTGTGATCCGAGTGCGGACGCGACGCTGGCCTTCCCGCAGAAAGACCTGATCTTCACCAATAACTACGACGTGCCCATCTACATCGAAGGCCGCATCGACGAAGGCATTGGCCTGGTCTTCGATATCTGGGGCGAGGATCCCCGTCCCAAGAACCGCAGCATCCGCTTCGAGTCCGATACCGAGTCCACCGGCTATTACATGCGCGACCGGATCGACACCTACTACTACTATCCGGACCGCGATTTCTCCCAGACGACCTACACCGGTTCCCACCACCCGGACGTCCGCTCCTGCCTGTGGAAGATCGAGACCATCTACGACGAAGAGACCGGCGAGGTCCTGGAAGAGACCAAGACGCTCTTCACCCGCGGCGGCAGCGATACCTACTACGGCACGGATGCCGTGTACTATGTAGGCACCAAGGACCTTCTGAAGAACGACAAGGGTGAGCCGCTGGAACTGAACGGCACCGTGGTGTTCGACGGCCGTCAGTACGATAATAACTACCATTTCCTGAAGGACGTGCTGACGGATCCGCTCGGCGCCGCCTATAAGAACAATAAAGGCTACTACATGCTGTATAAGGACGAGTGCCTGCTCGATGAAGAGGACGTGCCCATCGTCGACGGAAGCGGTTCTCACATCCTCATGAACGAGATCACGCTGGCGGACGGCTCCAAACTGTCCGAGACCGACCCCCGCTTCCTGACCTTCGCGCAGGTCGTCATGGAGGAAGGCCAGCCGGTCATTCAGGAGGACGGCACCTTCCTGCTGCTCTCCGAGTGCCAGCTCGACAGCAAGGGCAACCCCATCCGGGGCTCCGACGGCCACTATTACCTGAAGGACGAGACCGTTCAGCATGAATTCGGCCT
The DNA here is from genome assembly GCA_017958185.1 of Lachnospiraceae bacterium. Taxonomy (GTDB): domain Bacteria; phylum Bacillota; class Clostridia; order Lachnospirales; family Lachnospiraceae; genus UBA6987. The sequence continues at coordinate 10,634 of JAGDDE010000113.1, read as the reverse complement.
GCCCACCTGGGAATGGGCCAAGGACTACAGCTGGGCCAAGGCGACCTTCGCCTGCACGATCGAGATCGGCTATAAGGAAGTCAAGGACGCTGTGATCACCTCCAAGACGACGCCGCCCACCAGCGAGACCGCGGGCGAAACGATCTACACCGCGACGCTCGTCTTCGAGGGAAAGACCTATACGGACAAGAAGATCGAGACCCTGCCCGCGCTGGGCCACGACTATGAACTGAAAGAATGGCAGTGGGCCGAGGACGGCCAGACAGCCAGCGCCGTTTTCACCGACAAGAATGACGCCGGCGCGCAGGAGACCGTAGAAGCGACCGTGACGGGATCCGCTTCATCGCCGGCCACCTGCGAAGCTCAGGGCAGCACCGTGTATACGGCGACCGTGTCCTTCGGCGGCAAGACCTACGTCGATACGAAGACCGTGACGATCCCTGCGCTGGGCCACGATTACGGAGAGCCCGTCTGGACCTGGGCGGACGACTACAGCACGGCTTCCGCCGCCTTCGTCTGCGCGCATGACGCCTCCCACAAGAAGACCGTGAACGCCGTCATCACCAGCCAGGCCGGTTCCGACGGCAGTACGGTTTATACAGCTACCGCCACGCTGGAAGGCAAGACCTACACCGATACGAAGACCAAGGCCGGGGAGACCCCCACCGCGCCCGTCGCGCCGGAATACGGCGAGCCGGCCTGGAGCTGGGCCAAGGACTACAGCAGCGCTACGGCAACCTTCACCAACAAGAACGACCCCTCCGATAAAAAGACCGTAACGGCCACACCTACGTCCAAGACCACGGCAGCCACCTGCGAAAAAGCCGGATCCACCGTCTACACCGCAGCGGTCACCTTCGAAGGCAAGGACTATACGAACAAGAAGACCGTGAGCATCCCCGCCCTGGGGCATGCGTATGAGTTTGAGGCCTGGCTCTGGAGCGAAGACCTCTCTTCCGCTTCCGTCCTCTTCACCTGCAAGAACGACAGCAAGCATTCCCAGACCGTGAATGCGACCGTGACCTCCGCCGTGACCAAAGAAGCCACCGTGGACGAGACCGGCATCCGCACCTTCACGGCGACGGTCAAGTTCGAAGACGTGACCTACACCGACACCCGGACGCAGACGATCCCGAAGCTGACACCGCCGGAAACGCCGGCCACCGATCCGGCTCCGGCCACCGATCCGGCTCCGGCCACTGATCCGGCTCCGGCCACCGGCCCGGCTGCGTAAGCCCGACGGATCGGCGGCAGCTGCCGGTGCTGTGCGGGGCTGCGCAAGCCGTATCATTTGCCGCCCCGGGCGGATTTCTTTCAAAAAGCGCTCCTCCGGGAGCGCTTTTTTTCTTTACAATCTTTTCCGCCTCTGCTATAATACAGACAAGAGACGCCTGCCATGCTGAAATAGTCTGAATATTTGTTTTAGTATGGTATCACCATAAGCACCTGACAGAAAGGACCAGACACATTATGATCATCAAAATCACCAGCAAAGATCTGGAGATCTCTCCGGCCATGGAGGAGCTCCTGACGAAGAAACTCTCCCGCCTGGAAAAGTTTTTTGACGAAGACACCCGCGTCTACACGCATCTCAGCGCGACCCGGGCTGCCCAGAAGATCGAGGTGACCATCCCCGTGCGGAACGGTACCATCCGCTGTGAACAGGAAGATAAGAACGACATCTACAACACCTTTGACCGCGTCGTGGAGGCTCTGGAGAGCCAGATCCGCAAGTACCGCGGCAAACTTCAGAAGTTCTACCACAGCGGTGCCGGCCGCAGCTATTATCCCGAAGCCGACGAAGCCGATGACGCCATCCGTATCGTCAAGACCAAACGTTTTGCCGTAAAGCCCATGAGTGCCGAAGAAGCCTGCCTGCAGATGGAACTGCTGGGCCATAACTTCTACGTCTTCCTGAACGCCGAAACGGACGAAGTGAACGTCGTGTACCGCCGCAACAGCAGCGACTACGGTCTGATCGAACCCATCCTGGATGACGAAGACTGATTCCTGATCAATCCGCCCGCCGGGCCTGCGCCCGGTCCGCGCCCGACACACATAAGCAGCAAGAGACGCCTGCCGGCCGGCAGGCGTCTCTTACTGCTTGGTGGATAAGATCGCGGTTCAGTCTCCGATCACGTTTCGGATGCTGACGATCGGCATATAGTCCGCGTGGCTGACCTTGACGCGCTCGCCCTCGTGAGGCGCGTGGACGAACAGCGGGACGCCCTGGTAGAAGCCCAGGAAAATGCCGATATGGCCGTTATAGTGGATCAGATCGCCGGGACGGGCCTCCGCGAGGCTGCCCACGCGGGAACCGTAATTGCCCTGCTGCGCCGAAGTGCGCGGCACGTAGATGTTGAACTGCTTGAAGATCTGCTGGACGAAACCGGAGCAGTCGGCGCCAGTCACCAGACTCGTGCCGCCCCAGACGTAATCCAGAACGCCCACGTAGCTGCAGGCCATGATGCAGATCGCGGCGCGCAGATCGCTCGTGCCGGCCGGAAGGTGCGGCATGTATCCGGGAGCGGTGTATTCCCACTGGACCTCTTCCTGCGTGGTCGCGGCGGTCCGTTCCGCCTCGCGGGACTGTTCCAGACTGGCGTCGATACTGTCCTGGATGCTCTGCTGGATGCTCTGCTCTTCGCTCTCGCGCCGGGATTCCTGCTCGCGTCTTTCCTGTTCGCGGCTCGCCTGTTCACGCTGTTCCTGCTCGTCGCGCTCGCGGCTCTCCTGCTCGCGGGATTCCTGCTCGCGGCTCTCGCGCTCGCGCCGCTCGCGCTCCTCGGCCTCGCGGGACTCCTGCGCCCGGCTCTCTTCTTCGCGGCGCTGTTTGTCGGCGGCTTCGCGGCTCTCCTGCTCGCGGGACTCGGCCTCGCGGCTTTCCCGTTCGCGCAGCTCGCGCTCTTCGGCCTCGCGGCTCTCGCGCTCGCGCCGCTCGCGCTCTTCGGCTTCGCGGCTCTCCCGTTCGTAGCGTTCCAGCGCGCGGCTCTCATCCTCGCGGCTTTCCTGCTCGCGGCGCAGGCGGTCTTCCTCCTCGCGGGAGGCGACGATCGACTCGTAGCGGCTCTGCGCGATACTGGAAGCGCGGCTGTTTTCGATCGATTCGCGCACCCGGATGGATTCGCTCTCGGAGATGGACTCCTCGCGGCTGCGCTGCTCTTCGCTCTCGCGCACCCGGTTCATGTATTCTTCCACGATCTGCCGGGAACGTTCCAGCTGGGCCCGTTCTTCTTCCAGCGAGATCGCGTAGTTGACGTCGGCAAAGACGTCCACATAGAGGGAATTGCAGTAGCCGATCACTGTGTCGTCCATGCGCACCCGGGTCCAGCCGCCGCTCTCTCCGTCAAAGTAGAAGCGCTGGTCGGCCTTCAGGACCGTGAGGACCATGGAATCCGTCGAAGGCTCCGTATACAGACGAAGCTGATCCGTGCCGCTCAGCGTCACATAGCGGTTCACGATGGAATCATACAGATCGAGCGCTTCGTGTCCGGTCACGAAAAACTCCGATTTGACATAGCCCTTCACGCTGCCGGACTCGATCTGGTACCACAGGCCGTCGTTGCCGTATTCCTTGCCCACGACCGTGGCCACCGAGTTGTTGTAGATCTTCCCGATGATCGTGCCGAAGGTGCCGGCCGCGTTGCGGACGTTCACATAGCCGCCGGTGCGGCACACGGCCAGCATGGTCTGACTGCTCTCCGCCAGCCGTGTGAGGCGGCGGGCCAGCAGCAGGCTCGTACGCAGCAGGTTTTCCTGCGCGGTCAGTTTTTTTGCCGTCCCGGTCAGCGCCTGGATCTCGCTAAGAGAGAAAGTGGGGACTTCCGGGTTCAGCGTTTCCGGAACGGTCCATTCCGGGGTAGAGGGGATCTCCGGCTGAGCCGGCTCCTGCGGGGGAGCTTCTTCGGCCGGGAGAGCCGCATCCGGAACAGATTGCCCGTTCTCCTCCGCTCTTTCCGAAGTGCCGGGCTGGATCACGACGCCCTCGCCGACATGGCCGAGCGCATCGGTAGGCAGTGAAATGACAGAGGCGGCCATGAGAACAGCCAGAGCCAGTGCCGCAAATCGTCTGTAGGATCTCATCCCGTACCCTCCTTGTCTTTTCTTCTCAGTCGCCGATCACGTTGCGGATGCTGCCCAGGTCGGGGCGGTAGTCCGCGCGGCTGACTTTGACTTTTTCGCCCGACGTCGGGCAGTGGACCATGAGCGGCACGCCGTCCCGGTTGAAGCCGAGGAAAATGCCCACATGGCCGATATAATCATTGATCGCGCCGGTGTAGTAGATCAGATCGCCGGGGCGCGCGTCCTGGAACGAGGCGACGGGCGTGCCGTGGCGGCCCTGATAGTAGGAGTTCCGGGGGATGCCGATGCCGAACAGTTCGTAGATCCGCATGGTGAAACCGGAGCAGTCGGCGCCCTCTGTCAGGCTGGTCCCGGCCCAGACGTAATCCAGTATGCCGATGTAGCTGCAGGCCTTCAGGCAGATGGCCACCCGCAGTGCGCTCGTTCCGGACGGAAGGTCCGGCACATAGCCGGGCGTCGTGATATCGTAAGGCGCGGGCACCGGGATCTCTGCGAGGGAGCTTTCGATCTGGCTCTGCAGGATACTCTCCCGGATGCTGGCCTCGACGCTCTCCTTGATACTGGCTTCGATGCTCGCCTTCTTGCTGGCCTCGATGCGGCTTTCCTCTTCGCGGCTCGACATGATGGCATATGCGATACTATCCGCGATGCTCTGCGCAATGGAAGATTCCCTGCTTGACTCGAGGGACCGGGAGATGCTGATCTGTATCTCGCGCTGGCGGACCATTTCGCGGTAATCATCCAGGATCTTCTGCGCTTCCCGCAGTCTTGCCTGCTCTTCTTCGATGGTGATGGCCGTCCGGACGTCGTCTATGACCTGCAGATACGCGCTGGCGGCATAGCCGACCACCATCTCGTTCATGCGCAGGCAGGTCCAGTCGCCGTCCTGGCTCTCGAGCTGGAAGCGCTGGCCGGCTTTCAGGACGGTCAGGACGTCGGCCTGCAGATCGGGTTCGGTGCGCAGGCGCAGCTCATCGGTCCCGGACAGTTCCACATACCGCGTGACCACTTCATTGTACAGCGACAGGGCTTCGTAGCCTGTCACGAAAAATTCCGATTTCACGAAACCGCGCACGTTGCCGGACTGGATCTCATACCACAGGCCGTCCACGCCGTAGACTTTGCTCTGGATATCCGCCACGGAGTTGGTGTAGATCTTCCCGATCACGGCCCCGGAGGTGCTGGGCAGGTTGCGGACGTTGACGTAGCCGCTGGTGCGGCAGATGGCAAGGGTCGTCTGATTGACGTCCGCCGCGCGGGTCAGCCGCTTGGCCAGCAGCAGGCTCGAAGTGAGCATGCGGTCCAGATCGCTGGCCTGCACGCTGCCGTTCTTTAAGGACAGCACGTCGTCCAGCGTGAACGGGGTGATCTCCGGATTGGTGGACGGTTCAGTCACAGGCGGGGCGGTGGGAAGGATGGGAGGCTGTGTGGGCGGCTGCGTCGGGGGCTGTGTGGGAGGCTCCGTGGGAGCCTGGGTGGGCGCCTGGGTGGGCGCCTGCGTGGGCGCCTCGGTAGGATCCTGGGTAGGATCCTCCCCGGACGGATTCTGTTTATAGAAGTAGCTGTCGCCGTCCCCTACCGACGGCAGCGCCAGCGTGTCTACCGAAGCGCCGGAGACCGCCAGCAGCGCCGCCAGAAACAGCGCGGCCCATCTGGTCGTTTTTTTCATGATTTTCATCCTCCTGCAGGAGTGGAGCAGATCCTGCCGAAAAATCTCGACAAAACTACGCCTTATACTAAAGCACAAAACATCTCATCTGTCAAGCATTTTTCTTTTCTCTGCCCGCCGGGCCGCTTTCCGCGGCCGCCGGAAAGAGCAACGGTCCAAAAGAAAGAGCCGCCGTTCTCCCGGGTGCCGGTCCCGCCGGAAACGAAACCAGCCGGAAGACCGCGCAGCGGCGGTCTCCCGGCTGGTTTTCCGGCAGGGCAGCGATCGGGATCACGAATCGAAACGCCGCAGGGCGCTTTCGATCAGCGCGTCGATCTGGCGGCTCACAGGCACGCCGGAAGACTTCCAGAGCATAGGCCACATGCTGATCGAAGTGAAGCCGGGCATGGTATTGATCTCGTTGAAGACCACGCGGTCCGTCCCGTTTTCCAGGAAAAAGTCCACGCGGGACAGGCCGTAGGCCCGCACGGCGCGGTAGATGTCCACGGCCTTTTCCGCGATCTCCTCCCGCTTGCCTTCCGGCAGCAGCGGGTCGGTCAGGGTCAGCGAGGCCGGGTCGGTGTATTTGGAGTCGAAACTGTAGAATTCGCCGCTGGCGAGGATCTCGCCCACGCCGCCGGAGCGGGGGCCGTCCGGCGTCGTCATGACCGCACACTCCACTTCCCGGCCGAAGATCGCCTCCTCGATGAGGATGCGGGTCCCCTCTTCGCCCGCCAGCCGGAGCGCCGGCTCCAGCTCTTCCCGGCAGGTCACGCGGGAGACGCCCTGCGAAGAACCGCCGTCGGAGGGTTTGACGAAGACCGGGTAATCGAAGGTCTGCTCGATCCGGTCCATCAGCGGGCCCGGGTCGCGCAGGTCTTCCCGCTCGGCGCCCAGATACCGGGCCTGATCGATGCCGGTGCCGGCCACCAGCGCCTTGGTGAGCAATTTGTCCATGCTGACCGCCGAAGCGGCCACGCCGCAGCCCACGTACGGCAGACGGGCCAGCTCAAAGAGGCCCTGGATGGTCCCGTCTTCGCCGAAGCGCCCGTGCAGCACCGGGAAGGCGGCATCCAGCGGCAGACGGGAAAACCGCCCGTCTTCTTCTATGAGCAGTTCCGGGCGCGCCCCGCCGGGAAGCAGCGAGCAGCCTGCCGCAGAATCACGCCAGGAGCCGTCCGCCAGCGAGGAGAGGTCCTTCACCAGGAGCCACCGGCCGTCGCGCAGGATGCCGATGGGGACGGCTTCGTATTTTTCCGGATCCATGTTCCGAAGGATCGTCTGCGCCGAAAGGCACGAGATGTCATGTTCGTGGGAGCGGCCGCCAAAGAAGACCGCGATGCGCATTTTCTTCATTCTTCTCCCCCGCCGAGCGCCTGTTTACCGAAAACAGGGCGTTCCGGCTGTAAAATTCACAATTTATTTACAAACACTTGCCGAAATCTTTACACTGAAGGCATGATTTCGAAACGTTTACCGTTTACTATAGGTATTGCAGACAGTTTTTTCATAATCAGACTGCCCCGAGCAGTCAACCTCCTTCTTCATCATCATACGGACAGGGGTACGCCTTAAGCAAGCGTACCCCTTGTCGTATGTTACAGTTCAAAGAGGAGCTCGCGGTAGGTCGGGAACGGCCACAGATCGCGCCGCACCAGCCCTTCCAGCTGATCGGCCGGCCGGCGCAGCGCTTTCATGGCCGGGACGATACGGTCTCGGACGTTTTCGCTCTGCGCCCGGGTGTCCGCCAGCTGCTCCAGCGCCTCCAGACGTCCGCGCAGCCGCAGGCATTCGCGCCGCAGCGAAGCCACGCACGCGGTCACGGCCGAAAGGATCGCTTCCTCGGGCGAGGTATCCAGCGAGGCGTCCACGGCTCTCACGTCCCGGATCGCGCCGGCCACTTCCTTCATGTAAAGGATGCCGGCGGGGATGATCTGGCGTTCCGCCATGTCGATCATGGTGCGGGCCTCGATCTGCATGGCCTTCACATAGGCCTCCAGCTTCACCTCGACGCGGGCCTCCAGTTCGCTGCGGGAGAAGACCCCGAGCTTCTCGAAGACCTCTTCGTTATGCGGGGCCAGGATCGCCGGGACGGCGTCGGCCATGGTGGCCAGGTTCGGCAGCCCGCGCCGCGCGGCCTCCTTCACCCAGGCGTCGGCATACCCGTTGCCGCTGTACAGGATGCGCCGGTGCTGCGCAGCATAGCGCGCGATCAGCTCGACGACCGCCGCGTGCGGATCGGCCGCCTTCTCCAGTTCATCGGCCGCTTCGGCAAAGACGCCGGCTACGATGGTATTGAGCACGGTATTCGGGCCCGCCACGGAATCGGACGAGCCGACCATGCGGAATTCGAATTTATTGCCGGTAAAGGCAAAGGGGCTGGTGCGGTTGCGGTCGGTCGCATCCTTCACGAAGGTGGGCAGCGATTCCACGCCGGTGCGCAGATGATGCCCCCGCAGGCTGCGGGTCGCGCCGCCGCTCTCGATGAACTGCTGCAGGACGTCTTCTAACTGACTGCCGGCATAGACCGAAATGATGGCGGGCGGCGCTTCCTGCATGCCCAGACGGTTGTCGTTGCCGGGGCAGGCGGCCGAAGCGCGCAGCGCATCCGCGTGGCGGTCGACCGCACGCAGCACGCAGGCGAAGATCAGTAAAAACTGCAGGTTCTCGTGGGGCGACTTGCCCGGCTCCAGCAGATTGGTGCCGGTATCGGTCACGAGCGACCAGTTGTTGTGCTTGCCGGAGCCGTTCACGCCCTGGAACGGTTTTTCATTCAGCAGGCAGTGCAGACCGTGGCGGTAGGCCACGCGCTTGAGCACGTCCATGACCAGCTGATTCTGGTCGGTGGCGATATTGGCCTGGCTGTAGATGGAGGCCAGTTCATGCTGGCCGGGAGCCGCTTCGTTGTGCTTGGTCTTGGCGGGCACGCCCATCTTCCACAGCTCCGCGTCCACGTCCCGCATGAAACGGGCCACGCGCTCCCGGATGCTGCCGAAGTAATGATCGTCCAGTTCCTGGCCCTTGGGCGCCGGCGCGCCGAACAGCGTCCGTCCGGCGATGACCAGATCCTCCCGGGCCAGATATTTTTCCCGGTCGACCAGGAAATATTCCTGCTCGGCGCCCACGCTGGGCGTCACGCGCTGCACGGCGGTATTGCCGAAGGCATGCAGCAGACGCACGCATTCCCGGCTCAGCGCCTGCATGGAGCGCAGCAGCGGCGTTTTCTTGTCCAGCGCTTCTCCGGTATACGAACAGAACGCCGTGGGGATGCAGAGCGTCACACCGCCGGCATCCTCGCGCACGAAGGCCGGAGACGTGCAGTCCCAGGCCGTATAGCCGCGGGCCTCAAAGGTGGCGCGCAGACCGCCGGAGGGGAAGGAGGAGGCGTCCGGTTCGCCCTTCATGAGCTCTTTCCCGGAAAAGGAAAGGATCGCGTGGCCGTCGCGGGTCTCGCGGATGAAAGAGTCATGCTTCTCCGCCGTGGTATTGGTCATCGGCTGGAACCAGTGGGTGTAATGCGTGGCTCCGCGGGACACGGCCCAGTTTTTCATGGCTTCCGCCACGGCCTCGGCCGTATCCTGCCGGAGAGCGGCGTGGGAATGAATGGTCTCCTGCAGGTCGTGATAGACCTCTTCGGAAAGGTATTCCCTCATGGCCGCATCGTTGAAAACGTTGATCCCGAACAGTTCGGAAATGGTTGCTTTTTTCTCCATGCCGCTACTCCTTGCTGCCGGCCGGCGGTAGATCAGTAGGCTTTGCCCCAGTAGACGAGTTTCTTAGCCGGGCGTCCGCAGCAGACGCAGGTCTCCGCGATCCGCCGCTGATTAAACGGCATGCAGCGCGAGGTGGCGGTCGTATCCTCTTTGATCTTCAGCTCGCAGGCCACGTCGCCGCACCACATGGCTTCCACGAAGCCCGGCTTTTCCGCGACGGTCTGCTTGAAAGACTCATAATCGTACGCCTCATACATATGGCTTTCCATGAACGCGCGGGCGCGGCTGTACAGATCGGCCTGCTCATCTTCCAGCATCGCGGCGGTCTCCGCCGGCAGATCGGCCAGCGCCACGATCTTCTTTTCGCGCGTGTCGCGGCGCACCAGCACGGCCACGCCGTTCTCGATATCCTTCGGACCGATCTCCACGCGCACGGGGATGCCGCGCATCTCCTGCTCGCTGAACTTCCAGCCCGGGCTCTTATCGGAATCGTCGACCTTCACGCGCAGCCCCGCGGCGGCCAGAGTTTCCTTCACCTGTGCCGCTTTTTCGAGAACGCCCGCCTTGTGCTGGGCGATCGGGATGACCATGACCTGCGTGGGCGCGATGCGCGGCGGCAGCACGAGGCCGGAATCGTCCCCGTGGACCATGATCACCGCCCCGATGATGCGGGTGGACAGGCCCCACGAGGTCTGATGCACGTATTTCAGCTGATTGTCTTTATCGGAAAACTGGATGCCGAAGGCCCGGGCGAAGCCGTCGCCGAAGTTGTGGCTCGTGCCGGACTGCAGCGCCTTGCCGTCGTGCATCATGGCTTCGATGGTATAGGTGGAGTGGGCGCCGGCGAATTTCTCCTTATCGGTCTTGCGGCCGCGGATGACCGGGATGGCCAGAACGTTTTCGCAGAAATCGGCGTAGATGTTCAGCATCTGCACGGTGCGCGCCTCGGCCTCTTCGGCGGTCGCGTGGGCCGTGTGGCCCTCCTGCCACCAGAACTCGGTCGTGCGCAGGAACGGGCGCGTGGTCTTTTCCCAGCGGACCACGGAACACCACTGATTATACAGTTTGGGCAGGTCGCGGTAGGACTGGATGATGCAGCTGTACAGCTCGCAGAACAGGGTCTCGGAGGTGGGGCGCACGCACAGCCGCTCCTGCAGCTTTTCCGTGCCGCCCTGCGTGACCCAGGCCAC
>JAGDDE010000014.1 GCA_017958185.1 Lachnospiraceae bacterium | reverse complement strand
CCTTACGCAGCTTTCCGACGTGGAAGAGGAGGTCAACGGCTTCATCACCTACGACCGCCGCCTGCGCAAATACGACCCGGAGGACTTTTTGCCGATCGCGCGGGATCTCGGGACCGTCTGAAAAGAACGAAAAAGGAGCTGTGAAAACAGGCTTTTCACAGCTCCTTTTCTTATGCGGCCGGATGGAGTCTCACTGCATACCGGGCATAGGATCCGGCAGAGGGGCATACAGGATCAGGATGCTAACGTAGAATCCGACCGAGGGGTATACGAGACCGTGACGGAGGATGTCGTAGTCGTGGTCGTGTCCGTTTCTTTCTGAGTCACCGTGTAGACGACCTGACTGAGCAGGCCGTATGCGTCATAGGTATAGGCGGTCTCGGAACGAGAATCAAAGCCGCCGCCGTAGTTCAAGGAAGTAACGGACGAAGTGGTCTGTCCGAAGCGGTCGTGCGTTGAGAAGGTTTCGATGGGAAAGCCGCTGTTTCCGGAGAAAGTGCGCTGCGAAGAAAGACCTCCGTTTTCAGAGTATTCCCGGCTAAGCAACTCCGTATCGGTTCCCATATAGAACTTGAGAAGCCGTCCTTCGTCGTTTAGCGAGCAGAGATAATCCATCGATTCCGAATTGCCGGGTACGGACAGGCTCACGGTACAGGACTTTTTATCGGCGGCGGTCCGGAACGAAACCTGTACGGTCACTGTTTCGGATGAGCCGGCGCCCGCTGGGTACTCGATCGACTTCAGGCTGCCGTCCTCATTCCAGGAAAAGCGGAAGTTGTATGCGGGCATGACCGTTTCGGCACCGGCGGCGGAGACCGTTTCGCTCAGAAGCCGTCCGGCAGCATCGTACGTCCGGGTCTCCGTGACAGTGACGATTATTTCCTGCTGAGCCGTCAGTTCGCGGCGGATCATACGTCCCGCGGCATCGTAGGCGTAGGTCTCTGTCCAGGAGAAGCGGGAAGTCCCGGAAACGCTGAACGCTTTGCCTGTGAGCTGACCCTGCCTGTTGTATGTGTAGGATACGAACAGAGAGGAAACGGAGGATCCGTCTATGACCGTTGCGCCCCAGGAGATCAGCTTCCCCTCGCTGTCATACTGCAGATCGACCCGGATGCCTTCCTTCCCGGAGGCCGTCTCGCTGTTTTCCGTGATCCGTAACTGCAGCGGACGCCCGATCTGCCGAAGCTCCGTGGCGCGTTTTCTGGCTTCTTCCGCCTCGGGGTGGCTGCCGTAGATGGCTCCGGAATAGTGATCGATGGCGGTGGAAAGCAGCTCATAGTCCAGCTGTACGGCGGTGAACTGTTCTACGGTCGAGAGAAGGGCCTGTAAGGACTGGGAACTGGTATTCACAGTGAAGAGCGATTCCACAGTATTCATCACAAGAATATGGATCAGATAGTCGGAAGGCGTCATTCGGGACGCCTCGGCATAGGCTTCCTCCGCTTTGCGGATCGCTTCGTCCTCTGCCTCCCGGCCCAGGCGGTACTCCCGGTCGCCATAGGACTCCGTTTCTGTCTGTGCCTGAGAGGCCCGGTTGGCGTCCGCCAGCTTTTTGATCATTTCTCCGATGTTCTGGCAGCCGGAGAGGGTAAGGGAAAGGATCAGGACCAGGCTCAGCAGCCCGGCGGAAAGGGTATGTTTCTTCATGAGGACCTCCAGTTTCTTTTCGGCGATGCGGAATGCGCGGGGCCGCAGGCAGTGTAAGCCGGAACGGGTGCCCGTTCCTGCAATTAATATATAGTATACCACGAATACGCCGCCGTGAAAACCGGGATCTGCATAAACAGGCAGGCGTTCCCGGGAGTTCACAAAGAATTCATTTGTAATTTCGGTCTATTTCGATTACTCTGTGAGGGTAAAGAGCTCAAGGCTTGGACTCTGCGCCGCGAGCTGCTTCCAGGAGGTTGACAGAATGAAGAAATACACAGCCCTGATCCTTGCGGCCGCCCTGATCCTGGGTCTTGCGGCCTGCACGCCGGCCGTGCCGGGCATAAGTACGCAGGCGCCGTCTTTCGAAACGCAGCCGGCCACGACACAGGCTCCTACGCAGGCTCCGACGCAGGCCCCGACGCAGGCTCAGACGCAGGCTCCGACGCAGGCCCCGACGCAGGCTCCGACTCAGGCCCCGACACAGGCCCCGACGCAGCCGGCCCCGACCGAGGCGCCGACACAGGCTCCGACCGAACCTGCTCCGACGCAGCCGGCCCCGACGCAGCCGGCCGATCCGGGCAATCATGCCGATCTGATCATCACTACGGAGGACGGCGCCTTCTCCTGGAACGGCGACGTCTGCACCATCACCAAAGCCGGAACGTATACCGTCAGCGGCACCCTGCCGGACGGCCAGATCCGCGTGGAAGCCGGAGAGGAGGACAAGGTGGAGATCGAACTGAGCGGCGCTGTGCTGCAGTGCTCGTTCGATGCGCCGCTGCTTTTCCTTTCGGCCGATAAGGTGAAACTGAAGGCTGTCAAGAACACCTCCAACGTGATCCGCGATCTGCGGACGCCGTCCGAAGCGGAGGCAGACGAAGAGAGCGAGGCCGGAAAGGGCGCGGTCTATTCCAAGGTCGATCTGGAACTGGGCGCGACCGGATCGCTGACGGTGGAATCAAGCTACAACAACGGCATCCACTCGACCAAAGACCTGACGGTCGGAAAGATGACCCTGACGGTGACCTGCCCCAACAACTGTCTGAAGGGCAATGATTCCGTGACCGTCGAATCAGGGGAACTGGCGCTCATCTCCACCGGAGGCGACGGGATCAAGACCGAGGACAGCGACATCTCTTCCAAGGGAAATCAGCGCGGTACGGTGACGCTGACCGGCGGGACATTGCATATCTTTGCGGCATGCGACGGGATCGACGCCGCGTATGACGTGGTCATCTCCGAAGGCGTAGTGCTGAATATCTATACGGATATCTACTCCGAATACTCGATGGGCGTCGAAAAACCCATGGATTTCTACCTGGTCGCAGGCAATTCGCAGTACAACAACTCGGTACGCTACGCCGTATTCTTCTATAACGAAGGCGCGGAGGAAAGCGGTGTGTGGGCCGATGCCTCCTACAGCATGAACATCCGCTCGGGCCGCACGAGTTATTACGGCCTGCTCCTGAAGATGCCTCCTTCCTACAGCCAGATGGTCGTGTACCGCTTCGCGGCAGGCGCCGCGAACTCCCGCACGGAGTATCAGGCCCGGAGCGAAGAGCAGGATGTCAACCGCAACATGAACGGGTTCCAGATCACTTCCGTCTCGGGCGGGACGATCCGCGGCGGCTATGTGAGCATCTCTATGAGCGGCGGAAGCGGCACGTCCTATTCCAGCAAGGGGATCAAGGCGGACAATACCATCACGATCGAGGGCGGCCGGATCGTGATCCAGAGCACGGACGATGCCGTCCACGCGAACAACGACGTGGAGCTCCAGAACGGCTCAAAGGGCCTGGGCGACGTCCTGATCAAAGGCGGGACCCTCGAGATCACGACCAAGGACGACGCGCTCCACGCGGACCGGTATCTGACGATCGACGGCGGAGAGATCAGCATCCTGAACTCCCACGAAGGGCTGGAAGGCAACGTGATCACCGTCAACGGCGGGTCGATCCGTCTCTACGCGGACGATGACGGGGTGAATGCCAGCGGCTCCGCGATGACGCCGTACATCTACGTGAACGGCGGGTATCTGGAGGTGACGACAGCCTCCGGCGATACGGACGGGATCGACGCGAACGGCTATTATGTGCAGACCGGCGGGCTGGTCGTGGTGCGCGGCGGCAGCAATATGGGCGGAATGTCCGGCTCGGTCGACGTGGACCGCACCGTGACGGTGACCGGCGGGACCATCATCGCGCTGGGCGGCATCTGCCAGACACCGACTGGCAATAACTGCCGGACCGTCGTGATGCAGCGGAAGAATCTTGCGGCAGGCAGCTACGAACTGAAGACGGCGGGCGGCGAAGTGATCGCGTCGTTCACCCTGGCTTCGTCCCATACCGGCTGCTGGATCAGTTCGGAAAGTTTCGCGCAGGGCGGCAGTTACGTGCTCGCAAAGGACGGCGTAAACGTTGCCTCCTGGACGCAGAATTCCCAGACGCAGAACGCCTCGTAAAACGGTCCGCAGGCAGGATGTTTCCTCGCGGACATCAAAAAAACCGGCAGCAGCCGGATAAGACCGCCCGGCTCCGGGGCGCTCTCCGCAGGGAAAGCGCTTTGAGGACCGGCTCGGCAGTTCAAAAGGACAGAAAACAGGCGTGACCGTTTGCGGCCGCGCCTGTTCTGTTTCTATGTTCCGGATCCTGGGGGCCGGATCCGATGCCCGCTGTGTATGCGCCGCAGAAGGCCTTTTGGCAAGCCCGAAGTCAGAAGTCTGACGGCAGAGCGAAAGCTACCGGCCGGCCAGTTTCAGGAACTTCGCAGCGTTCATCTGCTCATTCGTCAGGTATTCTCCGTTATAAAACAGCGCATAGGTGGTGACCGGTGACGGAGAGTTCTGCGCCTGTTCCCTGCTCCCGATATGGATCGCCCTGAACGGGATCGCATGCTCTCTGGCAGTCTGTTCCACGATCGGCACGTACTTTGCGTTGAACGGGCACTGGCTGGTGTAGAACAGAACATACCCTTCCCCGTTCACGCGAGGGTGTCTCGCACAGTCCCTGAACCTGGGCGGCTCCGCATCGGGAGAAAGCGGCAAATACCAGAGCTGGATCCCGTTGTCTGCCTCGTCGCACACGGAGAACCCTTTATATTTCAGAAATTTCGGATCGGCCAGGAACGGTTTTTTCTTTGCGGCGCAAAGGATACACAGCCCCTTTTTGCCTTTCTCTTTACTGTCCTTCATGCAGGCGCCCAACAGATCGTTGGAATATCCGTGCCCCTTGAACGAACCTGACACCCACAGGCAATCGATATACATATACCCTTCGGCTTCGATCGGGTTCCATGCGTTTTCAGCCGGGATGTATTCGATGAAGCATTTCCCGCGCTCCGTGCTTTTCAGGAATACGAGACCCTCGTCAAAACGATCCGCCAGCCAGGCTTTCTTCGATGCGACCTGGATATCCTTATCATCGGAGATCGCACAGCAGATGTGCTCTTTCTCCAGATTTTCTTTCGTCACTCTGACATATTCCATCGATCGGCGCCCTCCGAGATCCGTAGTTTGACGGGATGATTATAGCACCCGCGTCCGGCAGGGTCAATTGTGCCAAAATCACCTCTTGGGCTGCCGCGCTATGATCGAACGCCGGAAGGAGGCGCCTTCGCATGAAGCGCCTCCTTCCGGCTGTGTCGTTTTATTCAGGATCAGCGTCTTTTCAGCAGAACGCGCAGAACGATCAGGACGGCGATCAGAGCGGCAGCGATCAGGGCGGTCATCATCAGGAGAGACACGGCGTCAGGACCGGCGGGGCTGTCCTGAGCGGGGACGGACGGATCCGGTGCGGAGGTCTGCACCGGGTCATTTGCCTCTGTCCCGGAAGGGGGGATGACCGGCATTTCCGTCGGTTCCGGAGCGGAAGTTTCGGACGGCTGCGCCGGTAGGCCCTGCGTGGGCGCGGGATCCGTGGGCGGGGCGGAAGTTTCGGGCGGCTGCGTAGGCGGATCCTGCGTGGGCGCGGGAGCCGTAGGCGGAGCGGAAGTTTCGGGCGGCTGCGTGGGCGCGGGATCCGTGGGCGGGGCGGAAGTTTCGGGCGGCTGCGTGGGCGCGGGATCCGTGGGAGGAGCGGAGGTTTCCGGCGCCTGTGCGGAGGACTCCGGCGGCGCCTCGCTTTCTTTCACACCTCCCACGACGCGGATGGTCAGGTGATATTCGTAGGAAACATGACTGTTAGAAGTCGTATAGGCGCAGGAGAGCGCATTCTTATATCCGAGCAGCACCAGGGTGGGACGGATCGCGCTGTTGATCAGTCCGGTGTTTTCCGTGCGGAACACGGCGGTATACGTATCGGGGCCGGTCTCGGTCAGATAACGGACCGGGATCGCCTGCCCGTGCTCTGTGAGCGTAAAGCCCAGACCGCGGCTGAAATAATCCCAGCCGTCATGACTGCATTCGGGGAGGCGCACATATTTGGCGTCAAACGCGTGATCGGCCGACATCTCCGCCAGACTCAGACAAAAATACCGATGGAACAGGGAGTCGCCGGGGTCGTCCCAGGTGATGTCGGTGAACACGCAGGTGTCTTCGTCCAGCCACATCATCAGCCAGGCGTGGCTCACGTCCGGCGAAGTGCCGTTGTCGGCTGTCCCGCTGAGATAATACCCGCGGATCCCTGCCTGCGAGAGCAGAAACTGATACGCCCGCACATAGCCTGCGCAGACGGCCTGGCCTTCGGCGATCGCGCCGTATGCAGTCTGATCGTGTGTGCCGCTCTTGTAGGTGATGTGGGCAGCCACGCGGTCATGCAGCGTCAGCGCCACTTCATACGGGCTGCCGCTCAGCCCTTCCAGCAGCTGCGCTGCGGCCGCAGAGAAACGCGCCTGTGCCGCCGGCAGTTCTTCGGCAGAGAACAGGCGGTTGAAGGTCATGTTCAGGAAATGCGAAGAACCGTTGATACTGCTGCGGAAGCCGCCCGTCAGCCAGAAGCACTCCGGGAAATCGTTCAGAAAGACATTGAAGCCGCAGGTGGCGTCGGCCTGAGTGACTTCCCGGTCGGGGGAAAGGTCGACGCTTTCCGCAGCCGGATCGGCGGCGAGAGCCGCCAGGACGGTATCGTATACGTAGGCGGCAGCGCCCTGCAGCTGCGAACGGCCGTAGCGCGGCGCAGCGGGGATGCGGATCGGCCCGGGCTGCGTAGCGGAGGTCTCTGCCCCGCCGGGCGCCAGGATCCTCTCTGCGGGATTGTAGGAGGGAGCGGCCGTCCCGAAGGCGCTGTCCGGGGAAGGCGTGCCGGGTCCGGCCGGCCGGCTCAGCACGAACAGGCAGACCGAAACAGAGACGAACAGAAACAGAAACCAGAACCGTCTGTGATCGTCTTTCCGCATGGAGCCCCTCCTTCCCGGCCGCAGCCGTTTTGTACTGCCAGTTTACCCTATTTTGCCCGTTCCTGCAAGAAAAACCGTGCGGAAGCCCCCTCCGGGCCGCATACCGCCCGCTGATCCGGTTAAAAAACGCAAATCGTCCGGTCTGCAGCGCGGAAAACGGCTTGCGTTTCCCTCCCGGGTATGCTACGATACCATCCAGAAAACCGACGAGGAGGATTTTCCCCATGAATGTATTCGACCTGATTGCCAAAGAGCAGCAGCGCCAGAACGAGAACATTGAGCTCATCGCCAGCGAAAACTTCGTGAGCGAGAACGTGCTGAAGGCGGTAGGTTCCTGCCTGACCAACAAATATGCGGAAGGTTATCCCGTCAACCGCACCAGCGGCAGCCGCGGCCGGTACTACGGCGGCTGCGAGATCGTCAATGAGATCGAAGAATACTGCTGCGATCTGTGGCGCAAGGTCTTCCAGACCGACTATCACGTGAATGTGCAGCCGCACTGCGGATCGAACGCGAACTTTGCGGCGTATATGAGCGTTTTAAAGCCCGGCGATACGATCCTGTCCATGAATCTGGACAACGGCGCGCATCTGACTCATGGCTCGCCGGTCAATTTCAGCGGCAAGCTGTATCATATGGAATTCTACGGCGTGACCCCGGAAGGCTTCATCGATTACGATGATATGGAAGCCAAAGCGGAGGCTCTGCAGCCGAAGCTGATCCTGGCCGGCGCCTCCGCCTACAGCCGCATCATCGACTTTGAGCGCTTTGCCGCCGTAGCCAAAAAGGTCGGCGCATACTTCATGGTCGATATGGCTCACATTGCCGGTCTGGTGGCTGCGGGAGAGCATCCCACGCCTTTCGGCCTGGCGGATATCATCACGACCACCACGCACAAGACGCTTCGCGGCCCGCGCGGCGGCCTCATTTTCTGCCGTCCGGAACTGGCCCGCAAAGTCGACAGTGCCGTTTTCCCCGGCTCCCAGGGCGGCCCGCTGCTGCACGTGATCGCCGGCAAGGCCATCGCAGCCGAAGAGGCCCTGCAGCCGGAGTTTAAGGAATATGCCCATAACGTGCGGGTCAACTGCCGCGCCATGTGCGATGAATTCCTCAAGATGGGCTATGACGTCGTGACCGGCGGCACAGACAACCATCTGTTCCTGCTTGACCTGACGAAGACCGGCCTTTCCGGCAAGGAAGTCCAGGACGAACTGGATCTGCACCACATCACGCTCAACAAGAACTGCGTGCCGCAGGAGAAGCGCTCCCCGGCCCAGACCAGCGGCGTCCGCATCGGTACGGCGGCCATGACCACCAAGGGCTACGGTCCGGAGGATTTCATCCGTGTGGCGCATCAGATCGACTGCGTGATCCGCGGGATGCAGAAGGCTCGCGAGAACGCCTGAGGCCCGACCGGGACAAACAGCCGCCCGCCCCTCTCCGGAGGGCGGGCGGTTTTCTTTCCGGCAGCCCGCGCCTTGTGAAAAATTTTTTCAGAAAACAGTTGACAAGCGGACGCGAACGCGGTATAGTTACGGAGCATTCCAACAGGATGCCTGCAGTTGTGGCGGAATTGGCATACGCGCATGATTCAGGTTCATGTCCACTTAAGTGGGTGCGGGTTCAAGTCCCGCCAACTGCACGAAACCCCGGAGATTCGGCAAAGAGCTGAAACACCGGGGTTTTTTATTGCGCAGAGATAGTGACAAATCCGTCCGGTCTGGTATAATGACCATAAAAGAAGAGGCGGCCCGGGGCGGCCGCACTGCTGTAATGCAGACTGGCAGAATCATAAAAATTATAAAGAAGAGGTGGAGAAAATGTTTCGATCGCCGGGTAAGAGTATCCAGTTCATAGCCAAAGTGACGTTTGTCCTGATCTGCATCGGGGCTGTCGTGACAGCGTTCATGTATGCCAGGATCCTGGCATCCGAAGAGGTGCTGAAAGGGATCCTGTACTTTTTGCTGTTCCTTGCAGTCGGCATAGTCGCCGGTTTCGTCATCTGCATTCCGATGTACGGTTTTGGCGCTTTGGTCGATTCTTCCGAGCAGACCGCGGCCAATACCCGGGAGGGCCTGGCCATTTTACGGCAGCTTTCGCAGAGCGGCAGCGGGACCCGGCAGCCGGGCGGGAGTCCCGTGATCACGGTCCCGTATAAGAAAGCAGAGGCTCCGGCTCCGGCCAATCTGAGGACCTGTCCGTATTGCGGCAACCGTCAGAAGGCTTCACTGACCAGCTGTGAAATGTGCGGAAGGACCTTCTGACCGCAGGAAGAAAAGCCGGATGACCTCCGGTGTTTCCGGCGCGGAGCCGGGACGCCTGCCCGGGTTTGGCTGAGTGTGCGTACCGATCCTTTGAGGAAGAAGCGATGCAGAAAAAGAACCCCCTGATCTATCTGCTTTTCGGTCTGTCCCTGCTGTTTCTGACGGCAGCATTGTTTTTGCTGCCGTTATTTATGTCATACGTCAAATCAGGAGGCCGTACGCAGGGGGAACGGATCGTTCTTACGGTCGAGGACGTCGCGCGGGATGCGAAAGATGACACCGCCGCCCTCATCCGGACGGTCATCCGGAACGAGACGGACCGGCCCTTCGACCGGGTGGAAGGAGAACTGGCCCTGTACCGGGGCGACGTGCTCCTGTATTCCTGCACCTGTTCTTATGAGGGCGACATCCCGCAGGGGGGATCCCATCAGGTCACTTTCAGGGTCGACCGCGCTCAGCAGATCCTGTCGTGTCCGGCGGAGGAGATCCTTTATACCTGGAGGACCTCTTATGCGCGCTTTTACAGCGCAGAGGGCTTCCAGGGCGTGTTTTTCCTAAATGAAAATCGCATGGACTGGGTAGCTTTTACCTGGCCGATCCTCGCGGCCGGCGCGCTGCTGGCCGGGGGCTCGGCGCTGTTTTTGCGGCTGCGGCAGAATAAAAACGCAGCTGTAGCGGAAGCGGAAGACCTTCCCGGCAGCGGATCTCCCGCGGAAGAGGCAGACGCCGTGCCTTCTTCGGACGGCGGAGCCCGTTCCCCGAGTTCCTTAGGCGGAACTGGCTCTGACTGCTCCTTCGGCAGTCCGCATACAGTCTCCGGCAGCACTGCCGGCGGGAGTTATTCTGCCGGGCCGGCGGCCTCCCTGGCCGGGGATCGTTCCCGTGGTTCCGCCTCATTTGTCCCGGTGGATGAAGACGCCCTCCGCAGCGCACAGCGCCAGTTGGATTCGGACAGCTTCCGGGCAGCCGGATACCGCACGGCAGGCATGACTCAGAACGCGGAACTCGCCGAACACCATACGCGGGAAGCTTTCGGAAAGGTGCTCCGGGCCGGCGCAGGCCTGAGCGGAGAGGACCTTGACAAGTTCGAGAGCGCCCGCAGCAGTTACGAATCGGCCAGCCGGATGGAGGCGTCGTACCGGGCTGGCGGCTCAAGGGAAAACGCGGAATCGGCACGGCACCGCCGGGAAGTCGCCTACGGCGGCATGCTCCGGGCGATCGCCGAACGGGACGGCCGGCGCTCCGACGAATTCAACAGCGCCAGAAACAGTTTTGAGTATGCCAGCCGGGAGGCATCTTCCTACCGAGCGCACGGCCAGACGGCGAACGCGGCGGAGGCGGAACACCGCATGCACCTGGCTTACGGAAACATGATGAAGAACCTGTCGGATCTGGACAGCCGGGCATCGTGGGAGTTTTCTTCCGCCCGGCAGAGCTATGAGTCGGCCAGCCGCAATGCCGCCTCCTACCGGCGGCAGGGATTGGATAAGGATGCGGAACGGGCGGAGCATCAGATGCGGATGGCCGAGGCGGACATGCTGAAGGCCAGGGCCGACGCCCGGGGCGGCAGCCGCGAGTTTGAGGATGCCCGCCGCGATTACGAGTCCGCCAGCCGGCAGTACTACCAATACAAAAACCAGGGCCTTCAGTCCGACGCCAACCGTCAGAAAGACTACATGGATCGGGCCTACGCCAGGATGATGCGGTACATCTAGGAGAAAAGGAAAGAGAGTTTCGGAGGAGATCGGCCATGAAGACCGCAGAATACGGAAAAAGCGGCCTGCCGACCGTCGTACTGCTGCACGGCGGCGGGCTGTCCTGCTGGAATCACCGGGAGGCAGCGGAGGATCTGGCGGCGGATCACCGTGTGATCCTGCCGGTCCTGGACGGCCATGCGGGCAGCGGCCGGCCGTTCACGTCCATCGAAGACAACGCCGCGGAGATCATTGAGTTCATCGACCGGGAACTGGGCGGCCGGGTCGATGTGCTGGGCGGTCTGTCGCTGGGCGCGCAGACGGTACTGGAGATGCTCAGCCAGCGGGGAGAGATCTGCCGTCATGCCGTGATCGAAAGCGCGGCCGTGATCCCGCAGAAACTGACGAATGCGCTGATCGGACCGGCTTTCGGCAGCAGTTACGGCCTGATCAAGCAGCGCTGGTTCGCGCGGCTGCAGTTTAAGTCCCTGAAGATCAAAGAGGATCTCTTCGAGGACTATTACCGCGACAGCTGCGCGATCACGAAACAGGATCTGACAGCCTTTATGAAGGCGAGCACGTCGTACTCCCTGAAGGAGGAGGCGCTGCGTAGCTGCCGCGCCCGCGTGCATGTGTACGCGGGGGAGAAGGAGATCCGGACAGTGCGCCGCTCGGCGCAGGCCATCGTAGGCGCCGTTCCCGGCGCGGAACTGACGGTGCTGCCGGGACTGTACCACGGGGAGTTCTCTCTGAATCATGCCCGGGAGTTTGCCGCTGCGCTGCGGTCTTTCCTGCAGTCCTGACACGGCGTTCTACGCAGCGCAGGTTGTGCCGGGCGCGGCGGCGTGGTATCGTGGCGGTACAGGGAGGGCTCAACGATGGACCGATATGTGACCGGCGCCATGATCCGTCGCCTGAGAGAAAAGAACGGCATGACACAGCAGCAGCTCGCGGAGAAGATGTTCGTCAGCGGCAAGACCGTTTCCAAATGGGAGACGGGGCGGGGCTACCCCGACCTTTCGCTGATCGAGCCGCTGGCCGCCGCGCTGGGCGTGTCGGTGATCGAACTGTTTGCCGGCGGGGACGTGGTGAATACCAACCGCTCGTTTGCCATGCGGCGCATGAAAGTATATGTCTGCCCGCTTTGCGGCAACGTGATCTTAAGCAGCGGGGAGGCCGTCGTCAGCTGCTGCGGGATCACCCTTCCGCCGCTCGAAGCCGAGCCGGAAGATGAAGAACACTGCCTGAAGGCGGAACGCACGGAGGATGAATACTATCTTTCGATACCCCACGAGATGTCGAAAACGCACTATCTTTCGTTCCTGCTGGCTGTCCGGGACGACGGATACGAACTCAAAAAGCTGTATCCGGAGGGACCTGCCGAAGGACGCTTCCCCATCGCCGGGGTGCGCGATCTGTACTATTACTGCAATCGGCACGGCCTGTTCAGGGTCCCGCTGCGGCGGCCGGCGGCTCGATAGGGGCCCGGCGCTGAAAAACCGGTGACGGAGGACAAAAAACGGTTCCTCCGGCACCGGTTTTATGATATGATGAGAGCACAGCATACCGGGCAGGAACGTGCCGGGAGAGGGGAAATCTATGAAATGTCCGTATTGCGGAAGCGAAGAGATCGAGACCGGCATCGCCTGGGGCAAGGCGTCCGAGATAGGAACGGCCGGGTATGCCGGCCTGAAATACAATAAGCGGTCCTGGGTCGATATGCCCCGGATCGTTCCGGTGTATTCCGATCTGTGCCTGCGCTGCGGGACCATCGTGCGCAGTTATATCCGGGAGAGCACCGGCAAAAACTGGACGCACGAATAAAGAGGGCCCGCGCAGCGCGCGGGACCGGCAGAGAAGGAGACATCGCATGACGAAACGCAAGACAGAGAAGACTCCGGCGGACGGCCGGGCAGCCGTGGAAGCGTTCCTTTCCGCGCATAGGGTGCTGCTTGCCGCCGTGACGGGACCGGATAAAAAGCCGGCGGTGCAGCCGCTGGAGCAGTGTTTCGAAGACGGCGGCCTCCCGTACTTTGCGCTCGCCAAGTGCGAGGCCTTCTACGGAGCGCTCAGCCTGGCGCCGGATCTGGTCCTCTGCGCCCTGGAGGAAAGCACCGGGACCGTTCTGACGCTGCGCGGCACGGCTGTTTTTACGGAAGAGCCGGAGATCATCGCCCGCTGCCTGGAAGGCAGCAGCCGGCTGCGGGAGAAGTGGGGCAGCGAACCGGGCATGCTGATCGCTTTCTTCCTGAAAAACGCGGCGGCAGCGCTGGTTTCGCTGAACGGGGGAGAGGAGATCACAGCCGATCTGGGGACGCCGGACGGCGCCCTGCTCGGGATCACCATCAAAAAGAAGACAGAACTGCGGGACCGCCTGTCGCGCATACTGGAACGCCGGGAGGCGGAAGGGGCCGCGCCGCAGAACGAGGCGGAAGAGCATCGGCAGAAACTCTACGACGGAGCGCTCCTGTACTTTGCCGGGGCCGCCAAGGCACTCTGGCCGCGCATGGACATCCGGCCGATCGAACGCAGTGCCCTCTTTGAGACGTACGATGAAAGGGAATGGTTCACCGGTCTTTCGGCAAAACTGATCGGGAACGCCGTGATCACCAAGCCGGAGGATCTGACGTACTGGCTAAACAAGGAAACGCTCGACGGGCTCGAGCGGAAACGGTAAGAATAAACAGCGGGCCGGGAGAAGAGCGGCACCGCGCAGGGGAGGTCAGGCAGTATGAAGAAGGAAAAGAAGAAGGGAAGAGGCTGGAAGATCTTTCTGGGCATCCTGGCGGCGCTCGCGCTGTTCTGGACCGTGATCAATCTCATCCCGCCGAAGAAGGTCATGGAGAACAATCCTTTCCTTAAAGAGGAGAAGGCGCTGCCCATGATCGCGGCGCACCGGGGCGGCGGGGTCAGCAATCCGGAAAACACGCTCATGGCGTTCCGGGCGGCGGTGAATGAGTTCAAGATCGACATCTGCGAGACCGATCTGTGGATGACCGCCGACGGCCATCTGGTCTACAGCCATGACGGGAAGATCAACCGCATGGCCTGTCCGGAGGGAACGCCGGATGTCGTGATCGCGGAGCACACGCTGGCGGAGCTGCGCAGCTACAACATGGGCTACAATTTCGCCGATCCGAAGACCGGGGAGTATCCGTACCGGAACGCCACGGAAGAGGAACAGCTGGCGAAAGGCTTAAAGATCCTGGAGTTCGAAGAACTGCTGGCGGAATTCTATGATACCCACAAGGACCTGCTCTTTATCATTGAAATCAAGAACGGCGGCGATACCGGCCGCGAGGCGGCCCGGATCATCGACAAGGCTCTCACGGAGCGTTTCCCGGACTACCGGCAGAACGTGGTCATCGGGACCTTCCATCCGGAGATCGAACAGGATCTGGCGGAGAATCATCCGAACCTGATGCGCGGCGCTTCCACGTCGGGCGCGGCGAAGTTCGTCGTGACGCAGATGCTGGGCGTGAACCTGTTCTCCGGCGCAGATTTTTCGTGCCTGCAGATCCCTATGGAATACAACATCAAGGGCATCCGTCTGGATCTGACGTGGAAGACCTACATCGACCGGGCGCACCGGCGCAACATCGCGGTGCAGTTCTGGACCATCAACGACGCGGATGATATGCGCTTCCTGATCGAGCGGGGCGCGGACGCGATCATGACCGACGACCCGCAGCTCCTGATGAGCGTGCTGGAAGAATACAGATAGACACATCGGCCGGCCTCTGCTTCGGCAGAAAACGGGGATCCCGGAACTGATCCGGAGGTACGGCTTGGTTCTATATCAACCGAAAGGGCGGGGCTTTTCAAAAGCCCCGCCCTTTCGGTCGCAGATGAAGCGCTCACCGCACCGATGTACCGGCGGGAGCGGTCCCGAACTGCGCCTTATACGCCCGGTAGAAAGAAGAGTAATCGCTGAAACCGCAGGCAAAACAGGTCTCCGTGGCGCTCTGGCCGCGCTGCAGCATGGCCCGCGCCGTCAGCAGGCGTTTGATGACCACATACTTCCAGAAGGTCGTTCCGGTGGCCCGTACGAAAATGCGGCTGATCTGCGAAGGACTGCGGTCAAAGCGGTCGCTCAGGACCTGCAGGGAGATCGGCTCGAACAGATGCCGGTTCACATAGCGCAGGACCTCGCCGGCCAGGACGCCGGCGCTGCTGTCGCCCAGGGTGACGCCCTGCTGGGAGCCGGTCTCCAGTTCCCAGACAGCGTACAGCTCCGTCAGAAACAGCTGCAGATGGGCATTCAGCTGGATGCGCTCCAGGCCGGGGCGCAGATGCAGGTCCTCCAGGGTCCGCCGCAGTTCCGGATGCTCGGCGCCGGCGTATCGGTTGTGCTGGCCCAGCCGCCGGTCGCGGAAGGGGATCAGCAGCAGGTCGGTATCCGGCGAAGAGGCGGATTCCGGGAAATGGATCGCCTTGCGCTCATAGGGATGCTCCGGCGGGATGAACAGACGGTGCGTCTCCGCCGGGCGCATGATCAGGATATCATACCGGTGCAGATCGTAGGTGGTCCCTTCGACCAGGAAACTGCCTTCATCGGACAGAAAATAGAAGATCTCGTATGCGTTGTGGGCGTGGATGGGGAAGTTTTCCGGGTCCGGCTGCTCGTCCAGACTGTGGTGGAAGTACAGTTCCCCGTCACGGAAGGAAGTCAAAACAGACATCGTGCTCACCTCCGCAGTCACTGTATCATAAAATGCTCGTTTTTGCAATATAAAAAGCCTGTTAAAGCAATTCTATTGCAAATTTTTTAAGGTATACTAAAGGCACAATACTTTTTCAAGGAGAACTTCCTATGGAAATCAAAGTCAGAGACAACTATCGTTACGCCGTCGCGTGCCCTACCAGCATGGGGATCCGCATCACCCCTGTCAACCGCATGGCAGTTCATAACAGCAACATGTTCTATATGCAGGCCACCAGCGCCGAATCCAACGTGCTGAACGTTTCCTCCAGCCTCGGCAAAGAGTGCCTGGTCCTGACCCGTTTCGTGAAGGGCAGCCCCATCGCCGCTTTCATCAAGGGCGAGCTGCGCAAGCGCAACATCAATTACACCGGTGTGGAAGAAGCGCCGGACGGCCCCTGGGGCGTACGTCACCAGTTCAATATCGCCGATTCCGGATTCGGTCTGCGCGCCGCCCGCGTGTGGAACGACCGTGCCGGCGAAGTGGGCCGCGGTCTGAACGCTGCCGATTTCGACACCGAAAAGATCTTCGGACAGGAGGGTGTCGGCATCCTGCACATCTCCGGTCTGATCGCCGCCATGAGCGAAGATACGACGGCCTGCTGCATCGAGCTTGCCCGGGCCGCCAAGAAATACGGCACTTTGGTCTCCTTCGATCTGAACTACCGTGCTTCCTTCTGGGAAGGCCGTGAGGAAGAACTGAGCCGCGCGTTCCGCGAGATCGCCTCTTGCGCCGATATCCTGGTCGGCAACGAAGAGGACTTCCAGCTCTGCCTCGGCTTCCGCGGACCCGAAGCCGGCGGAAAAGGCCTCCAGGCCAAGATCGAAAGCTTCAAGACCATGATCATGCAGGTCAAGGCCACCTATCCGAACGCGAAGGTCTTCGCCACCACGCTGCGTGAAGTGCTCTCTGCCAACCAGAACCTGTGGGGCGCCATCGTCCTTGCGGACGGCAAGTGGTTCGTCGAAGAACCGCGCCCCATCGACATCATGGACCGTATCGGCGGCGGCGACGGTTTCACCGGCGGCCTGCTGTACGGGATCGTCCGCGGCTGGGAAGCCGACCGCTGCGCACAGTTCGGCTGGGCCTGCGGCGCTCTGGCTGCTTCCAGTCTGAACGACTATGCCGAGCCTGCCGACGAGAAGCAGGTCTGGGCCATCTACGCCGGCAATGCCCGCGTGCAGCGCTGATCCTACTCATATCATCCAAGCGGAGGAAAGAAAAACATGAAGAAAGCTGATATCGGACTCATCGGTCTTGCCGTCATGGGCGAGAACCTCGTCATGAACATGGAATCCAAGGGATTCACCGTCGCCGTCTACAACCGTACCGTCGAGAAGGTCGACCGCTTCACCTCCGGCCGCGCCGCCGGCAAGAACATCATCGGCTGCCACAGCCTGCAGGAACTGGCCGACAATCTGGCCTCCCCCCGCAAGGTCTTCCTGATGGTCAAGGCCGGCCAGGCCGTCGATGCCTTCATCGACCAGCTGCTCGGCGTTCTGGAACCCGGCGATATCATCATCGACGGCGGCAACTCCCACTTCCCCGACACCATCCGCCGCACCTCCTATGTGGAGAGCAAGGGCCTGTATTACATCGGCTGCGGCGTGTCCGGCGGTGAAGAAGGCGCCCTGAACGGTCCCAGCATGATGCCCGGCGGCTCGCCCGCTGCCTGGCCCTATGTGGCTCCCATCTTCCAGGCCATCTGCGCCAAGGTCGAGGACGGCTCCCCCTGCTGCGACTGGGTGGGTGAAAACGGCGCCGGCCACTTTGTAAAAATGGTCCATAACGGCATCGAATACGGCGATATGCAGCTCATCTGCGAAGCCTACCAGCTGCTGCGCGACGGCCTGGGCCTGAGCTCTGCGGAACTGGCTGACGTCTTCTCCGCCTGGAACAAGACCGAGCTGGACAGCTATCTGATCGAGATCACCGCCAACATCCTGGCCTACCAGGACGAAAACGGCGAACGCACCGTGGAATACATCCTGGACCGCGCCGGCCAGAAGGGCACCGGCAAGTGGACGGCCATCGCCGCTCTGGACGAAGCCGTGCCGCTGACCCTCATCAACGAGGCTGTTTACTCCCGCTGCCTGAGCGCCCAGAAGGACGAGCGCGTGAAGGCTGCCGCTCTGTATCCCCGCACGATCCGCACCTTCGGCGGCGACCGCGAGGAGTTCATCGAAGCCATCCGCAAGGCGCTGTATGCCAGCAAGATCGTTTCCTACGCCCAGGGCTACACCCTGATGCGTTCCGCGGCCGGCACCTACGGCTGGAACCTGAACTACGGCGGCATCGCGCTCATGTGGCGCGGCGGCTGCATCATCCGCAGCGTGTTCCTCGGCAAGATCAAGGAAGCCTACGACAAGAACCCGGCTCTGGAAAACCTGCTGATGGACGACTACTTCAGCGCTACCATGAAGACGCTGGTCGATTCCTGGCGCAGAGTCATCGCCTACGCGGTCTCCGCCGGCATCCCCATGCCCGCCTTCTCCTCGGCGCTGTCCTGGTTTGACGGCTACACCTCCGCCAGCCTGCCCGCCAACCTGCTGCAGGCCCAGCGCGACTACTTCGGCGCCCACACCTATGAGCGCATCGATGCTCCGCGCGGCCAGTATTTCCACACCAACTGGACCGGTCACGGCGGCAACACTTCCGCCGGCACCTACAACGCCTAAGCCTGCTGTACAACGAATGAAGCGGCCGCCTGTGCTGCGGGAGCGATCCCGCGGCGGGCGGCTCCGCTTGTATAAGGAGAGCCTATGAGAGACATTACTTTGATCGCCGATAAAGAGACCGGGCTCACCCGGCGCCGCATCGAGAACGCTCTGGCCAGGAGCCTGGTCGGGCGCAAACTGAACCGCGTTCTGATCATCCCGCCCGATTTCACCCGCTTTCATTCCGGAGCCGGGCCGATCACCAGCTGCTATTACCGCATCCTGACGGAAGCCGGCGTCGACGTGGATATCATGCCCGCGCTGGGCACCCATGTGCCGGTATCGCGCAGCCAGTGGGACATCATGTTCGAAGGCATCCCCTATGAGAAGATGATCCCGCACGACTGGCGCCGCGACGTGGTGCGTCTGGGCGAAGTGCCCGGCGAATACCTGGCCTCCATCACCGACGGCCTGTGGACCGACCCGGTCAGCGTGGAAGTCAACCGCCGCCTGATGGACGAAAGCTATGACCTGATCATTTCTCCCGGCCAGGTCGTCCCGCACGAGGTCATCGGCATGTCCAACCATGCCAAGAATATCTTTGTGGGCACGGGCGGCAGCGACATGATCAACAAGTCGCATATGATCGGCGCCGTGTACGGCATGGAGCGCATGATGGGCCGCGACAATACGCCGGTCCGCAAGCTGTTCGACTACGGGATGGAGCATTACCTGGCCGATCGTCCCATCCTCTTCGTGCTCACGGTGACCACCGCGCCCGAAGGACAGATCCGCACGCACGGCCTGTTCATCGGCGAAGGCCGCAAGTGCCTCACCCGTGCGGTGAAACTGGCGCAGAAGACCAACATCGACTTTGTCGAGCACGGGATCCGCAAGTGCGTGGTGTATCTGGACCCGAGCGAATTCCAGAGCACCTGGCTGGGGAACAAGGCCGTCTACCGCACCCGCATGGCTATGGCCGACGGCGGCGAGCTGATCATCCTGGCGCCCAGCGTGGAACGCTTCGGCGAGGACGATCAGGTCGATAAGCTGATCCGGAAGTACGGCTACCGCGGCCGGATCGGCGTGCTGGAAGCCTTCCGCAAGCCGGAAAACCAGGACCTCCGCGACAATATGGGCGCGGCGGCGCATCTGATCCACGGCTCCTCGGACGGCCGCTTCTCCATCACCTACGCGGTGCGCGATATCACGCGCGGGGAGATCGAAGGCGTCGGCTTCGGCTCGGCAGACTATGACGAGATGATCAAAAAATACGATCCCTCCAAACTTTCCTACGGGTACAACACCGTGGACGGCGAGGAGATCTACTATATCCCGAATCCGGCTCTCGGACTCTGGATCAATAAGGAGACCTTTGAAGCATGAGCGAGTTTATGAACCGGGATTTTCTGCTGACGACCGCCGCCGCCCGCACGCTCTACCACGAGTACGCCGCGCCGCAGCCCATCTTTGACTATCACAACCATCTGTCGCCCCGCGATATCGCCGAGCACCGCCGCTTCACCAACCTGACGGAACTGTGGCTGAGCACGGACCATTACAAATGGCGCGCCATGCGCGCCCAGGGCATCGACGAGCGCCTGATCACCGGCGACTCCACCGACCGCGAGACGTTTGACGCCTGGGCCTATACGGTCCCGCGTCTGGTCGGGAGCCCGCTGTATCACTGGGTCCATCTGGAACTGCAGCGCTATTTCGGGATCGAAGAGGTCCTCACCCCGGAAAGTGCCGGCCGGATCTGGAAGCAGACCGAGGAGCAGATGCTGGGAGAGGGCTTCGACGCGGTCAGCCTGCTGAACAAGATGAATGTCCGCGTGCTCTGCACGACGGATGACCCGCGCGACGATCTGGCCTTCCACCGCCAGATCCGCTCGGATGCCTCCATCCCCTTCGAGGTCCGTCCCTCCTTCCGTCCGGACGCGATCCTGTTCGGCGATCCCGCGGCTACGGCGCAGCTCTGCGCCAAGTACCGCACGCTCGACGTGAAGAAGGCGCTGGCCGATTCGATGGAGTTCTTCCGCGAGAGCGGCTGCCTGGTGTCCGACCACGGTTTCGGCAGCTTCCCTTACGGCGAAGACGCCCGCATGAGTGACCTGCTGCGCTTCCTCGGCCGCAGCTACGCCGAGAACGGCATGGTCATGCAGCTGCATCTGGGCGCGATCCGCAATACGGTCCCGCATCTCTGGAAGGCTGTCGGCCGGGACTCCGGCGCGGACAGCATCGGCGTCGTGACCGATCCGAATGCGCTGGCTGCTTTCCTGGGCGATCTCGACCGGGAGTACGCTCTGCCCCGCACGATCCTGTACAACCACAATCCGGCGGACAACCGCATGCTGGCCAATCTGGCGGTCTGCTTTGCCCCGAACGTGCAGTTCGGCGCCGCCTGGTGGATGAACGACCATCTGAGCGGGATCGACGCGCAGATCGGCGAGCTGATGGAATCGAGCGCGCTGGCGTCTTCCGTCGGCATGCTGACCGACTCCCGTTCCTTCACTTCCTTCGTGCGCCACGAATACTTCCGGCGCATCCTGTGCCGCAAGATCGGCGCCCTGGTGGAAGAGGGGCAGTATCCGGCCGATTTCGCTTTCCTGGGCGCTCTGGTGGAAGATCTCTGCTACCGAAACGCCGCACGCTTCATCGGCCGTGAGGAGTGATCCTCTACCAAAGCAGCGCAAAGTATAATCCTTTACAGCCCCGCAGTACAGACGCGGGGCTTTCTTTTTGCAGGCGTATCCTTTCCATTCCCAAGGCAAAACAGAAGAATCGAAACCGGACGGCGTCAATTGTTTCTTTTCTAAAGTATTCATGCATAATTGATAATTTTCTGTTGCCAAGATCCTCTATCTGTGGTAGTATGACTCCATTGTATCGTCAGTTCCTTTCCGGAGATGCAATGGAGTTTATTCACCGCCTTTGGGCGGTTCCTGAAAGCAAGGAGGTCACTATGAGCTACAGGGAAGAAGTTATCAACCGCGTTATCACCGAAAATCCCCGCCAGCCGGAATTCCACCAGGCTGTCCGCGAAGTGCTGGAATCCTTAGGTCCCGTGATCGATGCGCACGAAGATATGTACCGGCGCGATGCGATCCTGGAGCGTCTCACTACGCCCGACCGTCAGATCCAGTTCCGTGTCACCTGGGTCGACGATACCGGCCACGTGCGGGTCAATAACGGGTACCGCGTTCAGTTCAATAATGCCATCGGACCGTACAAGGGCGGCCTCCGTCTGCACCCCACGGTCAACCGTTCCGTCATGCGCTTTTTAGCCTTTGAACAGGTCTTCAAGAATTCCCTGACCGGCCTGCCCATCGGCGGCGCCAAGGGCGGCAGCGACTTCGATCCCAAGGGCAAGAGCGACCGCGAGATCATGCTGTTCTGCCAGAGCTTCATGAGCGAACTGTACAAATACATCGGCGCCGATGTGGACGTCCCGGCCGGCGATATCGGTACCGGCGCGCGCGAGATCGGCTACATGTTCGGCACCTACAAGCGCCTCACGAACCTCTACACCGGCGTTCTGACCGGCAAGGGCCTCACTTTCGGCGGTTCCCTGGTGCGTACGGAAGCGACCGGCTACGGCGTCCTGTACATCCTGGAAGAACTGATGAAAGCCCACGGCAACAGCGTGGAAGGCAAGACCATCGCCGTTTCCGGCTCCGGCAATGTGGCCACCTACACCATCGAGAAGGCCTATCAGCTGGGCGCGAAGCCGGTCACCTGCTCCGATTCCACCGGCTGGATCTACGATCCGGAAGGCATCGACCTGGCGCTCCTCAAGGAGATCAAGGAAGTGCGGCGCGGCCGTCTGTCCGCCTACAAAGCGGAAAAGCCTTCGGCCGAGTATCATGAAGGCACCTACTCGAACGGCGGCGTATGGTCCGTGAAGGTGGACATCGCCCTGCCGTGCGCCACGCAGAACGAGCTGAACCTTGACGCTGCCAAGATGCTGGTGAGCAACGGCTGCATCGCGGTCGTCGAAGGCGCCAACATGCCTACCACTTTTGAAGCCACCAAGTACCTGCAGGGCAGCAACGTGCTGTTCATTCCGGGCAAGGCGGCCAACGCCGGCGGCGTGGCGACCTCCGCTCTGGAGATGAGCCAGAACTCCGAACGCCTGAGCTGGACCTTCGAGGAGGTCGATACCCGGCTGCAGACCATCATGAAGAATATTTACGCCCACATTTCGGATGCGGCCAAGGAATACGGCTGCCCGGACGACTTTGTGGCCGGCGCCAACATTGCCGGTTTCCTGAAGGTCTCCACCGCCATGAAGGCACAGGGCCTCTATTGATCCGGTCCCCGGAAAACGGCCGGCAGTCTGCGGACTGCCGGTTTTTTTTCTGCCCGTTTTCGCTTTCGCCGGCGGCGGATCCATGGTATAATCAACAATATGAAGAGAAACGGAGGATCGTCATGCGTATAACGGCCGATGGGTATTCCTTTGAGATCCCGGACAAATGGAAAGATCTCGCAGGCGCAAGAAGAAAAGGAAGGCGGACGGATCTGGTCCTGCTTTGGGAAGAGGAGCCGGGCTGCAGCGGCCTTTTGGCGAGCCTGAGATGCCGGAAGCGCAGGATCTCCCGGCCCGATGAGTATACGGAGCTTCTCGGCAGACTGACCGGCGCGGATGGGGAGGTCCGCTACCTGTACGCCGTCTATGGGCGGGAGGGCTGTGTCAGCGAGGCCAACGAAGACCTGTACTGGCGGCTCCGGGATCAGCTCTGGAAAGTCTTTGAGAGCGTGCAGCCGGCGGAAGGCTGTGTGTGGCAGGCAGTGTGAGAGTGCCGGGCAGTTTCAGAGCGTCTGCGACCGGGGGACTGTCTGACGGGGAAAGACCGGTATCCCTAAAAATACGGCGGGAGAGACCCGCTAAGAAGCGTGAGGAAGGATCATGACTGAAACCATGCAGTGGATGCGGGCGCCGAAGGAGTACCGGCTCGGGCCCGCGCGGGCCGAGATCGTAACCGAGCCGCATACCGATCTCTGGCAGAGGACCTACTATCATTTCCGCAATGACAATGCGCCCGTTCTGCAGGCAGAGACCGAAGAGCGGTTTTTTTCCTTTGTCGTGAAAACCGATTTCAGCGGCAGCTGCCGGCGCTTCGATCAGTGCGGCATCGTGCTGTATCTGGACGCGGAAAACTGGCTGAAGGCTTCGGTAGAATACGAGAACGGAGAGTTTCAGCATCTGGGATCGGTCGTCACCAACCACGGGTATTCGGACTGGGCGACGACCGTTATCCCCGCGGACGAGAAGACCATGTGGTACCGCCTGAGCCGCCGGGAGGATGATTACTGCATAGAGTGTTCCCGGGACGGAGAACACTTTTCGCAGATGCGGGTCTGTCACCTGTGGGAAGGCGCCGGGACGATCCGGTTCGGCATTTATGCCTGCAGCCCGGAGGACTCCTCCTTTACGGCAATCTTCACGGATATGAAGATCACACCGTGCGCCTGGAAGGCGCACGACGGACAGCCGCCGGATGCCCCGGAGAGACCGCAGGAAGCGGCAGACCCGGCAGCAGCACAGAAACAGCCGGCGGGGCCGGCCGAGGATAGCCCTGAAAACAGAAAGGATCAACAGAAAAGGAGCAGCAACATGATCATCAAAGCCGTCAGATTCAGAGAAAACGGGTTCTATACACAGCCTTTCGCCTTCGGAGGCGAGGAAGGCATGGCCGGCTTCGACCGGGAGGTCCGCTACCGCGGGAGTCTGCAGAATTATCTGATCGATACCGGAGACGAGGTCATTCTGGTAGATACGGGCCTTCCCGCCGGCACACCGGAGGAGAGACCCGATGAGACCAGCCTGGCGTATACCGGAAAAGACCTCTGCAGTTATATGGAGGCGCTGGCCGCCCTGGGCTACCGTCCCGAGCAGGTCACGAAGATCCTGCTGACCCATAAGCATGCCGATCATTCCGGGGAACTGAAGTCCTTCCCGGGGGCGCAGATCTTTGTGAACGCGGAAGAGCTTTCCGCAGCCGAACTTGCGGGGCTCCCGAATCTGGTGCCGGTGCAGTTCACGGACGGGGCGTACTATAACTTCCCTGCCTGCCAGAAGATCGCTCCCGGTGTCACGTATATCCAAGCCAAGGGGCACACCAACGGCAACAGCATCGTGATCGCAGAAAACGGCGGGCTGTTCTATATGCTCCACGGGGATATCACCTACGTGGACGAAGCGCTGTATGAGAATAAACTGTCCGTTGTCTTTGAAGATCTTCCGGCTGCCCGCGAGACGCTGGACCGCGTGAGAGCCTTCGTTCGCGATCATCCGACCGTTTACTGCGGAACCCATACGCCGCAGGGCTATGAAAACCTGGAAGCAAAGCGCGTGATCGACCTCGATCATCCGGCGGAGACGATCCCTGCCGAGGTCGAATTCACCCATGAGGAGAGCAGCGGCAAGTACGTCTGCTCCATCTGCGGATACGTGTACGACCCGGCCGAGAACGGCGGCACCGCCTTTGAAGATCTGCCGGACGACTGGAAATGCCCGCGCTGCCGCAGACCGAAGGATAAGTTCAACCCGGCTTAAGCCTCCGGGAGGAAAAACGGCACCGGTGCTGCCGCGATCAGTTCCGGATGGTCTTTGAGAATGTGTAGCCGACAAGAAGGTTATAAGTGGCAGCCGGCCCGAGGGACTGCTACGTCCTTTCCTATCACCTGTTTTCAATACAATGAAGGCGAAGAAAACTGTCGTCTTCCCCTTGAGAAGTGTTTAAGGACGAAGAAAAACCCGAAAATTTCCTGAGATAATAAAGTCCGGGGAGCATAAAGATGATCCTATCTGATACAGAAGCGAGCCATGGAAGGCTCGCTTTTGCTTTGGCATATAGATGTAAAACGACTGATAAATCGGAATGTGTCAATGATAGAGATTTCCGGTTTAAGAAGTATTGAACGCCAATGGTGTTTCAAGGGACATTGCTCAATGAAAGAATGCAGCAACACGTCTCATTCGCCATCGAAAGAGCGGACAGATGAAAGCAGACTGGTTATCTGGCCATATGAAAAATGAGGTGTCGGCCTGAAGCATCATTAAAAGAGATTTTTTT
>JAGDDE010000112.1 GCA_017958185.1 Lachnospiraceae bacterium | reverse complement strand
TATTTCATTCCGACAGAGGAACTCGGTACAGTAGCGAAAGTTACCGAAGAATACTGAAAGAAAGGAGAGAAGTATTTCATATGGCCGAATAAGGACCACTGTCAAAAAAGAGACGCAGTCCAGATCCTTTTTGTGTAAAACCGCCGGTCACAATGGCAATCACGGCGGTTTTCTGATATAATCAAAAAATCGGACCCCGGCCTGAAGCGGCACACGCAGACCGGACAGGGGGACAGCGGAAAAAGAAGACCTTTCGCGGAGAAGGAGGATCGTCATGAATAAAAAAGAGATCAGGGCGCTGCGGCGTCCGTTCATCCGGGAGTTGTTCCGGGACAACAGGTTCAACCTCTGTATGACCGTGCTCGCGGCACTGCTCGCTGCGGCGGGAGCACTGACGATCTCCTGGCTCATCAAGGAGGTCGCCGATCTGATCTCCGGCGACAGTCCGTTCGGTATGGGAACGCTTTTGCTCATTGCAGGAGGCGGGATCGCGCTGTATGTCATCGCCTGGTCCCTCGACAGCGCCTTCCTCACGGAATTCCGCACGAAGGCGGTGAAGCAGTACCGGGAATACGTTTTCAGCAGACTGATGGAAAAGGGGATCCAGGCTTTTTCGGGGGAGAACAGCTCGCTCTATATCTCCGCGCTTTCCAACGATGTGGGGACGATCGAAAAGGACTTCATCGGCCAGCTACAGTCCGTCATCCAGGTCGGACTTACGTTCATCGGAGCGCTCGGCCTGATGCTGTGGTACAGCCCGATGCTGACTCTGGTCGCTTTCGGCTTCTCTCTGCTGCCGATCGTTGTTTCTGTCATCCTCGGAGACAGAGCCGCGAAGGCGGAGAAAGCGGTCTCGGATAAAAAGGAGATATACACCGGGATGCTGAAGGATGCCCTGACGGGTTTTTCCGTGATCAAAAGCTTTAAAGCAGAGAAGAACATGGCCCGCCTGCATGACGACAGCAACCGGGCGGCAGCCGCCGCATCCAAAACACGCGAGAAAGTGAATGTCCACGTCGGATATGCTTCCGGCATCGCCGGCGGGATCCTGCAGTTCGGTGTATTCTTTGTCGCAGCGGCACTGGCGCTCTCCGGCAAGGGCGGCATCACCGCCGGCACCGCCATCGTATTCGTTCAGCTGCTGAATTATGTCCTGGCTCCGATACAGGCATTCCCGGTGTTCTTTGCGGGAGCCAAGGCCTCTTTCGGCCTGATCGGCAAACTGGCCCTGGCACTGAACAAAAATATCCCCGACGAGGGCGCGCACATCGAGCCGCATCTGAACGAGGGGATCTCCGTCAGGGATCTGGGATTTGCCTATGAGGAAGGAAAGCCCGTGCTCTGCGGCGTGGACATGGAGATCCGTGCCGGCGGCTGCTATGCCCTGGTGGGCGCTTCCGGCAGCGGAAAATCGACGATCCTGAACCTGCTGATGGCCTCTTCCAGAGACTATCAGGGCGGGATCTTCTATGACGGAACGGAACTCAAAACGGTCTCCGCCGGTTCGCTCTACGACCTCGTGTCCATCATTCAGCAGAACGTGTTCGTGTTCAACAGCACCATCCGCGACAACATCACGCTGTTTTCCGAATTCCCGGACGAAGAGATCGACCGGGCCGTGCAGCTGTCGGGATTGAAAAAACTGATAGAGGAAAAAGGCGAAGCGTATCTCTGCGGTGAAAACGGCAGCGGTCTTTCCGGCGGAGAGCGGCAGCGGATCTCCATCGCCCGGGCGCTGCTGCGGAAAACGCCGATCCTCTTCGTGGACGAGGCGACAGCGTCTCTGGACGCCGAGACTTCCTACGGGGTGCTGGACGCGATCCTGAGACTGGACGGCTACACCCGCGTGATCGTGACGCATGACCTGGACGAAAGCATCCTTCGCCGCTGCACCGGTCTGTTCGCGCTGAAAAACGGCACGGTCTCAGAACAGGGGACCTTCGAGGAACTGATGGAGGAAAAGGGCTACTTCTATTCGCTGTTCACGGTGGCCCAGCGGTAACGGATCCTGCATCCGCTGCATTCCTCCCTTTACTTTTTCGGGAGTCTATACTATAATCATTATTTGTGCGGGTTTTCGGCGGCGCCTTTCCCAAAGAAGGGCTGCGGCACGCGCAATGATCATCCAAAAGGAGTAAGAACATGAACCTTTCCCCGCTTCAGAAAGCAAGGTATGCGTACCAGCCCAAACTTCCCGGCATGCTCCGCCATGGGATCGCGGACATCTGTGTAAAAGAGGGTGCGAAGACCGAAAGCGTCGCGGACCGGAAAAAGATCCGGGCGCTGTTCCCGAACACCTACGGCAAAAAAGAGGTCACATTTGTAAAAGGCGCGAATACTTCCTGCCCGAAGAAGCAGGTGGTCGGCGTGATCCTGTCCGGCGGGCAGGCTCCCGGCGGACACAATGTCGTCTGCGGTCTGTATGATGCGCTGAAGGCTGCGGATCCGGAAAACGTGCTCCTGGGCTTCAAGGGCGGCCCCAGCGGACTGCTGGAGGACTCCTTCGTGGAGTTCGATGACGAATTCATCGATCGCTACCGCAATACCGGCGGTTTCGATATCATCGGGTCCGGCCGTACGAAACTGGAGACCCGCGATCAGTTCGCCATCGTAGAAGAAGTGGCGAAAAAGCACGGACTGACCGCTATCGTGATCATCGGCGGGGATGACTCCAACACGAACGCCGCGGTGCTGGCGGAGTACATGGCGGAGAAGGAGACCGGCGTGCAGGTCATCGGCTGCCCCAAGACTATTGACGGCGACCTGAAGAATGAAGACATCGAAGCTTCCTTCGGGTTTGATACCGCGACGAAGACCTACAGCGAACTGATCGGCAACATCGAGCGCGACGCGAATTCCGCGAAAAAGTACTGGCATTTCATCAAGGTGATGGGCCGCAGCGCTTCGCATGTGGCGCTGGAGTGCGCACTGGAGACCCAGCCGAACATTTGTCTGATCGGCGAGGAAGTGGCTGCGAAGAAGATGTCCCTCGCGGAGATCACGAAGCAGATCGCGGATTCCGTGGAAAAGCGCGG
>JAGDDE010000111.1 GCA_017958185.1 Lachnospiraceae bacterium | reverse complement strand
GGCTGGCTGAGGTGCAGGATCTGCGCGGCTTTCGTGATGTTCAGTTCTTCGGCAACGGTGACGAAATAGGTAAGGGTACGAAGCTCCATCGGTTTTTCCTTTCATGCCGGTAATCTGCGCCTCGCGCCCGGACGAAAACTTTTCTCACTAGTCGCGTCGCTAAATCGTTCGAAAAGTATTGTCCGGCTCGCTCGGCTTTTGGCGGAACGGTTGTCCGTATCATACGAATATCGTATCATATGAACAATAGTATAGGTATTTTGTTTTTTCTTGTCAAGATGTTACACTGGGCAGGTGTTTTTTTGAAAGCACGACGGGAGGACAAGATCATGGAAAAACGTGAGCAGCTTTATGAAGGAAAGGCCAAAAAGGTCTATGCGACCGACGATCCCGAGCAGCTGATCGTCTCCTACAAAGACGATGCGACCGCCTTTAACGGCAAGAAGAGAGGGACCATCGCCGGCAAGGGGATCATCAACAACGCTATGAGCAACCGCCTGATGAAACGGCTGGAGAAGGCGGGCGTTCCGACCCACTTTATCCGGCAGCTGAGCGAACGTGACACCCTCGTGAAGAAGGTGCGGATCGTTCCGCTCGAGGTCATCGTACGCAACGTTTCCGCCGGTTCCTTCTGCAAGCGCTACGGCTTCCCGGAGGGCGTTGTTTTCGCCGAGCCGACGGTCGAGTACTCCTACAAGAACGATGAACTGAACGATCCGCTGATCTGCGACGACCATGCCCTGGCGATGGGACTGGTCAGCAAAGAGGAGCTGCAGACGATCCGTGACTACGCGCTGCGCGTGAATGAGGTCCTAAAGGCGTTCTGGCTCTCCTGCGGGGTCACTCTGGTGGATTTCAAGCTGGAATTCGGCAGGCTCGCGGACGGCACGATCATTCTGGCGGATGAGATCAGCCCGGATACCAGCCGCCTGCACGATAAAGCGACCGGCAGGAAGCTGGACAAGGACCGCTTCCGTCAGGATCTCGGCGGCGTCGAGGAGGCCTATGCGGAGATCATGGGCCGGCTGGAAGCGAACGACGATGAACAGGCCTGATCCGGGGAGCGGGCGCCATATCGGCGAAGAATGCGGCCTTTTCGGGATCTGTTCCCGCGAGTGCCGGGAGCTGGCGCCGCTGGTGTACTACGGGCTCTATGCCCTGCAGCACCGCGGACAGGAAAGCGCCGGGATCGTGGTCAGCCGGGACGGGATCTTTCAGTCTCACCGCGGCGCCGGGCTCGTGAATGACGTTTTTGACAGGGGCGGTCTGGAACTGCTGGGACCGGGCAGCATCGCCGTCGGGCACGTGCGTTATGCAACGACCGGCGCGGACGTCCGCCTCAACGCCCAGCCGCTGCTCATCAATCATTATAAGGGACGGATGGCTCTCGCGCACAACGGCAATCTGGCCAATTCCGCCGTCCTGCGCAGCGCCCTCGAGGAAAAGGGCTCCCTTTTCCACACCTCGACCGATTCGGAGGTGATCGCCTACGAGATCGTGCAGGACAGGCTGCAGACGGACAGCATCGAAGCCGCTGTTTCAGCTGCCATGGAGCGGATGGTCGGCGCCTACAGCCTGCTGATCGCCACCCCGGGGAAGCTGACGGCCGTTAGGGATCCGTTCGGCTTCAGGCCCCTGTGTATGGGCCGGCTGCGTGACGGATCGGTCGTTTTTGCCTCCGAAAGCTGCGCCCTGGACGCGGTCGGCGCAGTCTTTGAGCGGGACGTCGAGCCCGGAGAGATCGTAACGGCCGGACCGGAAGGCATTGCCTCGGACCGGAGCCACTGCGGAAAAGTTCCGAAGCGCTTCTGTGTTTTTGAGTATATTTATTTTGCCCGGCCCGATTCCGTCATTGACGGGGCCAGCGTCTGTCTGGCTAGACAGCAGGCCGGGGCTTTTCTGGCGGAAGAGCACCCGGTCGGGGCGGACGTGGTGATCGGCGTGCCGGATTCCGGTCTGGACGCGGCGATCGGCTATGCGAAGGCCTCCGGGATCCCCTATGCGATCGGTTTTACAAAGAACAAATATATCGGCCGCACCTTTATCGAACCTTCCCAGCAGGACCGGGAGGCAGACGTCAGGATCAAACTGAATCCTATCCGTTCCGTGGTCGAAGGAAAACGCGTGGTCCTGATCGACGATTCCATCGTCCGGGGCACCACCTGCCGCCGGACCATCCGGATGCTGCGGGAAGCCGGCGCGCTAACGATCCACATGAGGGTCAGCGCACCGCCTTTTATCGCGCCCTGCTGGTACGGGACCGATATCGACAGCTCAGACGTTCTGATCGCCAACCGGCACAGCACGGAGGAGATCGCCGGGATCATCGGCGTGGATTCCCTTGGCTATCTCAGCCTGGAGCACGTGCGGCTGCTGACCGGAAGAGATACGGGCTTCTGCACTTCCTGTTTTTCCGGAAAGTATCCGACCGAAGTGCCGTCGGAGACGGCAAAAAACCGCTTTGAACAGCGGATCCGTGAGACGTGACCGCAGGGCCGCGCGGAAAGGGGAGAAAAATGAGTCATACCGCCGTTGTCGGGATCAATTGGGGAGATGAAGGAAAGGGCCGCATGGTCGACCTTCTGACGGAGGATTTCGATCTTGTCGTCCGTTACCAGGGCGGCGGCAACGCCGGCCACACGGTGATCAACGAATACGGAAAGTTCGCGCTGCACCTGCTGCCTTCGGGCATTTTCAGACCGGGCGTCGTGAACCTTCTCGGAAACGGCGTGGCCCTGGATCCGGAAAATCTGTGGACGGAGATCGAAACGCTGCGCCAAAAGGGGGTGACCGTCACGCCGGAAAACCTGAGGATCAGCGACCGGGCCTCCCTGCTTCTGCCCTGGCACCGTCTGCAGGACGGCCTGGAGGAGGCTCGACTGGCTGATAAAAAATACGGTTCCACCAAACAGGGGATCGCGCCTTTTTATTCCGACAAATTTCAGAAGAAGACCGTGATGGCCGGCGAGATGAGGGATTCCGGGCGTTTTCTGGCCCGTCTGGAGGAGCTCAGGGAGTGGAAAAACCTGACGCTGAGCGGCGTGTACGGCGCCGGGCCCTGCTCGCGCGGGGAACTGGAGGAATGGGCCGGGAATTACTGCGAAAAGATCCGTCCTTTCGTGACGGATGCCGGCCGGGTGCTGCGCGAGGCTGACGAAGCCGGCAGGCGCATCCTTTTCGAAGGCCAGCTCGGCGCGCTGCGCGATATCGATTACGGCATCTATCCCTATACGACCTCGTCCAATACGCTGGCCGCTTACGCGCCTGTCGGCGCCGGCCTGCCGTCTCTGAAGGTCGGTGAAGTCATCGGGGTGGTCAAGGCCTACGCCACCTGTGTGGGCGAGGGTCCTTTTGTCAGCGAACTGTCCGGTGAAGAAGCGGACCGGCTGCGGGAAGCCGGGGCGGAATACGGCGCGAAGACCGGGCGTCCCCGCCGGGTCGGCGCGCTGGATCTTCCGGCTACGCGCTACGGCGTACGGGTACAGGGCGCGACCGGCCTGGCCGTCACCAAGCTGGACGTACTTTCTTATCTGGAGAAGATCCCGGTCTGCACGCAGTACCTGGTAGAGGGAGAGGCCACCGACGAGTTTCCCTTCCCCGCCCTGCTGGACAAAGCCGAGCCGGTCATCCGCTTTGTGAAAGGCTGGAACTGCGATATTTCCGGCGCCCGCCGCTTTGAGGACCTGCCGCAGGCGGCGCGGGACTACGTCCGTCTGATCGGAGAGGCGGCCGGCTGCCCGGTGACCTATATTTCCGTCGGGCCGGAGCGGGAAAGCATCATCCGCTGCTGAAATTTTAAGCAAAAAAGCCCGGGACGGCGCCTTTGCGTGTATAATGAAACCATGAACGAACGGAGGACAGGAAGCGTGTTCCGTATTGAAAAAGACTCTCTCGGGGAGATCGAAGTCCCCGCCTGTCGGCAGTCCGGTCTCCCGCGCTGCCTCTGCGAAGCTGTTGACGCTGCATACAACGCAGCGCATAACATCGCCTTTCTGGGGATCGTTGGTTACGAGGCAAAGGAAGTCAAGAAGGTTGC
>JAGDDE010000110.1 GCA_017958185.1 Lachnospiraceae bacterium | reverse complement strand
GGATCGCGCAGATAGGCTCGGGCGCAGTAGAGCAGTTTATTCTGATACACGACGCTCACCCAGTCCTGGATGATCTGGTAGACGTACAGGGTGGTGCCGCGGTATACGGTCGTATAGATATTGTTGCGGCCGGAATCGGAATCCGGCGAGGTGCGCAGGTTCAGCGAGTCGGTCGTGATCATGGGCACCAGTTCGTCCGCCGGGATGCCGGTGGCATCGCGGGCCGTTTCCTTGGGCCGGGTGGGAGCCTGGGTGGGCGGCTGCGTCGGCGGCTCGGTCGGCGGCTGCGTCACAGGCTGCTCCGGCACAGTCGGCGGCTGTGTCGGCGGCTGGGTAGGGGGCTGCGTAGGATCGGCCGCCCCGGAAGAAGGTCCCGGCTGGGTCGGCGTGACGGGGGCCGTAGGGAGGTAGGGCTCCGTCGGCACGAACGGCGCCGTGGAGTGGCCGGGGCTGTACGGATCCGTCGGGCCTGCCGGCTGAGTGGGATCCGCCGTCGGGAGGAATGGGACCGTGTCGCCGGCCGGCACGGTCGGCGGGGCGGACTGCGTCGGCTGTGCGCTACCCGTGGAAGGCTGCGCGCTCCCCGTGGAAGGCCGTACGGAAGGGCCGGGCTGCGTCGGCTGGGCCGGCTGTGTAGGCTGGGCCGGCTGCGTCGGCTGGACCTGATTCTCCGTCGGGATCAGGTTTTCTCCAGACCTGGTCACGTCCGGGTCCGAAGCGGTCGGTCTGACAACGACCGGGCCGCCCCGTTCGACCAGGCCCCAAAGATGGGCAACATAGCCGA
Source organism: Lachnospiraceae bacterium (assembly GCA_017958185.1). Lineage (GTDB taxonomy): Bacteria > Bacillota > Clostridia > Lachnospirales > Lachnospiraceae > UBA6987. Next base: position 28,860 of record JAGDDE010000110.1, on the reverse strand, counting down.
CGCCGGCCAGACCGGCGATCAGGATCAGCGACAGAAGAATGATGCCCGCCAGGACAAGGCCTTTGCCCTTCGGACGTTTATAGGCGCGCGAAGCAGCCTTTTTCGGCTGCGATCCATTCTGATGATCCTTCTCTCCCATCCCGGAGACCTCCTGCATGAAACTGCTGCCGCACCGGGCCGTCCGGCCGGCATAGACTTAAATTATACATTATCCGTTCCCGAAATGCAAGCGATACGAAAAGAGCGGAGCCGGTCTTCCCGTCTCCGCTCTCTTTCTGTTTGACTTATGCCAGCTCAATGGCCTCTACAGGGCAGTTGGCTGCGCAGGCGCCGCATTCCAGGCACGCATCGGCGTCGATCACGAACTGGGTCTCGCCTTCGCTGATCGCTTCGACGGGGCAGTTGGACGCGCAGGTCCCGCACATGATGCAGGCATCGGTGATCTGATATGCCATGATTCTGATCCTCCTTGTGTCTAAGAATTCCCACAGCGATTCCCTTTTATCACAGATCGACCCAAATTGCAAGCGGAATCGCCGTAATTTTCATAAAAGCTCAGTGGGAAGTACTGTTTTTGAAACCCAGGGTCACGGTAAGGGTCTTCTCCGTCCATTTTCCCTGCTCCATGCGCTGGACGGTCAGCGTGATGAGGGTGCCGCCCTTGTAGTACTGCAGTTCATCGGTCAGGTCGTAATAACTGGTGATCACCGCATCGTTGAGTTTCGTGACGACATCGTAGGCCAGGAGCCCGGCCTTTTCGGCAGGAGAACCCTCCGCGACACTGTAGACCAGGGCGCCGGCCGGCATGTCGTAGGATTCCCGGAAGGAGGCGCTCGCATCGCGGAACGTCACGCCGATATACGGGGCATCCGCATCCGCGACCGGGACCCGGGCTTCCATCAGAGACAGTTCGCTCATGATCTCCTTGATGCTGTTGATGGGGATCGCGAAGCCGACGCCTTCCACGTCCGTATCGGCGTATTTGGCGTTGTTGATGCCGATCAGTTCGCCGCGGGCATTCAGCAGGGCGCCGCCGGAGTTGCCGGGGTTGATCGCCGCGCTGGTCTGCAGGAGCCCTGTCATCTGCAGATTATCCTCAAAGGTGACGGTACGGTTCAGTGCGCTGACGATCCCGGTCGTGACGGACTGGCCCCAGCCGAGCGCGTTGCCGATCGCGATCACACCTTCGCCGAGGCGGAGGGCGTCGGAGTCGCCCAGCGTAACCGCCCGGACAGCAGAAAGGGTCTCCTTGTTCATCTCGCTCAGATAGACGCCCAGCACGGCGATATCGCGGTCGGAGCGCTTGCCCTTCAGATAGGCCCGGACTTCGGTCCCGTCCGCGAAGGTCACGGTCATGGAGACCGCGTTGTCGACGACGTGATTGTTCGTTACGATCCACAGTTCCGTGCCGTTGTCGCCGATGATGATCCCGGAACCGGCGCTCACCGCCTCATACTGGCGGCTGCCGAAATAGGAGGACTGTGTGACGATAGTCTTGCAGGTGATAGCCGTGACCGAAGGAAGCGTCTGTTCCACGATGTCGGAGACGTCTGTCAGGATGGGCACCGTATCGCTGCGCACGCCGGTCGTCGGCAGGACGGGCGTATCGGAGATCGGGGCGGGCGTGCCGTTCTGCTTCTGTCCCTGCAACGCTGCGATCTGCTCGCGGATTGCCTGGTAGGATCGTACGAGGTTGGTGACGGCCCAGCCGGTAGCAAAGACCAGCACCGCCAGCAGCACGATCATCCCGGCGATCTTCCATCCGTTCCTCTTTTTTTTCGGCTCGCTTGTCTGCTCAGTCCCCGGAGCTACAGGCCGGCCGGGGCCGTAGTTTCCCGTGCTGTACGGCTGCTGAGGCCCGGCACCCTGCGCGCCGTAGCCCTGAGCCGGATCCGCTCCCGCATAATAGCCGCCGTACGGGACGCCGTAAGGGGCCGCATACCAGGCGCCATACGGAGCCTGACCCGCGCCAGGAGAAGGAATCTGCGACTGTGTGCCGTAAGGAGCCTGATCCCCGCTGAGATACGGGCTTTGCGGCCGGGCGCCGTAAATGTCCGGCGCAGCCGCTGCGGGGACAGCCTCCCGGGCGGTCCCGTCCGGGACCGTTTCGGCCGTCTGCGCATTCACGCGATCCCATTCCGCTTCCCCGGCGCCGTATCCTCCGGCGTCCGCGGGGCTCTGCGCTTCAAAGGGCAGCGGAGCGTTTTCCCCGCTTTGCGCGGCCGCTTCGGGACCGGCGCCCCCTGTTTTATTCTTTTCTGCCGGATCGTATTCGAAACCGTAGTATCCGTCCATGATCAGATCCTCCTTTTCCCCTGCCGGGGCTTTACAGTCTTCATCTTACCCTGCTTTTGTGTACAATATGTGAAAGCCTCGTGAAAAAGCGATGGTTTTCACGGTTTTTTCTCAAAAAACAGCGGCAGAGCCTGCCCGACGGGCGCGCTCTGCCGCTGTTTCTTCTTTTCGGGACGGCCTGTCACAGGCTCTCTTCCCGGACCGTCTCTCCCGGCCTCTCTCCGGACCGTCTTCTCCCTGCTCTCAGTGCGTGGACAGATAGGCGTTCATCCTCTCCGTCATGAGCGCGTTCAGCTGCTGCAGATAGGTAGAGGGCGTAAAGTCCGCCGTTCCGTACAGAAACTGGTGCAGATAGGCGGCATTGGAGACCAGATCGGTGGGGAAAATGTAGTTATTGGTCTTGAAATACTTCGGAAAACCGGTCGTTTCCGCGATCGAATAGGAAAAGACGTCCTTGGCCAGATCAAGGATCTCGATCGCCGACATGGAGGTGGCGATCTCTCCCACCGCGACATTCACGATCTTCAGGATCTCCGAAAGGCTGCGGGTCTTGGCCTTCTGCAGCATCAGTTCCACGACGTGGCGCTGGCGCTCCGTCCGCTGATAGTCGGCATTGCCGATCTTGCGGATCCGGGCATAGGCGACCGTCTGCACGCCGTCCAGGTGATGCACGCCGGCCACTTCCTCGATGGTCGTGGATTCCAGCCCGGTCGCGTAGATGATGCCGGCCACTTCTTCATTGATCGCGCCGGCTTCCCGCTCGCTGATCTCGATGTCCAGGCCGTCCAGCATATTCACCACGTCGGCGACGACTTTCCAGTTGACGACCACGAAATCCGAGATGGAAAGGTCATAGTTGCGGTTCAGCGCCGACATGGTCATGCTCGCGCCGAGGTTGCAGTAGACGTCGGTCAGCTTGCTGAAGTAATCCGTCGTCCCTTCCAGATACGAATCGCGGTAGACCGAAGCGATCCGCACTTCTTTGGTGTCCAGATTGACGCTGACGATCATACAGACATCGCCCTGCGTGAGGCGCAGGAGCGTGCTGTTGTTGCGCGCGTCCACACCGAAGACGACGAAGGTCTTGAATCCCTTCATGCGGCTGGCCACGACTTCGTCGATCAGATTGACGGTCGGCTTCGTCACGTCCACATGGACGACGATCTCGGAAGAGATCTCCGGATCCGTCACGACGATGGTCGGCAGGGCCGGTGTCTCCACGACGACCTGTGTCTCAAACTCGGTCTGGATCTCGGTGACGCCCTCGGACGATTCCACCTGAACCACCTTGGTCACGGCGACCGTCTCGATGCGGGTCTGGGCCTCCCCGATGGTAAAAAACTCTTCCGTCGGCTTTTCGATCCGGTTGTAGAGCGTGGCAAATGTGTTCACGCCCCAGTAGATGCCGAGCACGAGCGCCAGCAGGACCAGTTCCGTGACCAGCAGTCCGATGCGTTTTCCGATGCGCCGTTTGCTGGCCTTTTTGCGAAGGCTTCCGATCTCCTGCTCGACAGGGCGGACGGCGTTAGTTTCCTGTTCGGTATTCATCAGTGTTCCCTTCCCCCTTCCGGGGCATCCGTCAGAGCGCGGCGCAGATGCTCGTACATGAGCAGCGCGCCCGCCACGGAAACATTCAGTGATTCAGTCGACCCCTGCATGGGGATCCGTACCCGGCAGCCGGCCAGCTGCGTGAGTTCCTCTGTCAGACCGCTGCCCTCGCTTCCCAGCAGAAAGGCCGTGCGGCGCGGGAGAGCCGTCTCCCAGAGGCTGCGGCCTGCCAGATGCGCCGCGCAGACGGTATAGCCTGCGTCGGAAAGCGACCGCACCGCGGCGGAAAGATCCGGGCAGACGCGAAACGGCAGGCGGAAGATCGCGCCCATCGTTGCACGGACGGTCTTAGGGCTCAACGGATCGGCGCAGCCTTCATCCAGCAGGATGCCCTCGAAGCCGGCGGCCTCGGCGGTGCGGAACAGGGTGCCCACATTGCCGGGATCCTGTACGCGTTCCAGGACCAGAAGTCCTCCGGTCCCGGGGAAAACGGCCGGACCGGGCTGCCGGATCACTGCCAGGATGCCCTGCGGCGTGCGTGTATCGGACATTTTGGCCATCACCGTCTCCGAGACGGTCTCCGTCAGGCCGCGCAGCCGGGCGCAGAGCGCGGAGCCTTCCGGGGAGCCGGCGTAGGCTTCCGTGATATAGACGCGCCGGAGGAGTTCCCGGGGCGCCTCTCCCACCAGATGCGTCCCTTCCGCGACAAAAAGGCCCGTCTCCTCCCGGACCTTTTTGCGTGTCTGCAGTTCACAGACCTCTCTGACGAGCGGATTGGACACGCTGACGATCATTATTTGCCCTCGTAAACGACGGCGCTCTCCACCGTGTATTTCGAAAGATACCGGCGGCCTTCCAGTCCAGCCAGTTCCAGCAGGAAGCAGATGCGGCTCACCTCGCCGCCCAGCATCTCGACCAGCTGCGCGATGGCGCCGGCCGATCCGCCGGTAGCCAGCAGATCAACGATGATGACCGCCTTCTGGCCGGGCCGGATGGCATCCTTGTGCATTTCCACGACAGCCGTCCCGTACTCCAGCGCATATTCGGCGCTCACCGTTTCGCGGGGCAGTTTACCCTTCTTGCGGGCAGGAACGAACGGCTTGTGCAGGGCATACGCCACAGCGGCCCCGAAGATGAAGCCGCGGGCTTCAGCGCCGACCACGACGTCGAATTCTGTATCGCGGAGCATCCCGCAGAGCGCTTCGACCGCGGTCTGAAGGCCGTCGGCGGAGTCCAGAATGCCCGTCACGTCGCGGAACATGATCCCCGGCTGAGGAAAATCGGGGATCGTAACTACATACTCTTCCAGTTTTTTCATGGATCCCTCCGGGAAAAAAAATCCGAGGCCGCAAACGGCTCCGGACCTTTTTTCAGCAGTCTGTGTGCTGACCTGTGCTGGTGGGTGGCGGGCTCGAACCGCCGACCTCTTGGTTGTCGACCAAGCGCTCATCCCAACTGAGCTAACTCACCGTTTTGGGAACGATCTCCTGTACATTGAACTGAATGCTTGTCTTGCCGGCGTACTCATGGAGCACGGGGACATAAGACAGGGAGACCCGGATCGGACGCTGACGGCGTTCCAGTGCTGTAAAGGCTTTGCTGCCGCAGGCCTGTGTGATCCGCTGTTCCAGTTCCGCCGCGCTGCCAAACCAGATGCCTTCGAAGGCGCCGCCGTTTTCGCTCCGGAACCGGAGACGGACGGCATTGCGGTTCTGACCGAGCACCCGGACCTCGGTGAGGATCAGGTCGTTTCTGGCGAACAGCGGTCTCTCATTGCCTTTGCCGAAAGGCTCCAGCAGTTCGAACTCGCGTACCAGCTTCTCCGTGACATACTCCGGGGGCATCGCCGCGTCAATGCGTATTATAGGACAAAAATCTTCGTCTGTCAAACGGGAATTTGACAAAATTTGAGCCCGGAAGGCCGAAATCTCGTCTTTTTTGAGAGAAAAGCCGGCCGCCATGGGGTGTCCGCCGAATCGTAGCAGCCGTTCGGAGCAGGCCAGCAGGGCTTCGAAGACATTGTAAGCCTCAATGGAGCGCGCCGAGCCTTTGCAGATCTCGCCCTCGCCGGTGAGGATCATGGCCGGGCGGCCGTGCCGTTCGCGGATGCGGCCGGCGACGATGCCCGCGACGCTCTCGTGGCACTGGGGCACATACAGGACCAGCACGCTGTCCTCTTCGCGGCCTTCCAGGCGGATACACTCCTCCGCCGCCGCGGTCCCGCGCTCCGTCATGGATTTTCGCGTTTCATTGAGTTCCCGCAGCCGTTCGGCCAGGACCAGCGCTTCCGTCGCGGAAGACGCGTGCAGCAGTTCCCGGGCCGCCTCGACCGTTTCCAGGCGGCCGGCCGCGTTAAAGCAGGGACCGAGGATGAACCCCAGATGGTAGGACGTCAGTCTGCGCCCTTCCAGACCGCAGGCGGAGATCAGGGCTTTCATGCCTTCGTTCGCCGTATGCGGCAGCATCTGCAGACCGCGCCGCACCAGCAGCCGGTTTTCGTCCCGCAACTCCATGACGTCCGCCACGGTCGCGATGGCCGCAAAGGGGATCAGATCGTCCAGCTGCGACTCGTCCCGGCCCAGCACCCGCCAGACCAGACGCATGAGTTTCCAGGCTACTGCGGCGCCGCAGATATCTTTATAGGGATAGGCGCAGCCGGCCTGCTTGGGATCGACCACGGCGTCCGCTTCCGGAAGGATCTCCCGTTCTTCTCCGTCTTCTTCCCCGCGCGGGACCTCATGATGATCGGTCACGATCACACGCAGGCCCAGCGAGCGCGCATAGCTGACCGCGGCGCCGGCAGAGATGCCGTTGTCGCAGGTGAGGAGCAGACCGGCGCCGAATGCCAGCGCGTCGTCTGCGATGCGGCTGTTGAGCCCGTAGCCCTCGCTGATCCGGTCGGGCGTCAGGACGCGCGTGCGGATCCCAAGGCGCTGCAGGGACTCTTCCAGGATGAATCCGGAAAAGATGCCGTCGCAGTCAAAGTCGGAAGCGATCGCGGCACTGCCGCCCTCCCGGGCCAGATCCGCGATGATCCCGGCTGCCCTTTCCGCATCCTTCATCAGAGCCGGATCGTGCAGGCCGGAAAGGTCGTCCGAAAGAAAAGCCCGGATCGCTTCTTCCGTATCCGCGCCGCGGTTCACCATCAATCTGACCGTGAGCGGGTCGAGTCCCAGCTTCCGGCCGAGCCCGGCAAAATCCGCCTTCTTATTCATGAGGATCCATCGCGTTTTGGTCATCGGATCTCCTTTCTGCGCGGTCTGAGAGCCGCTTTCGGATCAGGGTCAGATAGGTTTTGAAAGCGGTCGGGACAGGATACCCGGCCGACTGCTCTTCAGCGGTGACATACCGGAGGCCGGGCACCGGCACCGGCGATTGGATGATCAGTCCGTGCATCCGCCAGATCACGTGCGAGAACACGTGCACAGCCTCGCCGGCTGCTTCGGGCACGGGAGTTTCGGTCTCATACGCCGACCGAATCCGCTCCGCCGCTTCTTCCGGGCTTGCATGGCCTGGCAGCATCGGAAAGCCGTACAGCCCGGACAGCAGGCCCTTCTCCGGGCGTTTTTCGAGCGCGAAACGGTCCCCGCAGCAAAACAGCAGTACCGTCCATGCTTCCGTGCGCTTTTCCTCTGCTTTGGCACGCAGCGGCAGCTTCGTCTGAAGGCCGCGCCTGCGGGCCAGGCACTCTCCTCCCAGCGGGCACAGTCCGCAGAGCGGCTGTCCGCCCGGCACGCAGATCACCTCGCCCAGTTCCATCAGAGCTTCGTTGAACAAACCAGGGTCTTCTTTCGGGAGAGCCCTCAGGCGAGCGCGCATCTCCCGGCGCATGCTCTCCTGCATCACATCGCGTTCGTCGCACAGAAAACGGCTCAGGACGCGCATCACATTGCCGTCCACCGCCGGGACGTTCTCGCCGAAGGCGATCGAGGCCACGGCGCCGGCCGTATACTCCCCGATCCCGGGAAGCCTGCGCAGTTCCTCATACGAGCCCGGCAGCGTCCCGCCAAAGGATTCCCGGCACAGTCGCGCCGTTTTGTGCAGGTTCCGGGCGCGGCTGTAGTACCCCAAGCCTTCCCACGCCTTGAGTACGGCCGTCTCCTCCGCCTCCGCCAGGGAGTTCAGGTCCGGGAAACGCTCCGTGAACCGCGCATAGGCCTCCCGGACCGTCTCGATGCGGGTCTGCTGCAGCATGATCTCGGAGATCCAGATCCGATACGGATCGAGGGTCCCGCGCCAGGGGAGCGGCCGCGCGGCACGGCAGAACCAGTCCGTGAGCAACCCGGGAAGCTTCTCCAGGGGCTCCTCCGGAGACTGTTCGATTTCCTGTTCCTTGCGCATCGGCTTGCTCTGCTTCCTTCCCCGGCCTGTTCGGCCGCCTGGTATTGTATCACAGAAACCGCCCGGTTTCCACCCGAAACTTCGACAGGAAAAGGCCGGAGCACCCGGCTCCGGCCACTGTCCGTCTCACCGCTCTTCGCGGAAATAGGAAAGTCCCAGCGAAGACGGCGGCTGGCTCTCCCGCTTTTCGCGCACGCTCGCCACCACCAGCACGATGATCGTCACCACATAGGGGATCATCTGCAGGATGTCCGTCCAGATCTGCGTGAGCTTGATCTCGAAGATCGTGCCGATGTAGTTGTACAGCCAGTACAGCAGCGCAAACAGGTACGAGCCCCAAATCACGTTCAGCGGCTTCCAGGTGGAGAAAATGACCAGTGCTACCGCCAGCCAGCCCAGCGCCTGCATGTTGTTGTTCGTGGACCAGTTCCCGCTGCCGTACTGGAAAACGTAGCAGAGGCCGCTCAGCCCGCAGATCGCGGCGCCGATACAGGTGGACAGATACTTGTACTTGTCCACGTTGATGCCGGCGGCATCCGCCGTGGCCGGGTTTTCGCCAATAGCCTTCAGGTTCAGGCCGTAGCGCGTCTTATTCAGGAACAGGTGCATGACGACCGCCAGGACGACGGCCAGATAGGTGAGGAATCCGTAGGAAAGCAGCAGGTCGCCGGGGATGCCCCAGCCGAGCACGGAATTCAGATTGGCCGTATACAGGGTGCCGGTCACAGCCGCCTTGGCGGAGCCGGCCACACCGTAAAGTTTGCTGAGATAGGCGCCGCCGAACAGGCCCACGCCTACACCGAAGGAGGTCAGCGCCAGACCGGTCACGTTCTGGTTGGCCTTCAGCGTCACGGTCAGGAAGCAGTAGATGAGGCCGCCCAGCGCAGAAAAGACAAGCGCCGCCAGGAAGGAAAACAAAAGGAGCAGGAACATGGACGGGCTGTCGGTCGATTTTTCATACACGAAGCCTGCGGCAAAGCCCGCGAAGCCGCCCATGACGACCAGACCGGGCACGCCCAGATTCAGGTGGCCGCCCTTTTCGGTGAGGGTCTCCCCGAGCGCACCGAACATGATGATGGTCCCGTAGACGATGGCTGACTGGATCAGACCGAAAAATGCGCTCATACGCCCGCCTCCTTTGCTTTCAGTTCCGAACCGCCTTCTTTGTCGGCTTTATGACGGAAAACCAGCTGGTATCTCGTGAAGAAAGTGCATCCGAGGATGAAGAACAGGAAAATACATACGACCACGTCGCAGATCGAGCTGTCCAGACCGGCCAGGTTCCGCACGTCTCCGGCGCCCTTGGACACGAAGGTGAGCAACAGGGAGATCACCGTCATGACAGCAGGATTGAAGGCACCCAGCCAGGCAACAATGATGGCCGTAAAGCCGAAGTTGCCGCCGGTCGCGGCCGAAATGGTGTGCGATACGTTGCTCACGTACAGGAAGCCCGCCAGACCGCAGATGGCGCCGGAAATAAAGGCCGTGCGCAGGATGACCTTCCGGTCGTTGATGCCGGCGTAGCGCGCCGTATTGAGCGACTCGCCGACCACGGCGATCTCATAGCCGTGTTTGGTGCGGGAAAGGTAGATGAACATCAGGACGGTCAGCAGCATGGAGATAAGCAGCGTCCAGCCGATGTCGATGCCGAACAGCCGGCCCAGATAGCCGTTGGCGCTGCCGGTGAAGCGGTCGATCACGCCGAAGGCGCTCTTGGTGCCCTTCCAGGTGTCCGTGAAGCACATGACGATCTGGATGGCTACATAATTGAGCATCAGCGTAAAGAGCGTTTCGTTGGCGCCGAAGCGGACCTTGAAGAAGGCCGGGATCAGGCACCAGACGCCGGAAATGAGCAGGGCCGAGATCAGCATGACGGGGATCAGCACGGCGGCCGGCACGGCGTCTTTGATGTAATACATGCAGATGGCCGTCATCAGGCCACCCATCAGGATCTGCCCCTGCGCGCCGATGTTCCAGAAATGCATCTTGAAGGCCGGGGCCAGGCCGATGGCGATGAGCAGCAGCAGGGCCGCGTCCTGCAGGAAGGCCAGCAGGCGGTTACCCGTGCTCACCGAAGCGGAAAAGAAGGCTCCGAGGACCTTGTCCGGTCCCAGGCCCGATACAGCCATCAGGAGCAGCAGACTGAGCAGCAGCGCCAGCACGACGGCGGCGGCATTGGCGATGACCGTCACCTTCAGGTCGGCATAGGGCCGCTTGACGATACGCACGAAGGGTTCTTTGACTGTCTTTTTATTCATGATCGGTCTCCTGCAGTTTCGTCATCCGAAGCCCTATCTCCTCTTTCGTGGCGGTGCGGGCATCCAGAATCCCGTTGCATCGCCCGCCGCAGAGGACCAGGATCCGGTCGCACAGCGCCAGCAGTACGTCCAGGTCTTCCCCCACATAGATGACCGCCGTGCCCTTTTCCTTCTGTTCACACAGCAAATTGTAGATAGTATACGAAGTGTTGATATCCAGACCGCGCACCGCGTAGGCAGTCATCAGGACCGCGGGTTTGGCGGCGATCTCGCGGCCGACCAGCACTTTCTGGACGTTGCCGCCGGACAGCCGGCGCACCGGTGTATTGATGCCGGGTGTCACAACGGCCAGCTGCTCCATGATCTCCTCCGCCAGTTTCTTAGCCCCCTCCTCTTTCACGAAGAGCTGGTGGCCGACGCCGTAGGTCTTGAGCAGCATATTGCCCGTCATGCCCATGGACCCCACCAGGCCCATGCCGAGGCGGTCTTCCGGTACGAAGGAAAGCAGCACGCCCAGTTCGCGGATCTCCAGAGGCGTGCGCCCGATCAGCTGCCGCTCCTGCTCGTCCTCCGGCGCGGTGTAGACGATGCTGCTGCCCGGCTCGACTTTCTGCAGGCCGGCGATGGACTCCAGGAGCTGCTTCTGTCCGCTGCCGGAAATGCCCGCGATGCCCAGAATCTCGCCGCCGTAGGCGTCGAAGGAAACGTCTTCCAGGGCATCCAGCCCCTCCGGTCCGACGACCGTGAGCCCCCGGACGCTGAGCCGCTTCTTCAGATCTCTGGGCTCGGTGCGGCGGATGTTCAGTTCCACCTTCTGTCCGACCATCATCTCCGTGAGGATCTGTTCCGTGGCGTCTTTGGTCTCGATGCAGCCGAGATAAGCGCCGCGCCGCAGGATGGCCACACGGTCCGATACGGCCAGCACCTCGTTCAGTTTATGCGTGATGATGACGATCGACTTGCCGTCGTCGCGCATCGCGCGGATGATCGCAAAGAGGCGGTCTGTCTCCTGCGGCGTCAGCACGGCGGTCGGCTCGTCCAGGATCAGAATCCTGGCTCCCCGGTAGAGGACCTTGATGATCTCCAGCGTCTGCTTCTGCGAGACGCTCATATCGTAGACTTTCTGCCAGGGATCGACCTTGAAGCCGTAGCGCGCACAGATCTCTTCGATCTGCGCGGCGGCTTTTTTCAGATCCAGTTTCAGGGGGCCGTCCAGCCCGAGCACCACGTTTTCGACCGCGGTAAACACGTCCACCAGTTTGAAATGCTGGTGAATCATGCCGATACCGCAGGCGAACGCGTCATGCGGGGAACGGATCGTCACGGGTTCTCCGCCGATGCGGATCTCGCCTTCGTCCGGGAAGTAGATGCCCGAGAGCATATTCATGAGCGTAGTCTTGCCGCTGCCGTTCTCCCCGAGCAGGGAGAGAATCTCTCCCTTGCGGATCTCCATACTGACATGGTCGTTGGCCACGGTACTGCCGAAACGCTTGGTGATATCGTGCAGACTGACTGCTGCTGTCTTGTCCATGGGACCTCCTCAAAGCGGATCTGAAAACCGGGAAAAAAGCGGCGGGAAGAGGGAGCTGATCCTTCGGTTTCCTCTTCCCGCCGGGGATATGCCGGACGTGTGCCGGTCTCTTCTTAGTTCAGTTCGGTGATGCCGTCGATCCGAAGCGAGAAGGAAGGAGCGCTCTGGTTCATCGTGACATCGGACTCATGATAGTAGCCGTCTTTGATCGCGTTGTCGGCATCATTCACCCAGTCGCCGTTGGTGTCGGTCGCATAGGCTACCGTGACCTTCTGGCCGTTCACGGTAAAGGTGTTGGTATCGAAAACGTGCAGAGTGCCGGCCTTGATGGCGGCTATGACTTCGGCGACCTTCTCGGCAGTGCCGGGCGCTACGCTCTTGCCCAGATCCGTGATGCCCACGGCGCCGGTCTCATAGCCTTCCGCCCAGTTGGTGGGAACGTCCTTGCCTTCCTTGGCCAGGCCGATCGCGTACTTGTAGTAGACCTCCCAGTTGTTGGAGGCGGAGGTCAGGGCAGCGGTCGGGGCGTAAGGCAGCATGTCGATGTTGTAACCGACGGAGTAAACGACCGTGCCGGCCTTCAGAGCGTCTTCCGCGGCGGAGGGAGCGCCGGTAGAGTCGGCGTGCTGGCCGATAATGACGCAGCCGCGCTGGATCAGGGCCTTGCAGGCTTCATTTTCCTTGTCCCAGTGATACCACTCGGAGGTGTAATGCACGTCCATGACGACGTCCGGATACACGCTCTTGATGCCCAGGAAGAACGCGGTGTAGCCGGAAACGACTTCGGCGTAGTTGTAGGCGCCCACGTAGCCGACCTTGACTTTGCCGTCGGAATAGTTCTTGTCAGTCAGTTTGCCGGATTCCACGAGCTCCTTGATCTTCAGGCCGGCCACGACGCCGGACACATAGCGGGACTCATAGACCTTGGTGAAGGCATTGGAGAAGTTGTCCAGGTTGTCCTTCTTGGCCGTGTCGCCGGTCATGGCAACGAACTGGACATCCGAATGCTTCTTCGCTACGGCGTTCATATAGTCCTGATGGCCGTAGGAGTTGGAGATAATCAGTTTGCAGCCGGCGTTGATCAGGTCTTCGGCCGCGGTCTGGCAGGACTCATCCTCCCCGACTTTGTACTTCCAGATGATGTTCTCGTCCGGGATGCCGAGGGCCTTGCAGGCGTCCTTGATGCCCTTGATGTGAGCGAAGGTGTAGCCTTCGGTCTCGTCGCCGACCATGATGCAGCCGACTTTGAAGGACTTTTCGTCGGGGTTTCCGCCGCAGCCCGCCAGAACGGTCAGGCAAAGAACCAGCGACAGTGCAAGTGCAAGCAGTTTCTTCATTGAGGAATTCCCTCCCAAAAGATTTTTTATTACAAAGCCCGAAGGCTCGTAATCAGTTTTGACGGAACGTGATCGTTTCGTCCGTCATCGCGTCCACGATCGCCAGTGATTCCACGCGGATCCCCTGCGCGCGCAGGCGGTCTCCCCCGCCCTGGAAGCCCTTTTCCACGGCGATGGCGCAGCCGGCCACGCGGGCGCCGGCCGCTTCGGCCATGCTTTTCATGCCGAGAAGCGCGTTGCCGCAGGCCAGAAAGTCATCCGCCAGAAGCACCACGTCGCCGGCGCTCAGGTAATCGCGGGATAAAACGGCCGTATAGCGGTTCCCGTGCGTGAAGGAGTCGATCTCGGCGGTGTAGACGCTGCCGGAGACGTTCGCGGCCGTGCCTTTCTTGACGACGAGCGTCCGAACGCCCAGCGCCTGAGCGATCAGGACGGCCAGAGAGATGCCGGAGGATTCGATCGTCATAACCTTCGTGATGCCGGCATCGGCAAAGCGCCCGGCCAGCCAGGCGGCGCAGGCGGTCAGAAAGGGGACATCGATCTGCTGGTTCAAAAAACTCCCGACTTTCAGGATCTGGCCGGGAAGGACCTTGCCTTCCGCCAGGATCTTCTCTTCCATGGCTCTCATGGAAAGCCCTCCGTACAAAGAAAAATCAGGCCGGCGCCCCGGCGCCGCCTGACAAACAGAAAAACACCTGTGATGCCCTCCGGCACCAAGGTGGAACTGTCAAATCAGTAGACGCAACTTTTTGGGCGTGCGGTAGAAACGTCCGGGCCTTGAGTTCCGGACCTATACCGGTTTGGCGTCCGTATCGCGGGACGCACTTTTTTTATATCCCATCCACAGGGGAAATGCAAGCACTTTTTGCACTTTTTGTTCTTCCGGCGGCGCCTTCCGCCTGCCGGAGCCCGGGGACAGACGGCGCGAAAAAAAGCGCTGTGTCGCCGCCAGTGGGCGGAAAAGCGGTTTTCCCGCCGCCCCGGAAAAACAAAACTTTACAAACGGGACGAATAATAGTACAATAACCGGCGGAAAAAGAGAAAGGAGCCGCCAGCCATGGCAAAGCCGACCATCATCACTGTTGACAGTACCGCAGACCTCTCTCCCGAACTGCGCGAGCGCTACGGGATCCGCGTGATCCCTCTCACCATCACGCTGGGTGAGCGCACGTTCCCCGACGACGGCGCCTTCACCTCTCACGATCTGTTTGAAAACTACCGGAAAGACGGCCAGCTGCCGCATACCGCTGCGCCGGGCGTTCAGGAGTTTATCGATTTCTTCACGGAGATCCTCAAAGAAGGCGCCGAGATCGTCCATCTGGATATCAGCGCCCAGCTTTCCAATACCTATAATGTAGCCCGCATGGCTGCACAGTCGCTGGAAGGTGTCTACACGGTCGACAGCATGATGCTCTCTACCGGCGTGGCTCTGCTGGCCATCGAAGCCGCCGAGTGCCGGGACAAAGGGATGGGTGCCGCCGAGATCGCCGCGCACCTAAACGATCTCCGTCACAAGGTCTCCACGAGTTTCGTGCTGGATACGCTGGAATTCATGTGGAAGGGCGGCCGCTGCTCCGGTGTGACGCTGCTCGGCGCGAATCTTCTGAAACTGAAGCCTGCGCTTCGCATGAACAACGGAAAACTGGAGGTCTATAAAAAGTACCGCGGACGCATCGAAAACGTCTACCGCCAGTATTTCACGGACGAACTGAAGGACCGCAAAGTCCGCCCGGCCCACGTGTTCATCACCGAATCCGGCGAGGTCGACCCGGCCGTGATCCTCGAGCTCACCGATCTGGTGAAGCAGCTCTGCGGCGCCCGGGAAGTGCATCATACCGTGGCCGGCTGTACGGTCGCTTCGCACTGCGGCCCCAAAACGCTGGGCGTGCTGTTCATCGAAGAATAACGGAGCTTCCTCTGTGTTTCCTGCCGGAAAGACGCCGGCGGCAACAAAAAAATCGTGACGTCCCGGGCGGACGTCACGATTTTTTTAACGATTTCCTGTCCGGTCCTCTGCCGGGGAGACCGTCCCGTCACCCCGCTGCGGTCTTGGAAGAATGCGGCAGAAAGACTTTTGCCGATTCCGACAGCCGCTGATGATGTACGCCCTTCGCGTCGAAACGGACGCTCCGGAAGGCCAGTTCCATGATCGGGCCGGTGCAGAAAGCACAGATCAGCGTCCCGATGCCGACCGGGCCGCCCAGCAGCCAGCCGATCAGCGTGGCCGTACTCAGCAGCGCGATGCTCACCGCGCCGATGGGGATCTTCGGCACGCGTTTGGCCAGCCCCACGAGCAGCGTGTCCCGCGGCCCGCAGCCCAGCGACGCGATCATATAAGTGAACTGGGTATAGGCCATGATCACGAGTCCCGCCAGCATCATCAGGATACCGGGGACCGGCTGCGAAGGAGCCGGTATGACATTCAGCCACTGGAAGAAATCGACCGATTTGCCCACGACCAGGGCGTCGATGATCATGGCGATGCCGATGGGCTCCTTCAGAAACACATCGATCAGCAAAATGCTCAGGGAGATCACGATGGAGGCGGTACCGTAAAGGATGCCGAAGGTTTTGGAGACGCCGATGTTCAGAACGTCCCAGGGACCCGCGCCGATACCGGCCCGGATGGTCAGATAGACCCCGAATCCGTTCAGGAACAGACTCACCGCCGCGATCAGCATATTCAGAAGGATCGCACCGGGGGTGCGGTTTTCACGCAGATTTTTCAGCATTACTATCACCCGTACGGGCCTTTCCTGCCGTTTTCTTTTCTTTTCTCTTTCCGGACTGCCTCCCGGCAGACCCGCTCCGAAAAAAGGGCTGTTTCCGGACCGCTGCCCTGCCGGGCGCCCCGTCCGAAAACAGCCCTTATTATACGCAGCCTGCCGCAGAAATCAAGCGGTTTCCGGCCCGGCCTCCCGATTTTTGACCGGGATCAGACGCCCAGTCTGGCGCGGCGCAGCTGCTCTGTCTCGGTCATGCCGTTTTCCGGCACATAACCCGGCAGAGGCAGGATCTTTTCATGGATCGCATCCAGGATCCAGCCCTCCTGCGGGAAGAACGCGGCGTCGAACTCATACGGCGGCGTGATCCAGTTGCGGGCGCCCACGACCACAGGCGGCGCATCCAGATCGTCGAAGCACAGTTCGGTGATGTTGGCTGCCACATCGTTCAAGAAGGAACCGCGCGCGCAGGCGTCGGATACCAGGACCGCGCGGCCGGTCTTCCGTACGCTTTCGCAGATCTCTTTATAATCCAGCGGCACCAGAGAGGACAGATTCAGGATCTCTGCCTCCAGACCGAAGCGTTCCTTCAGCGTATCGGCGGCCTTCAGCGCGCGGTACAGGCAGGCGCCGACCGTCAGGATGGTGATATCCTTGCCCGGACGGGCCTTGGTGACGGTGCCGATGGGGATCTCGTATCGTCCCGCGGGCACGCCGCCGTCATGGAACTGCTCGCCCACGTCGTAAATGCGCTGGCTTTCAAAGAAGACCACCGGGTCGGTACCCATCAGCGCGGATTCCAGCAATCCCTTGGCTTCGTAGGGCGTAGCCGGGAAGCAGACCTTGAGGCCCGGGATATGGGCGCACAGGGCAGTCCAGTCCTGGCTGTGCTGGGCGCCGTATTTGGAACCGACGGAAACGCGCAGGACCACGGGCATCTTCAGGATGCCGGCCGACATGGCCTGCCACTTGGACATCTGATTGAAGATCTCATCGCCGGCACAGCCGATGAAGTCGGCGTACATCAGTTCAATGAGGGCGCGGCCGCCGCACATCGCATAGCCGACGGCGGTCGCTACGATGGCCGCCTCCGAGATGGGAGCGTTGAACAGGCGGTGATACGGTACGGCCTGATTCATGTCGCGCATGACCGCATAGGCGCCGCCCCAGTCTCGCACGTCTTCGCCGTACGAGATCAGGGTCGGATCTTCATAGAAACGGTCGATGATCACTTCGCTCAGCGCGTCGCGCAGGTTAAAGAGCTTCATCTTGCTGACCGGCTTGCCGTCCTTCATGGGGGCGCGCTCCTTGCCGGCCAGGCGCTGCAGGGTCTTGCATTCTTCTCGCGGCACGAGCATTTCCGGTTCGCCGCTGCCGAAGGCTTCCACACGCTCATCGGAGAACATGGTGCGCTCGATGAAGAACGGATCCTTTTTGAAATCCGCGTAGGGGCTGATCTCCGTATCGGCCGCATGAGCGCAGATCTTGGTCATGCGCTCGGCCGTCTCGGCCAGGATGACCTCGAAGGCGGAGTCGCCAGCCACGCCGGCTTCGGTCAGCGCGCGGCGGTAGGTGACGATCGGGTCGATGGCCTTCCAGGCGTCGATCTCCTCCTGCGTGCGGTAGGCGTTCTGGTCGGAAGTGGAGTGTCCGGAGAAGCGGTAGGTGATCGTGTCGAGCAGGACAGGTCCTTCGCCCTTGCGGAGGATCTCCAGTTTGCGGCGCATCGCATCGATGACCGCCAGCGGATCGAAGCCGTTGATGCGTTCGGCGTACATGGATTCCGGATTGACGCCGGCGCCCATGCGGGCGCAGAAGTCGTAGGCCATGGTCTCGCCGCGGGTCTGGCCGCCCATCCCGTAGGAGTTATTGAAAATGTTGAAGAGGATCGGCATGCCGCCCTTTTCTTCCCACAGCGTGTGGTACTGATCCATGGAGGCGAAGTTCATGGCTTCCCAGACGGGGCCGCGTCCCAGCGAACCGTCGCCGATGTTGCAGATGACGATGCCGCTTTGATGATTGACTTTCTTGAAGAGCGCCGCGCCGGTCGCGATGCCCGCGCTGCCGCCCACGATCGCGTTGTTCGGATACACGCCGAAGGGCAGGAAGAACGCGTGCATGGAGCCGCCCATGCCCTTATGGAAGCCGGTCTCGCGGGCAAAGAGCTCGCTCAGCGCACCGTAGAGGATGAAGCGGATGGCCAGTTCCTTGACGTCCTTCGGGGCGCCCAGTTTTTCCGGAGCGGAAAGTTTTTCCACTGCGCGCAGCGTGCGTCCGCCCAGGAAATTCTCCATGTCTTCCAGGAGTTCCTTATCGGAAAGTTTCTGGATGCAGGACAGGCTCTTGGCCAGGATCTCGCTGTGGCTGCAGTGGCTGCCGAAGTTGAAGTCGTCCTTGGTCAGCAGGTAAGCCTGACCCACGCAGGCGGCCTCCTGGCCTACCGACAGATGGGCAGGCCCGGGGTAGGTCACATCCACGCCGTTGTAATTCTTCTGCGTCTTGATCAGATGCAGCATGGACTCGAACTCGCGCAGGATCGTGATGTCGCGGTAGATGCGGATCAGGTTGTCGTCGCCCAGCGCGGCGCGCTCTTCGGCGACGGACCGGGAATAGGTATTGACCGGGATGCTGCCCAATTCGACTTTTCCGGGTGCCAGCGTGGATACGGGATCCACAAATAAACTCTTAGGCATGAGTTATCTCCTCTCCAATGCGTTTTATAGGGCGAACAGCGCTTCGCGGATGATCTCGGCGACTGTCGGATGCGGGAAGACCAGTTTCTTCAGGCGGGACGGAGAAAGCTCCGTATCGATCATCATCACGGCCGTCATGATGATCTCGGAGGCGTAGCTGCCGACCATATGGCAGCCGATCAGCCGGCGGCGGTCCTGATCCAGGACCAGTTTGATGAAGCCGGTGCCGCGCTCGTTTTCCGCCACATAGCGGCCGGCATACTGCATGGGGAGTTTCGTTTCCTTCGCGTTGATGCCGTTCTTCCGGGCTTCGTCCAGGCTCAGACCGACGCTGGCCACTTCCGGATCCGTATAGATGACGGACGGAATCACCTCATAGCGCATCTCGTCCGGGATGCCCAGCATGTGGTTCACGGCCACTTCGGCCTCGCGGTAGGCCGTGTGCGCCAGCATGATTTTGCCGTTCACGTCGCCGACGGCGTAAACGCCGGGCACGCTGGTGCAGAGATGGCGGTCGGTCACGACGGCCGCGCGGTTCATCTCGACGCCCAGCTTGTCCAGTCCCAGGCCGGCCGAGGCCGCGTGGCGTCCCACGGAAAGCAGGACTTTATCGCAGGCCAGGAACTTCTCTTCGCCGTTTTCTTCGAATTTCACCCCGTCCGCTGTGACGGCAAGGACCTTGCAGTTCAGATAAAAGTCCATGCCGCGCTTTCCGTAGGTATCCATGAGGACTTTGCAGATCTCCGGATCGGTCGGGCCGGCGATCTTCGGCAGCGCTTCGATCACGGTCACTTTCGTACCGACGCTGGCAAAATAGCAGGCCATCTCCAGGCCGATCACACCGCCGCCGATCGCGATCAGATGCTTCGGCAGGGCCGTCTCTTCCAGGATCTCCCGGTTGGTCACGACGAAACCGGAGGCCAGGCCTTCCTTCACGCCGGGGATAGGCGGGACGTTGGCTTCGGAACCGGCGGCGATGACCAGGCGGCGGCCCGTATAGACCGCATCGCCGGCTTTGACCGCAAAGCCTTCTTCCGTGCGGCCTTCGATCACGGCGGTCTCTTTCACGACGGTCACTTTATTGCTGCGCATGGTCGCGCCGACGCCCGCCACCAGCGTTTTCACCACTTTGTTCTTGCGGGCGATGACCCGGTCGTGATGGTACACGGCCGTGCCTTCCACCCCGAAGGCGCTGCTCTCCGTCGCATGACGGTAGAGCTTGGCGGAATTCAGCAGCGTCTTGGTAGGGATGCAGCCTTCGTTCAGGCAGGTGCCGCCCAGCGCGCGTTTTTCAAACAGGATGACGGACAGGCCGCCCTGAGCGGCGCGTTCCGCGCACAGATACCCGCCGGGACCTCCCCCGATCACGAGCACATCGACGATCTCCATGGTAGTTCTCCTTCCCGGCCCCGGGGGCCGCGGCCCGTCTCAGCGGGCCAACAGTACGGTAAAGTTTTCCAGGCTGCGGCACAGCTTCTGCATATAGCGGGAAGCCGGGGCGCCGTCGATGGCCCGGTGATCATACGTCAGGGACAGCGTCATGGCCGGATACAGGCCGATCGTGCCATCCTTGTTCAGACGGGGACGGTTCTGTGTGGTGCAGACGCCCAGGATGCCGGTCTGAGGGGGATTGATGACGGGCGTGAAGCTTTCGACGCCGAAGGATCCCAGGTTGGAGACCGTGAAGGTCGCGCCCGTGAGCTTGTCGGGGTTGATCGCGCCGCTGCGGCATTCGGCCGCCAGCGCTTTCAGTTCCCGGGAGATCTCCAGCAGGCTCTTTTGATCTGCGTTAAAGATGGTGGGCACCATGAGACCGCGCGGGGTATCGACTGCCACGCCCAGATGGACATGGGAGAAGCGGCGGATGGTCGTGGCGTCCAGCATGTGGGCGTTCAGGTCGGGGCATTCCAGCAGGCTGTGGGCGACCGCGTACAGGATCAGGTCACCGACCGTGATGCCGGCGGTCTCTCCTTCGCTCGCCTTCAGCACTTTACGGTAGGCCAGCAGAGGACCGGCGTCAAAGCTGAAGGTATGGGAAAGCTGGGCGGCGTTCTGCAGAGACGCGGACATCGATGTGCTGATCGCCCGGCGGATGCCGCTGAATTTGATATCTTCGTATTCCGGAGCAGCCATTGCAGCGGGAGCGGCCGCTGCCGGCGCGGCGGTCTGCGCGGCCGGAGCGGAAACTTCTTCTGACGGAGCAGCCTTCCGGGCCGGGCCCTCTTCCATCAGGCGGCGCACATCACGTTCGATGATGCGTCCGCCGGGGCCGGTGCCGCCTGCCTGCGCCGCATCCACACCGGCATGCTCCGCCAGTTTGCGGGCCCGTGGGGAGATCCCGCCGGCCGCTGCGGCCGTTTCCTGGATCGCTGCGGCAGCCGTCTGAGGGGCCGGCGCTGTTTTTTCCGCTTCCGGAGCGGGGGCCGCGGGCGCTGAGGCGCCGGCGGGACGCAGCGCGGATACGTCTTCGCCCTTCGTTCCTACCGCGCATACATTGACCAGGCAGGGGACTTCGTCGCCGTCTTCAAAGAAGATCTCCAGAAGTTCGCCCTCCGCCGTGGATTCACACTCAAAGTTTGCCTTGTCCGTCTCATAGGAAAACAGGACATCTCCGATCCTGACCGTGTCGCCGACCTTCTTTTTCCAGGTCCCGATCAGGCAGCTCTCCACCGAGATGCCCGCTTTCGGCATGATCACCGCTGTTGCCATAACTACTCTCCTTAAAATTTTCGTTTTCGAAAATAAAGTTTACGATTGCCGCTAGCATTAAACCATTTTTCTCCGGGCATGTCAACGTTCTTTTGAAAAAAAAAGCAGACTTCCCGGCGATTCTTTGCGAAACACCGATCCGAATTCGAAAAAACTTTCGTTTTCGTCTTTCTTTTTCGTAATTTTTGCTTGCATTTCCTTTCCGTTCGTGTTATCTTTTTAACAAAAGCAGGTGTTCCGCTATATAAAAACGGAAAGACCGGCTTGATCAGGAGGTTTCCCTTGTCCGAAGGCCGCAAGAAAATAGAAGCCCGCCGGGGCGCCATCTTATCCCGTCTGAGAGAACGCGGGTACGTCCGCGTGACCGATCTCAGCCGCGAACTGTACGTTACGGAAGTCACGATCCGCAGCGACCTGATGCTCCTGGAGCAGCAGGGACTGCTCGTGCGGACCCAGGGCGGAGCACTGCCCGCAAAGACGCGCGCCGGCGAACCGGCCACGCCCCGCGAACCCTATGCGGCGGAAAAACGGGCGATCGCCCGGGCTGCCGCCACGCTGATCCCGGACGGCAGTACACTGTTCATCAATCCGGGCACTACGACGCTCGCTTTCGCCCGGGCGCTTTCCGGGCGCCGGGACCTGCATATCGTGACCAACTCCTATCCCGCAGCGGAACACCTGGGCTCCCTCTCCTCTTTCCGCGTGATCCTGCTCGGCGGAGAACTGGATCCCCAGTTTTCCTTTACGACCGGCGACGACGCGAAGGAGCAGCTGGGACGCTACCAGGCCGAACGGGCCGTACTTTCGGTGGACGGTATCAGCCCCTCCGGCATCACGACCTTCCATGCCGCAGCCGCCGCGCTCAACCGTATGATGAGCGAGCGTGCCGGCGAGACCCTGATCCTGGCCGACCGCAGCAAGATCGGCCGCCTGGGTTTTTCCCGCATCTGCGATATCCAGCCGCGCATCCGTCTGATCACGGACAGCGGCGCCGATCCCGCCCAGCTGGAAGAACTGAAGCGGGCCGGCCTGCGGATCACGGTCGCCGAGATCCGGGAGTGAAGTCGCCGGATCTCTCCCGGCGCTTCTGCCGCTTTCCGCATCGGTCCCCGGTCTTTTTCCCCGCATAAAGAACGCTGCCGCCGTGCAGGGCCTCCCCTTCCGGGAGCCCGGCACAGCGGCAGTTTTCTTTTTGACGGTTTCCCGGCAGAGGGCTGTCCGCGGCCCTACCGGATCAGTTTTTCCAGGTCCGCGCGCCCGGCATACGGCAGCAAGCGGCTGAGATGGTCCAGGATCCGTTCGCGCGATTCTTCCGGTTCCCGGCGGTAGACCTCTCCGCGGAAAGACGGTCCGAAAAAGACTTCCGGCGTAGAATACTGCGCCAGCCCCCAGCCGAACGTGCGGCCGCTCCGGGACGTTTCGTAAACAAAATCGCTGATCAGGACATAGCACTGGGCCTGCAGCCGCGTGATGCGCGTCTCAAAACCGCTCTTGCCGCTGCGGGTATATCCGGCCTTTTCCTTCAGTGTTTTGGAGAGGACCGGCGCCGCCGCGCTCAGCAGTTCGTACAGATCCCGGTCGCCCCGGGAGGCCAGCCCGTCGTCATAGCGCGCGTCAAAGTCGTAGCCGTCCCGGCGGAAATTAGCCAGATCGGGAAAAAATCTCCGGCTCACATAGACCGCCCGGTGTTCAAAGAACTTGCCGTAGGCGCAGCCCGTCTGACGGATGATCGGCCCCTTCCACTCCCAGGGCCCTTCTTCGTCCGTGAACCAGAGGCGCCGGTCGATATGCTCTTCCAGCGAAAAGCCCGGCACGCGGTTCGAAAAGAACGGCAGGAAGCCGCATTCCTCCAGGATGGCCTCCGCCTCTCCGCGGCTGCGGATCACAAAATCCCCATCAAATCGTATCATGCTTTTCCTTCCGGCTTCCCGGACGGAAGCGCCAGGATCAGCGATTCATACGGCCGCAGGGTGTAGCGGATCCGGCAGGGGTAGCCGTCTGCCTCCTCGTTCGTGCTGAAGATCACCGGGTCTTTGCCGGTCTCCTCGCGGCTGCCGCCTCCTTCCAGATGATCGTAGGTGCTGAACAGACGGGTATAGCTGCCCGGCACGGGAACGCCGCACACATAGTCCGTGTAGGCCGGCGCGAAATTGCAGATCACGAGCAGCGCGCCCTCATAATTCCAGGGGTTGCGCCGCAGATAGGAAAGGATATTGCGGGAGGAATCGTTGCGGTTGATCCACTCGAAGGTCGTGCGGTCGCCCGTATCGGAATACAGGACCGGGTACTTCCGGTACAGATGCAGCAGATCCCGGTAGCACAGCTGCACGTCGCGATGGCCGGGGTCGTGGGATTCATCCCAGTGCAGTTCGCGCTTTTCATCCCACTCTTCGATCTCGCCCCACTCCTGCCCCATGAACAGCAGCTTCTTGCCCGGGTGCGTCATCTGATACGTATAGAGCGTTTTGAGCCCTCCCAGCTGATCCTGGATCGCGCCCGGGAATTTGGAGAGCATGGAGCGCTTCAGGTGCACGACCTCATCGTGCGACAGAACGAGCATATAGTGTTCCAGGAAGGCGTAGTCCAGCGAATGCGTCAGCTGGTCGTGGTGATACTGGCGGAAAATGGGGTCGCGCTTCACATACTTGAGCGTATCGTTCATCCAACCCATGTTCCACTTGAAGCGGAAGCCCAGACCGCCTTCGGAAACCGGCTTGGTGATGCCCGGCAGAATGGAGGAGTCCTCGGCAATCAGATACGAATGCGTACGGGCCGTCAGCGCCTCGTTCACGAGTTTCAGGAAGGCGATGCCCTCCAGATTCTCCGTGCCGCCGAAGTAATTGGGTCGCCAGTCTCTGCGGCCGAAACTGTTGTAAAGGATCGCCGCTACGGCGTCGACGCGCAGCGCATCGATATGGAACTCGCGCACCCAGTAAAAAGCGTTGGAAAGCAGGAAGGAACGCACCTCTGACTTGCTGTAGTCAAAGGCCAGCGTGCCCCACTCGGGATACTCCGCCCGGAGTGGATCCGCATGCTCGTACAGCGGCGTGCCGTCAAAGCGCTCCAGGGCAAAACTGTCCTTGGGGAAATGCGCCGGCACCCAGTCCAGGATCACGCCGATCCCGCACTGATGCATCTTATCCACGAAATAGCGGAAATCATCCGGCGCCCCGTGACGGCTGGTCGGGGCAAAATAACCGGTCACCTGATAGCCCCAGGAAGCATCGAGCGGATGCTCGCAGATCCCGATCAGTTCCACATGGGTATAGCCCATGTAGCCGATATATTCGGCCAGCTTGTCGGCCAGCACATGATAGTTGAGGAACCCTTCCCCGTCCGCGGAGTAATCCCGCTGCCAGGAGCCGGGATGGACCTCATAGACGGACATGGGCTCCCGGTACGGATCCTTTTTTGCCTGCCCGTCCATCCAGGCCTGATCGTTCCATTCGTAACGGGTCAGGTCGGAAACGACCGAAGCGGTGCCGGGACGGCGCTCCGCCCGGAAGGCATAGGGGTCGGCTTTGTAGCGGGTGACCCCGTCGGCGCCCACGATCACGTAGCGGTATTCGTCTCCTTCCGCCAGATCCGGCACGAAGGTCTGCCAGATGCCGCCTTCTTTTTTATCCATGGTGAACGTAAACTGCGACCAGCCGAAACGCGAGGTGATCACGCCCGCGTACTGCGCGTTCGGCGCCCAGACCGAAAAAAACACGCCCTGACGCCCGTCCGAAACGCCCAGATGCGCGCCCATTTTAAGATACGCCGCGTCATCCGTGCCTTCCCGGAACAGATACCGGTCGTATTCGGTGAATTCCGGCTCGGTGCCGCCGGCATTTCTGCTGTAGATGCCTCTCATATTGATATCCTTTCCCGCGGCTCCCGGAGAGCCGTTCCTTTCGTCTCTATGATACCCAAAAGACGCCGAAAAGTCAAATCCCGGCCGTGTAAATTTCCCGTTGTCTCTGCCGCCGGGCAATGATATAATATTTTGCAACACCCAGCATAAAGGAGGTATCTTATGCCTGGCCCTTCCGGAGGACGCAGTCCGCGTAATTTCCTGACCGACGAAGAAAAGCAGAACATGCCGAAAGTCACCGGCTCTCTGCTGCTTCGGATCTTTTCGTATCTCAAGCCCTACTGGCTCCAGTTCCTTCTGGTGTTCGTCACCATCCTCATTTCCGCCGTCGTCGGCCTGCTGCCGTCCATCATAACCGGTAAGATCGTGGACGAAGCGCTGTACGGCCGGCAGCTGACGCTGCTCGTACAGCTGCTCATCGCCGCCTTCGTGACCATGACCTTCTCGCAGGTCATCGGCGTCCTGGAAAGCTACATCAACGCCTGGATCTCCCAGCGCATCATCTTCGATATGCGCAACCAGATGTACGCCCACCTGCAGCGCATGCCGCACTCCTTCTTCACCACGGAAAAGCAGGGCGATATCCTGACCCGCATGAACAGCGATATCAGCGGCGTGAGCAGCGTGATCTCCGGCACGCTTTCCAGCATCGTCAGCAATATCGCGACGGTCGTGACCACGACGGTCGCCCTCTTCACCATGAGCTGGCAGCTGGCCCTGGTCGGGATCGCCGTGATCCCGCTGCTGATCATCCCCACGCGCAGCGTCGGCAAGACCCGCTGGAAACTGCTGACCGACAGCCAGGCCAAGAGCGACGAGATGAACCAGCTGGTCAACGAGACGCTCAGCGTGAGCGGCTCCCTGCTCGTGAAGATCTTCACCCGGGAAGAAAAGGAATACGAACGCTTCGTCAAAGTCAACGGCGAAGTCTCCGAACTGGCACTCAAGGAACAGCGGAGCGGCCGCTGGTTCCGTGTGATCATGGGCATGTTCACGCAGCTCGGCCCGCTGCTCATCTACTTCTTCGGCGGCTTCTTCATCATTAAGGAGCTGGATCCGACGCTGACCGTCGGTACCGTAACCGCCACCATCGCGCTGGTCAACCGCATGTACAACCCGGTTCAGTCCCTGCTGAACATCTCCGTGGACTTTACCCGGTCGCTGGCCCTCTTCACCCGTATCTTCGATTATTTCGATAAAGAGAATTCCATCGTTTCGCCTCCCGACGGCAAGACACCCGACATCACCAACGCGGACATCTGCTACGAACATGTGGAGTTCTCCTACGATCCGGAAAAACCTCTCCTGAAAGATGTGAACTTCACGGTGCCCGGCGGCAAAATGTACGCAATCGTCGGTCCCAGCGGCAGCGGTAAATCCACGGTCGTCAACCTGATTCCCCGTCTGTATGACGTGTTGGGCGGCCGTGTGACCATCGCCGGCGTGGATGTGCGTGAGATGGATCTCAAGCACCTGCGCGACTCCATCGGCATGGTCTCGCAGGAAAGCTATCTGTTCAACGGGACCATCCGCGACAATCTGCTTTACGCGAAGGAAGACGCGACACAGGAGGAAATGGAAGAAGCCTGCCGCATCGCGAATATCCACGAATACATCCACAACCAGCCGAACGGCTACGACACGGAAGTCGGCAACCGCGGCCTCAAACTTTCCGGCGGCGAAAAACAGCGCATCTCGCTGGCGCGTGTGATCCTGAAGGATCCCAAGATCCTCATCCTCGATGAGGCCACCAGCGCGCTCGACTCCATCTCGGAAAACTCCATCCAGGACGCGCTGGAAGTCATGATGAAGGGCCGCACGAGCATCGTGATCGCTCACCGGCTCTCGACCATCCTGAAAGCAGATAAGATCCTGGTCGTGGAAGCCGGCCGCATCTCCGAGCAGGGCACCCACGAAGAGCTGCTGGCGCTGGGCGGCACCTATCGCGAACTGTATGAGACCCAGTTCCGGAAAGTCATCGAGTACGAATCGGTGCCTCAGCATGCGGCACGCGTGATGGAGCCGGAAGAACTGTCCGCCGAATTCGACGTGGAGGCGATCACCGAAGAGGATATCTCCTCCGTGCTGCACCTGTGCGTCGGCAACCCGCAGTATTATGAATTCTGTCCGCCCATGGTCACCCGCGAATCCCTGCTCTCCGACATGAAGGCGCTGCCGCGCGGGCAGTCGCCGGACGACAAATACTTTGTCGGTTACTGGGAGGGCGACGACCTGGTGGCCGTCATGGATCTGATCCTGCATTACCCGGATGCGGAGTCCGCATACATCGGCTTCTTCATGATGGACGCCGCAAGACAGGGCCGGGGCATCGGCAGCGCGCTGATGGACGAGCTCAGTGTCAGACTGAAAGCCAAGGGTTTTGAGTATCTTCGCCTGGCTTATGCCAAGGGCAACGCCCAGAGCGAAGCCTTCTGGCACAAGAACGGTTTTGTAAACGACGGGCCGGAAGTCCTCATGAGCCGCTACACGGCCGTGCCCATGGCCCGGGATATCTGAGCCGGGGAATAAGAAAAACCGCGGGAAATGCCTGGCGTACAGGCGCTCTCCCGCGGTTTTTTCTGTGGAAGCCGTTTTATTTCATACCCGAATATCCGCCGGCCATGACGGCCTTCTGGCCTTCTTCGGTCAGCAACCAGGCCACCAGGCGCCGCACGGGGCTGCCCGCCGGTTCATCGCTGCGGAAGACGGCATAGACGATCTTCGAGAGCGGGTAACTGCCGTCCGCGATGGTATCATCCGTCGGATACACGCCGTTGATCGACAAAAACTTGATGGAGTCCTTCACGTACTGTTCCTTCGCGTATACATAGATGGAATATCCCAGCGAGGAACGGCTGTTTTCATAGGCAGCGACACTGTCGATGAGCCCGTACATACTGTCGATGCGGTACTCGGCCGGCGCCTCCGCCATTTTCAGGCCCTGCATGACCATCTTTTCCATGAGGTTCTGGCTGCCGGAATTGGCTTCCCGCTGGTAGGCGATGATGGGGATGTCCTCGCCGCCAACTTCTTTCCAGCTGGTGATCTGGCCGGTATAGATAGCCCGGATCTGATCCAGCGTCAGGCTGTTCACCGGGTTCTGTTTGTTGCAGACGAACACGAAGCCGTCGCGTCCGATCCCGACCATCTCGTACGTCACACCGGCGGCGGACGCGCGCTGGATCAGGTCGTCAGACGGTTCCGAAACAAAGATCAGGTCGCATTTTTTATCGATCAGGTTGTAGTAGGCCTGGGCAGTCGTATGGTGCGTGATGAATTCCTCCGCTTGCTCTTCTGTCAGACCGATGAGCGCTTTCGCGATCTCCACAGACATGGGGTACATGCCCGTAGCGCCGTCCACACGCGGATACGTCTCTTTCGTGAAGCGCAGCGGTCCCGCCGGCTGCGTGGGTGCAGGCTGCGTAGGAGCAGCGGTCGGTGCCTGCGTGGGAGCAGCGGTCGGCGCCTGCGTCGGAGCAGCGGTCGGCGCCTGCGTGGGAGCAGCGGTCGGCGCCTGCGTGGCCTTATCCGTCGGTTGCGACGCGTTCGTTTCGTTTTCGGCGGGTACG